>SVNO01000001.1 GCA_015066845.1 Ruminococcus sp. | reverse complement strand
ACATTTTTATGTCCTGTGCTTTCCTCATCCGCAGCAATACTGACAGCGGCAAGGATGCCGTGGTCGAGACCGTCCGCAGCTTCTGTGAATCCATCGGGGATGAAATCGACTTTGACGGCATGACGCTCTCCGCAGAGTACCCTGCATGGGAGTACCGCAAGGATTCGCCCCTGCGTGACCTCATGGTCGAGGTGTTCCGTGACCAGTACGGCAGGGAACCGGTCGTTGCCGGCATCCATGCTGGTCTGGAATGCGGCATCTTCTCGAAGAAAATCGAGGACGCGGATGCAGTTTCCTTCGGTCCGGATATTGAGAACATCCACACCCCCAAGGAACGCCTGAACATCGCGTCTGCACAGAGAACATGGGAATTCCTCAAGGAAATCCTCAGAAGAAGCAAGTGAAAACTCTTTTGAAAAATACAATTTGTATAATTTGAGAAATAGCACTCCACTTTGTGGGGTGCTATCATTGTAAAGCGATAATATGCGGAAATAAAGGCATTTTGTCCAAATGGGAGGAAAATTTTTTGGTGAATATTCCATGCGACGCGGACAGGAAAAATGCACAAATTCTATTGCAATTTGTGCCGAAACATGCTATAATTATAACATACTATATTACATCGTGTACAGCAATGAAAGGAATAGCTACAGATTCCCGATTTTTCGGGATGATTTTTTGAGTTCATCGCTGTAACGCGATAAAGGAGGATATAATGGAAAAGAAAACAGAATTCAAGCCGTATGTTCCAGCGTCAGAAATCACGCCTGAATTTACGGCAACGTCCATCATCATGGGCATCATCCTTGCCGTGGTATTTGGTGCAGCAAACGCCTATCTCGGCTTGCGTGTCGGCATGACCGTATCCGCATCCATTCCTGCGGCAGTTATCGCAATGGGTGTCATCCGCGTTATCATGCGGAAGAACTCCATTCTGGAGAGCAACATTGTACAGACCATCGGTTCTGCCGGTGAATCTGTAGCAGCCGGTGCGATTTTCACCATTCCTGCGCTGTTCCTGTGGGCAGGCGAGGGCGTGATGGAAAAGCCCAGCATCCTTGAAATTACCCTGATTGCCATGATCGGTGGTCTGCTCGGCGTATTCTTCATGGTACCGCTGAGAAATGCCTTGATTGTCAGAGAGCACGGTGTTCTGCCGTATCCGGAGGGTACTGCATGTGCAGAGGTGCTTCTGGCAGGTGAGGAGGGCGGCTCCAATGCATCCACCGTATTTGCCGGCATGGGCTTTGCGGCTCTGTTCAAGTTCATTATTGACGGTCTGAAGGCAGTACCGGGTGAAGTTTCCATCCGTGTGAAGGGTTTTGCCGGTTCGATCGGTACACAGATTTATCCGGCTGTTATGAGCGTAGGCTATATCTGCGGTTTCCGCATTTCTTCCTACATGTTTGCCGGCGGCGTACTCAGCTGGTTGGTTTTGATTCCGCTGATCGTAATGTTCGGTGCAGACGCTGTGGTATATCCGGCTGACGGACAGACCATTGGTGAGATTTATGCAGCGGACGGCGCAAGCGGTATCTGGGGCAGCTACATCCGCTACATCGGCGCAGGTGCACTGGCAGCCGGTGGTATCATCAGCCTGATCAAGTCCCTGCCGCTGATTATCCGCACATTCAAGGACGCGCTCAAGGGTATGGGCAAGGGCGCAGTTGGTGAGCAGGACAGAACCTCCACTGACCTGAACATGAAAGTGGTTCTCGGTGCAATTGCTGTTCTGACACTGGCGATCTGGCTGATTCCGGCAATTCCGGTAAACTTCCTCGGCGCACTGATTATTGTAGTATTCGGTTTCTTCTTTGCGACCGTATCCTCTCGTATGGTAGGTCTGGTCGGCAGCAGTAACAACCCTGTTTCCGGTATGGCAATCGCAACGCTGCTCATTTCCACCATCATCCTCAAGACCACTGGTGCAACCGGTGCAGCAGGTATGGCAGCAGCAATTGCCATTGGCTCCATCATTTGTATCGTCGCTGCAATTTCCGGCGACACTTCCCAGGACCTCAAGACCGGCTACCTGCTCGGTTCTACACCGAAGAAGCAGCAGATCGGCGAAGTAATCGGCGTTATGGCATCCGCACTTGCCATCGGCGGTACACTGTACCTGCTCGACAGCGCGTGGGGCTTTGGCTCTGAGGAGCTTGGCGCACCGCAGGCAACCCTGATGAAGATGATTATCGAGGGCGTTATGAGTGCAGAGCTGCCGTGGAATCTCGTATTTGTCGGCGTATTCATTGCAATTCTCGTAGAAGTCATCGGTATTCCGGTACTTCCCTTTGCTATCGGCGTATACCTGCCCGTACAGCTCAATGCCTGCATCATGATTGGCGGTATCCTCCGTCTTTGCTTTGACAAGATGAAGGCAAACGGCGAAGCAGAAGAGAGCAAGAAAAAGGAAATCATCAATGATGGTATCCTGTTCTGCTCCGGTATGATTGCCGGTGAAGGTCTTGTCGGCATCCTGCTGGCACTGCTTGCTGTATTCGGCGCAGATCAGGCACTTGACATTTCCGGCAAGCTCGGACTGCCTGAGATTGTTTCCAATACTGGCAGTATCGTAGTCTTTGGTCTGATTATCCTGACGCTCCTCAAGTTCTCCCTCTGGAAGAAGCGCGACAAGGGTGCTGTGAAGCATGGGAAGAAGTAAGCAGGAGGAGAATTATCTGGAACGCATTCCGATGCATCCAGAAGGGCTTGCATGGTCGGCGGATGAAAACGGCATGGTGACGCTTGATATTGAAAACAAGGGTGCTATGAACCGCATTGCGCAGAAGCTTCTGAAAAAACCGGAAGTTTCGCACATCCACCTCGATGAAATCGGCAGCTTTGTCTGGCCGCTGATTGACGGTGAAAAGACAATTGCAGATTTCGCGCCTTTTATGGAGGAGCATTTCGGCGAAAAGGCAGAGCCGACCTATGAACGGCTTGCGAAATTCTTCCAGATTCTGGAAAGCTACAAATTTATCATATGGAAATAATACAAGGGACTGCTGTCTTTCGGGACGGCAGTCCTCAGCTTGTCAAAAAAGTTTTTTTTCTGGGGTTAGCACCCCTGTAACTGCCCCCACCCCAACCCCTCCCCCAACGGGGGAGGGGCTATATTTCGGGGACTTCGTCCCCGAACCCCTTTTGCGGAGCTGTCGCTCCGCGTTTGATTTTAGGTTTTTTGACAGACTGGGGACTGCTGTCTTTCGGGATGGCAGTCCTTTATTAGTCCGGCAATAAAATATAGCTGCTTTTTTCTTGTGTCAGCACTCCAAAACTGCCAGTATTCGCAATGTTCGTTGTACGGTATTGCTTTTACATACATTTTACAGACTGCCGCTATCAGATTTGACAGAAACATGGTACACTATACTTGTCACAAAACGGCGTATCGCGCCGGTATGAAAGGAATCTGATTATGGATATTTTTGACGTTTTGGCTCTTGTTGGCGGTCTGAGCCTGTTCCTGTTCGGCATGAACCTCATGGGCGATGCGCTTGAACGCAGTGCAGGCAATAAACTGCGCTCGCTTCTCGAAAAGCTGACCACAAGTAAAATTGCAGGTCTGTTCACCGGTCTTGCCGTGACTGCTGTAATTCAAAGTTCCTCGGCAACCACTGTCATGGTCGTTGGCTTTGTCAATTCAGGACTCATGACGCTGCGGCAGGCAATCAATGTCATTATGGGTGCAAATGTCGGCACAACTGTGACCGCATGGCTTTTGAGTCTTGGCGGCATTGAGAGCGACAATCTGTTCATCCAACTGCTCAAACCCACATCCTTTACCCCTGTTCTCGCGCTCATCGGCATCGGACTGCACATGTTCAGCAAGAGCAGCAAGAAAAAGGAAATCGGCACGATCTTCCTCGGCTTTGCCACCCTCATGTTCGGTATGGATGCAATGTCCGATGCTGTTTCCGGTCTGCGTGATGTGCCGCAGTTTCAGGAATTGTTCATCATGTTCAAAAATCCCATCCTCGGTGTCCTTGCCGGCGCGATCCTGACTGCCATTATCCAGTCAAGCTCCGCGTCCGTGGGTATTTTGCAGGCACTTGCAAGTACCGGACAGGTTTCCTTCGGGGCAGCCATTCCGATTATCATGGGACAGAATATCGGTACTTGTGCCACCGCGCTCCTGTCGTCCGTGGGCACGAACAAGAACGCAAGACGTGCAGCATTTGTTCACCTGTTCTTCAATATCATCGGCACTGTCATCCTGTTGACGGTATTCTCCATCGTAACTGCCATTCTCAAACCCGTCATTCTTGATGAATCGGCTACCTATATGGGCATTGCTGTGTGCCATTCCGTGTTCAATGTGGTATGCACTGCACTCCTCCTGCCCATGTCCGGACTTCTCGAAAAGCTTGTTTACAAGCTTGTACCGGAGGATAAAAAGACCGAGGAAACACCCCTCCTTGATGAACGACTGCTCGTCACACCGCCCATCGCACTGGAACAGTGCGAACATCGCGCCGGAGATTTGGCAAATTTCGCAGCCACTGCCATCCGCGACAGCCTTTCGCTTTTCAGTGAATATACCCCTGCCCTTGCATCCTCCATCCGCGAGCGCGAGGAGCAGAGTGACGAATATGAGGATTTGCTCAACACCTACCTTGTCAAGCTCAGCTCCCACAATATTTCTGTGCAGGACAGTGAGGAAGCGGCAAAGCTCCTGAAGATTATCGGCGATTTTGAGCGCATCTCCGACCATAGCGTGAACATTGTCGAATCGGTCGAGGAGATGCGCGAAAAGCAGATCGCATTCACACCGGCTGCCATGCAGGAACTTTCCGTTATTTGCGAAGCTGTCGAAGAAATCACTGGACTTGCACTGGACGCGTTCCTGCACAATGACGTTACCGCAGCGGCACAGGTTGAACCGTTGGAGGAAGTCATTGACAATCTCCGTGAGAAGCTGCGTTCACGCCATATCCAGCGTTTGCAGCAGGGAGAATGCACCATCATTGCGGGTTTCATCTGGTCGGATTTGCTGACAAATCTGGAACGCACCGCCGACCATTGCTCCAATATTGCAGGCTGTGTCATTGATATGGCGCAGGAAAACCTGAACTTGCACGAATCCCTCCGCGAGATGCGCAGCAGCAGCGAGGACTTCAAAAAAAGTTACCAGAGTTACAGCAAAAAATACAGTATTGCGTAAGAATTCATCTCCGTACCATCCGGTGCGGAGATTTTTTCGCATCAATATGCTTACAAATTGGAATTTTCTGTTAAAAATAAGCTAAATGCTTGCAATGCTGAAGTAACTATGTTATAATAGTAGTATCTGGAAATCAATTGAGGATTTCCATTGAATGGAGGAAATGGTATGAGTAAAAAAAGAAAAGTCACCGCTTTGTCCGCAGGTCTGTGCGCGGCAATGATGATGACGACAGCTGTGGTTGCAGCGTATCAATACGGTGTCTCCGATATTGCGCACCTGCAAAAAGCATTGTTCGGGCTGGATGAGATGAAAGCCGCAGACGATGTCAACGCTGATGGGTATGTCAACGGCTTCGACCTTGCCGTTCTCAAGCGTCAGCTTGCTGCCGATAAGGGCGAGGCAACGGCACAGCAGTATCCGGCAACACAGCAGCATGTGAAAATCACAGGCAGAACGCTGCAAAAGGACGATGTGACATGGCTTGTCCAGAGTGGTTCTGCGGTGGAATTCACCGTAACCGGCACAAAGGCATCCGTGCAGCTTGCAGGTGACAGCGGCATCAAGAACAGCAACAACAACACCCCACGTTACGCGGTGTATGTGGATGATGCGCTGCTGGTGGATTCCCTGATGACAACGGAATCCGAAACCGTCACCCTCTTTGAGGGCACGGCTCAGAAAACTGCCAAGGTCAAGGTAATGCTCCTGTCCGAGGCAATGTACGGTGGTATCGGCGTGAAAAGTGTGGATGTGACATCCTCTGCATCCATTCCCGTACAGCCGGTCGCAAAAAAAGAACTGATGATTGAATTCATCGGCGATTCCATCACCTGCGCGTATGGCGTAGAGGGCAAGTCAAGCTCCGACCCGTTCATGACGGCAACGGAGAATTTCAGCAAATCCTATGCCTATCTCACCGCACAGCAGCTTAATGCGGATTGCAGTGCAGTCAGCTACAGCGGTCACGGCATTATTTCCGGTTATTCCTCCGGTGATAAGAACACCGATTCCCTTGTACCGGATGTGTACGCGTTGACGAGCAAGCACTGGGAATACAACACGCCGTGGGATTTTGAAGCGCGCAAAAACGACGTGGTCGTTATTAACCTCGGCACGAATGACATCAACTATGTTGCCAAAGAGCCGGAAACACGCGGACAGGAATTCATTGCAGGTTATGTGGACTTTCTGAAAATGCTGCGCGGCTACAATCCGGATGCCTACCTCATCTGTACGATGGGTACAATGGGCGGCCCTGAAATTTATGACCTGATTGAGCAGGCAGTCAAGGACTACAGCGAAGAAACGGGAGATACGCGCGTGACGAGTTATTTGTCCGTCACCCAGAATATTCAGGTGGACGGTATCGGCTCCGACTGGCATCCCTCTGCAATTACGCAGCAGAACAGTGCCTATGTGCTTGCTGACAAGATTTGTCAGGCATTGGGCATGGAATCTTCACAGCTCGGTCTGAATATCGCTGAAAATTCCGTCTATACCTGCGAATCCAACGCAGATTCCGGCGCGAATGTCTACGGCTATGTCAACGATTATGATAAGTCGTTCTGGATTAACGTCATGATGGGCGGTGCGGCAGAAACGGACATTCAGGCACGGATCCCCGACCTCGGACTGAAAGCCGGCGGCGAGTATCGTGTACAGTTTGATTATACATGCACCGCAGCGGATGACATTCCACTGGTAGTGCAAACCGACAAGGGCGGCAAGGCATTGCTGGAGGACAGCATTGCACCTGCGGCGGATAAAACACATTATGAAGCCACATTCACTGCCTCCGATACGGAAACTGCCACGCTCCTGTTCCAGATGGGCAAGCAGGATAACTACAACCTCACGCTCTACAATATCAAGGTGGTCAAGACCAATCAATAACAAGAAACCCGAAAGGCAGTATGTGCCTTTCGGGTTTTGTGTTATTCTGCAATCGTTTCTGCCGCACTGGTGGTGACATTCTCCGTGTTCGCTGGTGCGTTCGTGGAAAGCGGCACTTCTGCAATGCCCAGTGCATCTGCAAGCTCTGCCGCAGCGTCCTCGCCAATATAGAACAGGTAGCCCGGACCGAGAAGATTCATTGTCAGATACCCGTCCTTTGTAATTCTCGTGCTCTTATTGGTGATACCGAGTATATCAATATTCGTGCTTACACCGAACAAGTGATCGCGGAAGTGATCATCCTGTACAAGCGGTGCGCTGCGATTCTTTTCAAGCATCTCCATGAGCAGGGAAACGTCATAGTTTGTCGTGCCCGTTATGCTGCGATTGGGATAGAGTGTATGGAACGAAAGCGTTTCCGTCAGATGCAGGTCATCCATGAGCTGTCCGAGCGTTGCGGGAAAATAGCTGTGCCCTGTGTAGATGATGCTCTCCGTATACCCCTGAAACTGTACCGCTACCGCGCATTCCTGCGCAATACCGTTGATGGCATAAACCTGCGCATCTGCTTCATGGATGGTGTCGGTGTAAATGTCATACCCAGTCAGCGTAACAGAACCGAGCAGTTCTCCGAGCTGTGCACCGAAACAGTTTGCTCCGCTTACTGCATAGCGCGCACCGTTGTAGTGACATTCGCTAAAACGCTGCATCATTGTCTTTTCATCCCACTGCGGAATGATAGCCACTTCATTTTCTGTTGTTGTACTTGATGGTGCTTCAGTCTTTACAGCGGATACCGTATTTGTCTGCACCGCTTCCGTTGCCACACTGCACACCATTTCCGTCTGAAGCGCAGGTACCGTATTTGTCTGCACTGCATCTTCCGGTGCAGTATCCGGCTCATAGGGAATATTGGGCAGATGAATCTGCGTGCAGACTTCAATGGTTCCCGTCATTTCCGGAATTTCAGTGTTTTCTGCAACCGCCCGTTCCGTTTCCGGTGCAGTGTCTTCTTTTTCACCGGCAGGTACAGCGGATTCCATTTCCTCCGGACATTTCACAAATGTTTGTTTCTGCATTGCCTTGGAATCGTTCAGCGTACTCGGAATACTCCGGTGCATCGAGTCAAGATGCGAGATACCCCCGATCGTCAGGCACAGTGCGCAGACTGCGCCGCAGAATGCGGAAATATTACGGATGCGTGTGCGCCGGATTTTGCGGTTTGCTTCGTGCATGTCCCGTGCGTCAAATGCTGTTCTTGCAATTTCCTTAGCAGTCTTCATATTCAAAACCCATCCTTTCCAGTTCAAGTTTCAATGCCTGTTTGGCTCTGTATGTCAGGTCGCCGACCTGACGCTTCGATTTTTTCATAATCCCGGCAATGGCTTCCGTGTCAAAATCCTCAAAGTATTTCAAATAAAGCACCTGTGCATAGTCCGGTTTCAATTGCTGCATTGCCCGATGCAGCTGGATTTTCCGTTCTTCAAGCAGATATTGCCGTTCAATGTCCGTTTCATCGGAAAGCTGGAATGCCGAATCCATTGGCTGCGCGGCAAAACGTGAACGTGTACGCATATGGTTGAACGCACAATTGCGCGCGATGGCATACAGCCACGTCTTGAATGAGCTTTTTCCATTGAATTTCGGCTTTTTCACTGCAAGCTTCACAAAGGTTTCCTGCATAATTTCTTCTGCTTCGCAGATGTTTTTTACAATACTATTCAGGTAAAGTGATAAGCCCTGATAATAGGTTTCAATGATTACGACCAGTTCATCATCATCACCATCCAGGAAACGGCGGTAGCGATCCGCATCGTTGCCCATTTGATTCCCTCCCTTCGGATTTGCAAATTTGCTTTTCACTTATTAGACACAGCAGGATGGGTATTTTCGCAGGGGGAATTTGAAAAAAATTTCCTGTCGGCTCTGCATATTCCGTGCGGCACCTTCCTTTCACTTATATTATACAGGCAAACACAGAAAAAGTCACGGGATTTTACAAAATCAAAAAATGACTTTGTGACGTTTTTGTCATTTTCAAGTCACCGTCATGTCACTATTGCGTGTTATAATATAAATAACATCAAACAAGACGACTCCCGTCTTGCATCATAACAACAAAGGAGTATTGATTATGGAAATTTTAAGAGTTGAACATCTCTGCAAGACTTACGGAAAAGGGGAGAACGCCGTTCACGCGCTGCGTGATGTGTCGTTCTCCGTGAATAAAGGTGAATTTGTTGCCATCATCGGCCCGTCCGGTTCTGGCAAATCCACCCTGCTCCATATTCTCGGCGGTGTGGATAAGCCCACAAGCGGCAGCGTTCTGCTTGATGGCTGCGATGTATACAAGCAGAATGATGACCAGCTCGCGATTTTCCGCCGCCGTCAGGTCGGATTGATTTACCAGTTCTACAACCTCATCCCCATTCTCGATGTCGTTGAAAACATGACGCTCCCCATTCTCATGGACGGGCAGCAGGTGAATCAGGAACGCTTGCAGGAATTGACCGCAACACTCGGACTCAAGGGGAGAGAAAAGCACCTCCCGAACCAGCTGTCCGGCGGTCAGCAGCAGCGCGTTTCCATCGGCAGGGCACTGATGAATGCACCTGCTGTAATGCTTGCCGATGAACCCACCGGCAACCTCGACAGCCAGAACAGCCGTGAAATCGTCGAGCTTTTGCGCCTGTCCAATCAGAAGTACAACCAGACGCTCATTATCATCACACATGATGAAAATATCGCATTACAGGCAGACCGTATCCTCGCCATCGAGGATGGATGCATTACAAGGGATGAGGTGATTCGCCGATGAACATTTTCCAGAAAGTAACGCTTGCATCCCTGCGCAAAAACCGTACACGCACCATCGTTACCATCATCGGTATCGTCCTGTCCACTGCACTCATCTGCGCCGTGATCACTTCCGTGTCCAGCTTGCAGGAATACATGAAGCAGTGCAACATTGAGGAGTACGGCAACTGGCACTGCGAAGTTGAGGGAGAGAATGCGGAACAATACAAGCGCATCTGTACCAACCCCGAAGTAGAGCAGACATTTTATGCCAGACGTGTTGGCTATGCAGAAATCGGCAGCCAGAACGAATTCAAGCCCTATCTTTACCTGACAAGCGTCAGCTCCAATTTCTGTGACAATATGCCCGTCTACCTGACTTCCGGTGCAATGCCGGCAAACCACAAGGAAATTCTCCTGCCCGACCACCTTCGTGAAAACGGTGGTGTCAGCTATGCCGTAGGCGATACGCTGACGATTACAGTCGGCAAGCGCGTTCTGGATGGAAATACCCTCTGGCAGCATCGTCCGAACTATCTCTACGACGATAGCGGCGATGCTGTAGTGACAGAAGAAAAGCTCGTGGATACGCGTGAAATGACCTACACCGTTGCAGGATTCTATGAGCGTCCGGAATTTGAACCCTATGATGCACCCGGTTACACTGCCATCACCATCACCGCCAGCGGCTTGCCGCAGGATGCAGTATATGACATCTACTTCCGCATGAACGACCCGAAAGAGGTATATGATTTTGCAGAAGCAATGCACCTGAATGCGAATTTCAACAGAGATTTGCTGATGTTCTCCGGCGCATCCAAATATGACAGCTTCTACACCACGCTCTACGGACTGACTGCCATTATCATCGGACTGATTGTATTTGGTTCTGTATCCCTGATTTACAATGCATTTGCCATTTCCGTTTCCGAACGCACCAAACAGTTCGGGCTGCTCTCCTCCATCGGTGCAACCAAAAAGCAGCTGCGCCGTATGGTATTCTTCGAGGGCTTTGCCGTAAGTCTGATCGGCATTCCGATCGGCATCCTCCTCGGCATTGCCGGTATCGGCGTGACACTCCACCTGCTCGGTGAACGCTTCATAATGATGGCAGGCTCCCGTTCCCCCATGCACCTGAGCGTATCTCCGGCATCCATCCTCATTGCCTGCGCAGTGGCATTGCTCACTGTGATGATTTCCGCGTGGATTCCCTCCCGCCGTGCCACCAAAGTGACCGCTGTGGAAGCCATCCGGCAGACACGAGAGATCCAGACGGAGAAAAAGGAAATCCGCACCCCGAAATTTGTTACAAAATTCTTTGGTCTGTCCGGTACGCTTGCACACAAGCATTACAAGCGCAGCAAGAAGAAGTACCGCACCACCATTGTTAGTCTGTTTATGAGCATTGTTCTGTTCATCTCCGTTTCTGCCTTTACCGATTACCTGCTTGAAGCAGGAAGGGGTGCATTCATGTCAATGGGCTTTGATATTGCCTATGAACCGTCAGAAAAGGAAATTGCGAATGTGGGCGTTGACAATATGCTCACCATGCTTGCGGACGTTGACCATGTAGAAAAGGCTGCCTATGTCAAAAGACGTGCGTTCAATGTAGAAATTCCCATTTCTGACGTAACACCTGAAGCCTACGAAATGCGCAAGGAACTGTACACGCAGGAGGACAACCTCGAAGAAGGATGGATGAATTCTATCATTGCTGCGGAATTTGTCGATGATGCGACTTTTCTGGAGCTGCTTGCAAAGAATGGACTCTCCGAAGCGAAATATTATGATCCGGAGCATCCACTTGCACTGGCTGTCAATCCTGTCGCCACCTTTGACACACAAACAGGAAAATTTGTCAAGATGAATATACTGGCAGATGGTGAAGCAACTGTAAAGGTGCGCACCCACAAGGCAGTAGAGAATTGCAAGTTTTCCAACACCGATGTCAATGCACAGGGCGTGGAAATATGTTTCTTCATTGACAAAAGCAGCGGAAAACTGGTAGAAATCCCCTCTGCGGACTGCTGCAAGGATTATACCCTTACATCGGGACATCTGCTCAAGGAATTTCCGTATTTCAGTGAGGATGGTGTATCCGTGACCTTTATCTATCCCGAAAGCTTCAAAACGCTGGTGCTTCCGGCAGATTATAAGACCATGGGCGTTGATGACGGTACATTTGTACTGGTAGCCGATGACCATACTGCCTGCGAAGCAGCATTGAAGCAGGTACTTCTGGACAATGCACTGGGTACTTATATTTCCAATTATGCCGCAGTTGTCGAAGCTGAGCGCAATGTTGTCAGCATCATCCGCGTGTTCGCCTATAGCTTTATCATCCTCATTTCCATGATTGCCGCAGCGAATGTGTTCAACACGATTTCTACCAACATTGCCCTGCGCCGCCGTGAATTTGCCATGCTCCGTTCCATCGGCATGACCGGCAAGGACATCAACCGCATGATGAACTACGAATGCCTGCTCTACGGCTCAAAATCCCTGCTTGCCGGACTGCCCGTGTCATTCGTCATCACCTACCTCATTCATCGTGCTGTCAATTCCGGCTTTGCGATTGATTTCCACCTCCCGTGGGGAGCTGTGGGTGTTGCCGTGTTCAGCGTTTTTGGCGTGGTATTCATCACAATGCTGTATGCCATGGGCAAGCTGAAAAAGGATAATTTGATCGACGCGCTTAAAAATGAAAATATATAAGGAATCACCGCACAAAGACCGCATTGTCCTTTGTGCGGTGTTGTCCTGATTTTTGCAGTTTTCAAATTTTTTCCTCATACCCTGTAATATTTTTCATTTTTCATTGTCTTGATGTAATGAAAGCTTTCAAAAGAAAGGAGAATGCCTGTGACGGATTGTGAATTGCTCGCCTTGTTTGCGCAGTCCCCTGCGCAGGGACAAAGGGCATTGTACGATGCCTATGCCAATTACGTCTACGCCATCATTTTCCGCATTCTCCACAGCTGCGGCAGTCGGGAGGATGTGGAGGATTGTCTGGTGGAAACCTTTACCGAGGTCATCAGCCACCTCCCCGAACTTGACAGCACACACCTCAAAGCCTATATCGGACAGGCTGCACGAAACCGTGCTGCCAACTATTACCGCACTCTGACCAAACGCCAGCAATACACCACACCCCTTGAAACCGCGCCGGAACAGTCCGTGTCCCATGTGCAGGAGGACATGGAACACAGAGAGCTGCAAAAGTTGCTTTTGCAGAGTATTGCAGAGCTTGGTGAACCGGACGCTACCATTCTCATTCAGAAATATTACTACGGCAGGCGCATGAAAGAGATTGCCCATATGGTCGGGCTGTCGCCAAATGCCGCGCAGGTGCGGTGCAGCCGTGCACTCAAACGGCTGCGGACTGTACTTGCAGATTGGAGGGATGCATAATGCAGGAAAAGGACATTGCACAATTGCTGGAAACGCTTGACGAGGATACTTCCATTGTACTTGCACAGCAGGTACAGCCCCTGACGCAGGAGGAACATGAACGACTGTTCCGGCGCATTGCATCGCACACTGCCATTGATGCAGCGGAATGCCTGCAAGTTGCCGAAGCTCCGCGCATTTCGTGGACGCGGCATGTTGCGGCAGCGGCATCCTGCATTCTCGTTCTGGGCGGTCTGCTCGGCGGTTTTCTGTACCTTGAACGCAGTGCGCCGGTGCAGCCCATGCAGCCAGAACCAACCAGTCCCCTTGGGACGGCATCCGTGTACAAAATCGGCGAACGCTGCGCGGTGATGCATCTGACAGATTCGGAGGGTATCTGGCTGACGGTGGAATCTGCCGGCAAGGCAGAGGATGCAGAAGGGCTGTATGAGGTGACAGTCACACTTGAAAACACATCCGGTGAAGCAAAGGTCGTACTGACGGACAATCTGATGTCTGCCACCGGCATGACAAACAACAGCTGGAATACTGTACAGCCCTGTGATATCCTCCGGCAGGAGAAATCATCCGGCTATCCCTATGCTGTGGCGATTGCTGACGGTGCATCCTGTACGTTCACACTGCGCTATGCATTTGCAGAGCCGCCGGAGGAATGGCGGCTGGTGACGAGCTACAGCCCGAAGCTGCCGAGCATTACATTGCGATAAGGAGAAAAACTATGAAATATCAGCGAATATTTGCCGCACTGACCGCAGTCTCCCTGCTGCTGTGCGGCTGTGGGAACAGCATTGAAAATACGTCATCCGTCCCGACAATGACCACGCAGACACAGACTGCCGGACAACCGCACGAGAGCGAAACCACACCTGTACAGGATGTGCTGACGAATCTTGCGCGGACGGAGAATTACACAATGCCGGAGGGAATCTACAGTGTGCGCGATTTCCGGCAGACTGCTGACAGCATGAGCTGTCTGGGCTTCGGACAGAGAGACGCATACTATATGGAGTTTACAGACAGCCTTGCACTCCTCTCCCAGATACAGCTTGTCAACCCGGCGGCATATGACGGTTACTACTTTTCCAGTGCCATCTACGGGCTTGGCGAGGACGCGGTGTACAGCGTTGTCAGCATGGAAAACCACAGCAATATGAAGCCATATCAGGAGGGTGATGAGAACTACGATTGGGATGCCTACCATGCGCAGTACGAGCGCGATTATCTTCTGTGCGTCAACAGTCTTGACGGAACGCTGCAACGCGCTGTGCCGCTTACAGGGCTGGAGGAGTATGAACAGCATGGTGCACTGTTAGGTATGGGACTGCACCACTGTGCGCAGGGCATTGATCTGCTTTTGCAGAATGGTACAGTACTGCGGATTTCCGAGGATGGAACGGTAACGGAAATGAGCGAAGGGCGCGAGGATGTGTTTTTATGCACCTTCCTGTACGATAACGAGGGACAACCTGTGCTGCGCATCAATCGGAATGAGAATGGAAAGGAAATTGTAGAGTTTTCCAGATTTGACGAAGAAACCGGAACGTCGGGCGAGGTATTCTACCGCGTGGACGAAAAGATCAACAATGGCGTATACGCCGTAAGTGGACGGGATGGATATGCTCTCTTTCTCAGCCTGACGGATGGGATATACGGCGTTCTGCCGGATGGCACAGCAGAATTTCTGGTGGACTGGACGGCTTCGGATTGTGCGCAGTACGACCTGTTGGCGGCACTGCCGGACAATGCCTTTCTGGGGCACGAGTACATGACGGCTAATTCTGCCATCATCCGGCGCAGGTATGCATCAGAAATTCCGGAGAAAACGCTTACCCTGACGATGGGGGTTCTTGGCAGTAATGAAACGATCACCGCATTCAAGCGCGAATTCAACAAGTCGCAGGATGTGATCGAACTGGAGCTTGTGGATTATAAGAATTCCGATGGCACGGAGTTCGGCATTCCGGATGCAAAGAATGATGCGCTGGACAACTTAAAATTTGCAATCATCAGCGGCGATGCGCCGGACATTATCGTGTTGACGGAACAGCACGAAGCCTTCATGCAGCTTGGAAAGCGCGGTGCATTTCTGAATTTCTATGACCTGATGCAAGAGGACGGCGGAATCAGCAAAACCACGGTGCTCCCGAATATTCTCACGGCGGCGGAGAATGACAGCGGCGCACTCTATTCGCTTCCCATCGCGTTTTCTGTCAAGTCGCTTGCGGTGAAATCGCGGCTGTGCAGCAAAGAAAACTGGACGGTGGATGATATGCTTGCACTGTACGAGGATGCAGGCGAGGCGCAGTACAAGTGGCATTCCAAGGAGGAAATGCTGGAGCTTTTGCTGGAGGGTTCGGGATTTGTGGATGCAGCACATGGTACATGCAGCTTTGATTCTCCGGAATTTATCAAGATTCTGGAATTCTGCAACCGGTATCCGGACGATGTGCCCGTACCACCGAAGGATTACTCCGATCCGGATGCGATGGCAAAGCTGGAAAAATACTATCGTGAAGAATTCGAGCGCTACCGCAATGACGAGGACTATCTGTGCAAGGCAGAACTGAGCCACACCAAAAATATGATGGCATGTAGTTATTCCTACACGCGTTATCACTCATTGGAGGAGGAATTCACCTATGTCGGCTATCCCACGACGGATGGAAAGGGCGGCAGACTGCAATTTCACGAGGAAGTGGGCATTTCCCATTCCTGTGCAAATCCGCAGGAGGCATGGCAGGTGGTGGAACAGCTGCTCCAATACTATGAGAACACCTACAAGGGCTATCCGATAACAGAAGCGGAATTCGAGAAAGTACTTGACAGCCACATGGTGATGGAAGAATTCGGCAAAAAGATAGAATTCTATGAGGATGACGGCAGAAAGGTCTATCCCCTGAACGCACAGGAGCGTGAACAGGTGGAGGCATATATCCGTTCCTGCGACTCGGCAGCCGGATGCAGCAGCACGGTGCTTACGATTGCATTGGAAGAAGCAGAGTCGTTTTTTGCAGGGGATTACACCGCGGAGGACGCGGCAAAACGGATACAGAACAGAGTGGGGATCTACCTGAGCGAGCAGATGTAATGCCCCAACAAATTGTAAGCAGATGCACTGTTCTTTGTGCGTAATCGCCCTAAAAATTGCCCCTTGCAAACGAATTGCAAGGGGCTTTTTTATGATTTAATCCAGTTTTACAAATCTATCCACATCGCCCTTTTTATCAAGGAACATGGACTTCGGTCTTACCCAGACAGAGCCGTTTTCATCACTCTTATAAACGACCATTTCCTCCATCGTTTCCGTGTGCGTAGCAATGGCAATGACGGTGTACAGACCGCCCTTGAAATGGCGGTAACGCTCGCCCTCGTGCACTTCACGGGGCTTGACAGGTGCAGCAGGCTGTTTCTCCGGCGCGTCATTGACAATATTGTCATGCACCAGAATCATCGAAGAATGCGGCAGAATGTGCAGGTGCGCATTGCCGTATTCCACATGCACTGCATTGCCGCTGATTGCGTCCACAAGTCCGTCATACGGTGTGCCGAACTGCACGTCAAACGGCTGGTCATCCAGATTCAGTGCCACATAGACCGTCTGCCCATCCAGCTCCTTGGCAAATACCAGCTGGCGGTTGCGAATCTGCACTGTGCGGTAGCCGCCCGTGCGCAGTGCCGGATATGCCTTGTAAATCCTGCCGAGCTTGACAAGATGACGGTACAGCTCCGTGTTTTCATTCTGCATCGCGCCAAGGTCAAGACAGGGGCGCAGTCCGTCATCCGAATTGTTTTCGTGAATGCCTCTGACACCGTATTCACTGCCGTAGTAAATGGAAGGAATACCGGGCATTGTGTACATCAGTGTATAGCAGAGGGGGAGATCCCGTTGGTCAGTGACAGTGCTTGCCAGACGGTTTACGTCATGATTGTCTACAAAGGTGTAGAGGTTGGTATTCTTGTAAATACCGCCGTTTCCGGACTGACGGTTGATGGAATAGTCAATTTCAAAATAATTCTTGTCGTTGTGCGACGACCAGATGCCCTTGTAGCATTCGTAATTCGTCACAGAATCGAGCATTTCCGGATTCGCCCAACGGTTGTAGTCGCCATGGATGATTTCACCCATCAGCCAGAAATCCGGCTTGCGGCTCTTGCAGAAATGACGGATACGTCCCCAGAAGCTGAAATCAATGCAGTCAGCCGCATCAAAACGGATGCCGTCAATGTCAAATTCACGCATCCAATAACCCACCGCGTCCAGAATATGGTCGCAGACTTCGGGATTCTGGAGATTAAGCTTGACGAGATTGTAATGTCCGTGCCAGCCCTCATACCAGAACGGATCACCACAGGGGCTTTGTCCGCCGAAATTGAGGTTCTGGAACCAGCCGCAGTAACGGGAATTCTGTCCGTTCTGCTGAATGTCCGTAAATGCCCAGAATTTTCTGCCAACATGATTGAATACGCCATCAAGAATGACACGGATGCCGTTTTCATGCAATGCATCGCAAATGCGCTTGAACATTGCATTGTCACCCAGTCGGCGGTCAATCATTTTATAGTCCGTGGTGTCGTAGCCGTGCTCGACCGATTCAAATACCGGCCCGAAGTAAACCGCGCCCACATTCATTTCTTTCAGATGCGGAATCCATTCCAGCACCTTTTCCAGCCGGTGCACCGGTTCGCCGCCCTCATTGAATTTTGGTGCACCACAGAAGCCAAGCGGATAGATATGGTACACGATCGCGTTATCATACCAGTTCATAAAGTTTCTCCTTTGTTTCGATGTATTGTGTGTTGTAATGTCAGTTTTTTGTTTCCGGTGTACCTTCCAGATAGTAGGTTGCTTCCATATCCGCCACACTCAACGCAAATGCAAGCGGAAACATCTCAAATGCCTTACCGATGGAATTTTTGTCCTCAATGCCGGAAAAACCCATGTGATAGCGAATGGCAAATGCCTCCTCGCGCGTCAGCCGCATGTAGCTTGCAATGATGTATACCGATTTTTCGCCGTGACCGTAGGGAAGTGTATCGTCAATGGTATAGTAGGGTACTTTCTCCCATACGCCCTTGTCATTTTTGGCGTTGCGGTAATCCACCTTGTAGAAATTCAGCTTGCAGATGTCATGCAGCAGTGCCACAAGTGCAATTGTTTCCTCGCTGTAATCCATCCCGTACAGCTCTTTTGTACGCGTACGCGCCAGATAATCCTTCAGGCAGTGGTACACATTCACGGAATGCTCCACGAGTCCACCTTCATACGAGCCATGATAGCGCGTACTTGAGGGGGCTGTGAAAAAATCGCTGGCATCCGATTGCAGATACTCCAGCAATGCCTGCGCACCCTTTCGTTGGATATGTGTCTGAAACAGCGTGATGAATTCTTCCTTTGCATTCATTCAAATCTCCTCCTTCCATCTGTACTTGCTATTATAGCATTTTTTCAGCATATTTGCAAGCAAATTGTAAAAATTCATGATTTCAGCCATTTGCTCACAGTGAATTTTATTGAATATGCACAAATCTGAAAAAGGATAGAATCGCAAAAAGAGTGCATACTAAGGACGATACCGTGCAGGAATTGTGCGGTGTTCCTATCATCCGGCTTTGCCGGACAATCACAGGAGGCAAGCACATGAAACAAATGCCAATCGTACTGACTGCACTGATTGCTGGTGCAGTGATGATGACCGCATGTGGAAGAAACCGTAATGATGCGGACACCAATTCTGTGCAGCATACAGAATCGCAGGCAGCACAGACAACGGAGGACAGCGGTCTGCTCAGTGACGCGCAGGATATGGTTACGGATGTTGTCAGCGGCGCGGAGGACTTTGCAAGCGATGTTCTTGACGAGGGACGTGATGTCGTCAGCGACATTACCGGAACCGAAACCACGGAAGCCGCACAGGATTCGGCGACCGACACATCCCGATGAGAATTGATGCCCGGAACGCCCTGCGGCGGCTGGGCATCTTTTTCAATACTTTGAATAATTTGTTTCTTTTTTGTGAAATGAAAAATGTTGTCGGTTTTTTTGCTTGAAAACAATAGACATTTACAAAACTTTGTGCTATAATAAAAGTGTGAACCAAACATAAACAACGGCGCATCACCGGAATAGTACCGGCTGTGCCGCGATGCTATCGGAAGAAGGCATACTTATGAATCATATCTATTATCTTGAGATGGACATATTCTGCATCTGCATCATTTTGACGCTGCTCACGCGCGGGAAGAACGCAAGAGATCATCAGAATTCTCAACGAATACTGAATGCATTGATGTACAGTGTGATGGCATTATGCGTTTCGGATACATTATGGGTGATCTGCGAAAGTATTCCAGCTGTTGTGCCTGCGGTGAAATATGCGGTAGACATCCTGTACTACATTCTTTCCGGATTCGTTTCCTATCTCTGGTTCCTTTATTCTGAGTATATGCAGGAATCGAAGTTTGCGACATCCAGAAAATACAAGCTTCTTGCTATCATTCCAGTCACGCTGTTCAATATCCTGACGCTGACGACGCCATGGACGGGGCTGATGTTCTATGTGGACGCGGATAAACAATTCCACTATGGGCCATTGTACATCCTGCAATCCGTTATTCTGTTTGGCTACATTATTTCCACATCCGGTAAAGCGTTCCTGCGCGCACAGAACAAGCATGATTATGCGAACCGCAACAAATACCTGACCATATCCTCGTTCTGCGTTTTCCCGCTGTTCTGCGGTATCTGGCAGATGAACTTTGGCGGCTCTCCTGTACTGAGTATGGGCATCACGCTCGCACTTCTACAGGTTTACATCAATTTACAGAATGAGAAGATTTCCATTGACCCGTTGACGCAGCTGAACAACCGCAACCAACTGCTGCGGTATTTGTCCGGCAAGATGAAAAATCCCTCAAGCTGCAAGCAGCTCTTTCTGCTGATGATGGACATGGATTACTTCAAGAAAATCAATGACGTGTACGGACACGTTGAAGGCGACAAGGCACTCATCCGCGTGGCAACAGCCCTTAAAAAGGTCTGCTCACGGTATCACTGCTTTGTATGCCGCTATGGCGGTGATGAGTTCATCATTATCTGCGAAGTCGAAAGCGAAGAAACAATCCGGACGTTGTGTCTGGAGATTAACGAAGTACTTGCAGAGGACAATGCAGCTGCCGGAGCGCAGTACGATCTGCATCTGAGTATCGGTTACGCGGCTTATACCGCAGAGATGAAAACGATTCCGGATTTCATTGCAAAAGCTGACAAAATGCTCTACGAAGTAAAAAAAGCAAGACCGCATTAAAAAATCGCCCCGTAATCGGGGCGATTCTGTCTTTCGAAAAACCTAAAATCAAATGCGGAGCGATAGCCCCGCACAAGGGGTTCGGGGACGAAGTCCCCGAAAAATAGCCCCTCCCCCGTTGGGGGAGGGGTTGGGGTGGGGGCAGTTACAGGGGTGCTAACCCCAGAAAAAGACTTTTTCGACAAGCTGAATCGCCCCGTAATCGGGGCGATTTTCTTGTTTTGTCAATTAGAGCTTCATAAACAGTGCGGAGAACAGAATTACCAGCATACAAATCGGGCAGACATATCTGACCATCACGCGGTAGAGCGTCTTGGATTTGAATTCGCCGTTTTCTTCCACTTCGTCCTCGACAAACTTTGTCTTTGCTACGAAGCCAATCAGGATGCAGGTCAAAAGCGCAACGATCGGCATCATAATATTGTTGCTGACAAAATCGAAGAAGTCAAGGAACTGATAGCCGAATACAGTCACTTCACTCCAATCACTGTAGCCGAGTACGGAGAGCATACCCATTGCCAGAGAAATACCCATTACGATCAGACATGCCGGAATTCTCTTAATGTGGAACTTCTCAACGATGATGGAAACCACCGTTTCCATCAGGGAGATGGAGGAAGTCAGTGCAGCCAGTGCAACCAGAATGAAGAATGCTGCACCGACAATCTGTCCGCCGATCATGGAATCGAACACGTTCGGGAGGGTAATGAACATCAAGGACGGGCCGGATTTCAGCGCGCTTGCGTCACCGCCGGAGAATACAAAGACGGAGGGAACGATGATCAGACCGGCGAGGAATGCAACTGCTGTGTCGAAAATCTCGATATTACGAACAGAACCTTCCAGATGGTCTTCCTTTCTCATGTAGGAGCCGTAGGTAATCATAATACCCATTGCAAGGGACATCGAGTAGAACAGCTGTCCCATAGCTGCAATTACGGTTTTGATGGAGAACTTGGTGAAATCGGGCTTGACGTAGTAAATCAGACCATCGATCGCACCGGGGAGCGTCAGGGTATAAATGCCAATACCGATAATCAGGATGAAAAGTACAGGCATCATAATCTTGCTCATGCGCTCAATACCCTTGTTGACACCGAGCATTACTACGATTGCTGTCAGGATGACAAAGATGAAGAAGAAAATCGTCGGCTGTGCAGCATGTCCGATGAATTCCGAGAAGAATGAGCCATCGCCGGCAGCGGTTTTGCCCTGTCCGGTGAGGAATGCAGTCATGTACTTGAGTACCCAGCCGCCGATAACGCAGTAGTACGGGAGAATAATGACGGGTACGGCTGCCGCCAGCCATCCAAGGGGAGCAAAATGCTTGTTGACCTCAGAATACGCGCCAATAACGCTCTTTCCGGTCTTGCGCCCGATTGCGATTTCCGTAACCATCAGCGAAAAGCCGAAGGTAACTGTCAGAATCAGATAAACCAGCAGGAAAATACCACCGCCATACTGTGCGGCAAGATAGGGGAAACGCCAGATATTTCCCAGTCCGACTGCCGAGCCAGCTGCAGCGAGGATGAAGCCAAGCTTCGACCCGAAGCCACCGTTGCTGACAGTCACTTTTGTTTGTTCACTCATGAAAACACACCTTTCCGCAGCGTACCGGTGCTGTTTGCTGCAATAATAACCGCGCCGGTTTGCTGCATTTGAATTTATCATTCGCAGCACGAATACCTTAATTTTACACGAAAACAGAGATTGTGTCAAGGGGAAATGACATACCGATTCCGCTTTTATGCAAAACCAACAAATTTACCTTTGGAAACCTGACATTTTGGAGAGGTACAGGCACGAATGACGCGTCTGTGCATAGAGTACAGGGAAGGGGAGTGAGAGAATGCAGACTGTCAGCCTGTGCATGATTGTGAAAAACGAGGAGGAGGTATTGGAACGTTGTCTGCGCAGTGCAGCTGCGTTTGCCGATGAAATCATCATTGCAGATACCGGCTCAACTGACCATACAAGAGAGATTGCTGCGCAGTTTACAGAGCATGTCCATACATTTGCGTGGGTGGATGATTTTTCTGCCGCGCGGAATTTTGCATTTTCCAAGGCAAGCTGTGACTATCAGTTCTGGCTGGATGCGGATGATGTGATTCCACCGGAGAGCCTTGCACGGCTATTGGAGCTGAAAGACACGCTCACACCGGACACGGATGTGGTAATGCTGCCCTACCATGTTGCCTTTGACGAACAGGGTGCACCTGTCTTTACTTATGAGCGCGAACGGCTGCTGCGCCGTGAAAAGGCGTTTCAATGGGTGGGCGCAGTGCATGAGGTGATTGCACCGTCCGGAAAGATTCTCCATTATGACGCGCCCATCGAGCATCGTAAGCTTCATGTGCATGACCCTGCACGGAATCTTCGCATTTTTGAACGGCTGCAAGAGGAGGGGAAAGCACTGGACACGCGGCAGAAATTCTACTATGCGCGCGAGCTTTACTATCACGGACGGTATGCGGATGCACTGGAAGTCTATGCGGATTTTTTCCGCTGCAAGGATGCATGGATTGCCGACCGTCTGACTGCATGTCAGCATCGTGCGGAATGTCTGCTGGCACTGGGCAGGGAACAGGAGGCGATATCCAGCCTTTGCGAGAGCTTTTCCCTTGCCGCACCCCGTGCAGAGGTGTGCTGTGCCATCGGGCAGATTTTCATGCAGCGCAAGGACTATACACAGGCAGCATTCTGGTATGAAACGGCATTGCGGACGGAATTTCCGGCAGAAAATGCAGGCTTTTCACAGCCGGATTGCCATGACTTCATTCCGCTGATGCAGCTGTGCGTCTGCCATGACCGCATGGGGAACCGTTCAATCGCGAAAGCATATAATGATAGGGCAGGGCGCATCAAGCCCAGCAATCCGAATGTAGCGTACAACAGACGTTATTTCCAGCAATTGCTGCATTCCTGAACTCTGCATGAAGGAGGCATCCCCTATGTCCATGTATTCTTGCTACGGCGATTACCCGACCTGTAGCTGCGGTGGTCTGCATCCCTGCATTCCGCCCTGCTCCGTCCCTTGTCCACCCCCTTGTCCGAGCCCCTGTCCGACGCCCTGTCCGACTTATACACCACCCACCCCGCCGACCTGCCCGACCTACACACCATGCACCTGTGTGACTGGTGTGACTGGTGCAACCGGTGCTACTGGTGCAACTGGAGCAACCGGTGCTACCGGACCTGCTGGTGCAACAGGCGCAACGGGTGAA
The DNA here is from genome assembly GCA_015066845.1 of Ruminococcus sp. GTDB lineage: Bacteria > Bacillota > Clostridia > Oscillospirales > Ruminococcaceae > UBA3855. The sequence goes on along the minus strand of SVNO01000001.1, from coordinate 107,965 downwards.
GCAGGCGCGACCGGCGCAACCGGTGCTACCGGACCTGCTGGAGCAGACGGACTCCCCGGTGCTACTGGTGCAACTGGCGCAACAGGTGAAACTGGCGCGACCGGTGCAACCGGACCTGCTGGAGCAGACGGACTCCCCGGTGCTACTGGAGCAACAGGCGCAACAGGTGCAACAGGTGCGACTGGCGCAACCGGTGCAACCGGCAGTGTCGAGGCAGGGCAGGCAGTTGACGACTTGTCAGTAACCGCAGAGCTGACGGATGTCATCAATGCGTACAATGTCCTGCTCGCTTCTCTGCGTGAAGCCGGCGTAATTGCGTTATAATGACAAAAAACCGCCCCTGCACATGACAGGGGCGGCAATGGTTTACAGGAAAATATACTTGAGCATGAACAGTACTGCCAGTACATACATGACGGGATTGATATTCTTTGCCTTTCCGCAGATGAGGTTGATAACCACATAGGAAATTACGCCAATGGAGATTCCCTCGGAAATGCTGTAGAACAGCGGCATTGCAATAATGCACAGATATGCAGGAATTGCAGTGGTGTAATTGTCATCCGTAAGCCGCAGCTCTGCGATATTGGTGAACATCAGGAAGCCAACAATAATCAGTGCAGGTGCAGTGGCAAAGGACGGAATCGCTGTGAAGATGGGCGCAAAGAACATCGACAAAAGGAACAGGATCGCTGTTGTCAGTGCTGTCAGACCGGTCTTGCCGCCGATCGCAACACCGGCAGAGGATTCCACAAAGGTCGTTGTCGTGGATGTACCGAGTACTGCGCCGGCTGTGGTGGCAATGGCATCTGCAAGCAGTGCCGGACGGATTCTTGGGAGCTTGCCCTCCTCATCGAGCATGTCCGCCTTAGCAGCAACGCCAATGAGTGTGCCGAGCGTGTCGAACAGGTCAACGAACAGGAACGAGAAAATGATAACGATGAAGTTGAAAATGCTCACTGCGCTGAAATCCACCTGAAAACACTGTCCGAAGGTTTCGCCAAGCTTGGAGAAATCCGTCATTGCCAGCGTCGGCAGGAGGGAGTAGTACCCGCTTTCCGGATCCACCGTGTAAATTCCGGTGAGCTGGCAGAGAATGCCGAGCAGCCAAGTGCCAAGAATGCCAATGAGGATTGACCCCTTGACCTTGCGGATGTAAAGAATGCCGGTCAGGAATGTGCCGACAATGGCAAGCAGTGCGCAGATGCCGGCAGTGCTGAAATTGTCACGGAAACTGATGATGGAAACGAGCGTGGAGGAATTTGCAACAGTCAGACCTGCGTTTTGCAGACCGATGAATGCGATGAACAGACCAATACCAACAGAAACCCCATGTTTCAAGGATAGCGGTATCGCGTTGAAAATCGCCTCGCGGACATTTGTTAGTGACAGGATGATGAAAATGATACCCTCAATGAACACCGCAAGCAGCGCAGTCTGCCATGTGTAGCCAAAGCCCATGACAACGGTGTAGGTCAGAAAGGCATTGAGTCCCATGCCGGCGGACAGCGCAAAAGGCATATTTGCCATGAACGCCATGCAGACAGTACCGATGAACGAGGCAATGCAGGTCGCCAGCAGCACGCCGGTCGGATCCATGCCTGCTTCACCGAGGATACTTGGATTCACGGCAAGGATATAAGCCATGGTCATAAACGTGGTAATGCCGGCGGTGATCTCCGTTTTGACGTTGGTATTATTGTCTTTGAGATGAAAGAGCTTTTCAAACACGTCTATCCCTCCTGACTCGGCGAATATTCCGCGATATAGGGAAGATTACGGTAGTATTCTGCGCAGTCAAGACCATATCCGACTACGAACAGGTCATCAATCGTGAACAGGCTCATGTCCGGCTTAAAGCCAGACTGTGCCACACGCGCGTCACGGCGGGAGGGCTTGTCAAGGAGTGTGACAACACGCAGGGAACGGGGATTTCTGCCCTTGAGCAGGTTGTACACATCGTAGAGCGTCCGTCCGGTGTCGATGATGTCCTCGACGATTACAACATGGTAGCCGCTGATGTCCTGTTCGAGGTCCATGGTGATTTTAACCGTACCTGTGGAAAATGTGCCGCTATAATAGCTCTTGGCGCACATGAATGCCACTTCACAGGGAACATCCACTGCACGCATGAGGTCAGCCATAAAAACGAATGCGCCCTTGAGAATGCTGACGAGCAAAATGGGTGTGCCGTCATAAAGCAGACTGATTTCTTTTCCTGCGTTCTGCACCGCAGCAGCGATTTCCTCCTCGGAAATGAGCGTCCTGCGGATGCGCTCCTGATACGTCTGGGTGCTCTGGATATCCAGCATGTAAAATACCTCCTTACAATAATGGCAATACTGCACAAAGACCGTCCGCGGCTCAGTACATCATCTTTGCCGTCATCTTGCCTCAAAATTCCTTGACATATGTGCGGTATTGCCTAACGTACATTTCCGGACATCATCTGTCGGATATGCCCTTATTATATCATATATTCAAATGAAAAACAAGGGTAATTTGCCAGAAAGAATCCCTCCATCCTGCCGCAAAAATGCTTTTCGTCAGGTTGAACAAAAATTTCGGTTTTCTGCAAGACTATACGACTTGATTTTTGGGCAAGTTGACGGAATGCAAGGCAAAGGGGTGAAACGAACTGCATCCGGCTGCAAACTGTTTCAGAACAGGGGAAGGGGACTGGAAATTCTTCCATGCAGTTCGTGAAATGTCTATAAAACCTGTTAAAAAGCAAAGCGATTTTAGAAAATCCGACAAACTTCAGATGCATTTGCAAAGGGTGATTGACAAAACGAAAAAACACAGGTATACTTATGATATAAGGGTATGCCATTTTCCCAAAAAGCAAGAGGTGTTATCTATGAATATCTGGCACAACATCAGCCCCAAGCGAATCAATCCGGAGGACTTTGTTGCAGTGATTGAGATCCCCAAGGGAAGCAAGATCAAGTATGAGTTGGACAAGGAAACCGGTCTGATGAAGCTTGACCGCATTCTCCACACATCCACGCACTATCCGGCAAACTACGGTCTGATTCCGCGTACTTATGCCGATGATGAGGACCCGCTTGATGTCCTGCTCGTCTGCTCAGAAACGCTGTCACCGATGACGCTCGTGCGCTGCTATCCCATCGGTGTTATCCGTATGCTTGACAGCGGCAGGCACGATGATAAAATCATCGCCATTCCCTTTGAGGACCCCAACTACAACTGCTACCATTCCATCAATGAGCTGCCCCGTCACATTTTTGATGAAATGATTCATTTCTTCAAGGTGTACAAGGAGCTGGAAAACAAGACCACAGCGGTGGACGAAATTGAGGACGTGGATGTAGCAAAGCAGATTATCGCTGCGGATATCGACCACTATATCGAAAAGTTCTGTAAGTAATTATGCCACGAATCAGGGAGAATTCCCCTGATTGAATAATATCCAAGGAAGGAGTGCTTCCGTGCGGTACAACGGAAGCAAAGAAAAGTATGAGTAAGAATGAAGTGCTGTTCAACCTTGAAACCAACGTTGCCCCCCTCGGTCTGATCGCCATGCAGAGCGCGAGAGAGCTGGGTGACAAAATCAATGGCTATCTCGTGGAGTGGGCAAACAAAGGCGGCTATGATTATGAGAATTTCCTCGTAGAGAACGAATGCCCCCGTTTCGCATCCGGTGATGGTAAGGGATTGATCAAGTCCACCATCCGTGGTAAGGACCTGTACATCATCACAGATGTGGGCAATTACAGCTGCACCTATGAATATTTCGGCATGAAGAACGCAATGTCCCCCGATGACCATTATCAGGACCTCAAGCGTATCATTCAGGCTGCTAGCGGCAAGGCATACAGAGTTAATGTGATCATGCCCAGCCTCTACGGTGGCAGACAGCACCGCCGCAACTATCGTGAATCCCTCGACTGTGCAGTGGCATTGCAGGAACTGCAGGCGATGGGTGTTTCCAATATCGTGACATTTGACGCACATGATCCGAGAGTACACAACGCTGTTCCGCTGATGGGCTTTGACAATGTTATCCCGTCCTATCAGGTACTCAAGACCATGTTCAAGTCCATTGAGAATTTCCATGCAACCAAGGAGAATTTCATGGTAGTCAGCCCCGATGAAGGTGCGCTTAACCGCAACATGTACTATGCATCCGTACTTGGTGTGGACATGGGTATGTTCTACAAAAGACGTGACTATTCCAGAATCGTCAACGGCAGAAATCCGATTGTGGCACACGAATACCTCGGCAACTCCGTAGAGGGTAAGGATGTGTTCATTGCTGACGATATTATTTCTTCCGGCGAATCCGTTCTGGATATTGCATACGAGCTGAAGAAGCGTAATGCAAAGAGAATTTTTGCATATGCGACCTATTCCATCTTTACCAATGGTCTGGAGAAGTTCGATCAGGCATATCATGACGGCTTCATCAGCGGTGTATTCGGTACAAACCTGACCTATCGTTCTCCGGAGCTTCTCAAGCGTGAGTGGTTCCATGAGGTTGACGTATCCAAGTACATCGCATACTTCATCGCATCCCTGAACCACGACGTTTCCATCAGCACTGTTATTGACCCCCATGAGAAGATTCAGCAGCTGCTGGAGCAGTATAACTAAGAATATGTTACGATGCCCTGTGTAATGCAGGGCATTTTTTTGCCCCAAAAACTTATTTAGATTTTTTTCTAAATACCCCTTGACAAACCTCCTCAACTGTGCTATACTGTATTTAGACGGAAATCTAAATAACAACCGTCACTGAACAACAGGAGGTTATCATTATGGTAAACAGCGCATCAATTGTATGTATCTGCCTTGCAATGGCAGCAACTGCCCTGATTCCGGCAGGCATCATCATCTGGTACTGCATCCGGCATAAATCCGAAAAGCTCTGGTTTCCGGCACTCATCGGCGCACTCGGATTTTTCATTCCCCAGATACTTATCCGTATTCCGATTCTGAATATGCTTTCTATGAATGCCGGATTCATGGAATATGCGACGAATCACTATCTTGTTTATGCACTCAGTCTTGCGGCAACGGCAGGTCTTTTTGAGGTTTCCGGCAGATTCGGTGCGGCAAAGATCCTCGACAAAAAGGGGATTACCTTGCATCGGGCAATGGCAGCAGGTCTTGGACACGGCTGTATTGAATCCATCCTCATAGCAGGGCTTCAATACCTCAACCTTCTCCTCTATGCGGTGATGATCAACAATGGTTCTTTCGATGCTATTGTAGAAACCTCCGCACAGTCGGGCGTTGACCCAGCGCAGTTTGAAGCACTTAAAGATTCGCTTATCAACGACGCTCCGCTGCTGTATCTTGTCGGAATCTGGGAACGTGGAATGGCGATTATCGCGCATCTGTTCATGAGTATGCTGGTTTTCTATTTTGTTATGAAAAAACGTCCTGTTATCGGCGTTCTGCTGTCTTTCCTTTTCCATACGCTGATTGATTCGATGGTAGTGATTCAAGGACTCTCCACTCCCTATCTGGGCGAAGTCATCAGTAAAAACGCGGCGACTGTCATTATAGAAGTAATGGTGACCGTTGCAGCAGCTTTTGCGGTATGCGGTATCATTCGTCTGCGGAAGAAATGGGGTGCTGTTTATGAACGATGTGTGGAGTGCACTGGCTGACCCGACAAGGCGTGAAATCCTCACGCTTTTGCAGAAGAAGGACATGACGGCAGGGGAAATCGGGGAGCACTTCGATTTCTCAGGTGCTACCATGTCGCACCATCTGAAAATCTTAAAAGAGGCAGAGCTTGTCCGCACTCAGCGACAGGCGCAGAAGATTATTTACAGCCTGAACACCACGGTTTTTCAGGAATTTCTGAAATCCATGATGGGCATGTTCGGCACACAGGAGGAGCATCATGAAGAACAATAAAATCGCAGTTTTCAGCATTATCGCAGGTATCGTCAACCTGATTGCATCCATCATTTTCATCACAACACTTCCTGATATTGTTCCCACGCATTTTGACATGCATTTTCGGGTGGACAGCATCGGCTCGAAATACACAGCACTCTTTCTTGCATTCTTGCCGCTTCTGGTTTCGCTCGGTATGCTGCTGGAATTGAAGCTGCGCAAAAAGGACTATGCAAACCGCAAGGTGCTGCAAATTATGATGGTCATTATGATGGCGTTTTTCATCCCGATGAACTGGATTACCCTGTTCACTATGCGGGGTGAAGCGGTCATCGGTGCGGAATGTGCATTTCCTGTACATCCTCAGTTTCTGATTGTCCTCCTCATGGGACTCCTGTTCATCGGGATGGGCAATTATTTCCCGACCATTGCACAGAATGCCACGCTCGGCATCAAAACTTCATGGACGCTTAAAAACGAACAGTGCTGGAAGCTGACGCACCGTTTCGGCGGCAAGGTGCTCGTGATTGCAGGTCTTGTACTGGTTCTCTCATCCGTGATTTTCCGGATTGCCAACATCACCTCAGAATGGCTGTTTCTGGTATTCTTTACAGTGCTGATGCTTACATTAGTGATTGTGACGGTATACTCCTACATGCATAGAAATGACGAATGACTTCAGGCATCATCCTTTCGGGGATGATGCCTTGACATTTTCCCCGTTTCGGTGTACAATAAAGGTACAACATCTGAAAGGAACTGATTCTATGAAAAAAATTGCAAGCTTTACGATAAATCACGACATCCTCGGAAAGGGCATGTACACTTCCCGTGTTGATGGCGATGTGATTACCTACGACATCCGCATGAAGCTCCCGAACAATGCGGAAAACGACTACCTCACACCGCCGGCAGCGCATACTTTTGAGCATCTGTTCGCAACCTATGTGCGCAACACCCAGTACAGCGACCAGATCGTCTATGTCGGCCCCATGGGCTGTCTGACGGGTTTTTATTTCCTCGTACGCGATACGCTTTCGCCTGAAACTGCCATCCGTCTGGTGCAGGATTGTTTTGCCTATATCGCGGAATTTGACGGCGAAATCCCCGGCAACAAGCGCATTGAATGCGGCAATTACAAAATGCATGACCTTGCAGGTGCAAGGGAAATTGCAAAGGATATGTGCAGCGCGCTCAAGGGATGGACAGTGCAGCAGCTTGTTTATCCGGCTGAATAATCCATACCGAAAATAAATCACCGGAACTTCGTATTCCGGTGATTTTGCATGAATAGTTAACGTTTTCCAAGAATCCTCGGTTTAAGGGAACGGCGGTACAATTCACACAGTCCGTCAAGCGAGTAGTCGTACATGAGGAAAAACGGATTCATTGCCGCGAGCAGGATGATTGTACCGTATTTTCCAAAATCCTGCGCGGCTTCGAGCAGATCCTGCAAGCCGAACAGATAGACGTTGATATAATAAAACAGGATCATGCATCCGTTGAACACTGCAAGCTTGACAAGCAGCCGGAGAATTCTAAGGGGGATTTTGTTCAGATAACGGTAGGTAATCGGGTAATGCCCGAAAAACAGAATGAAAACCATTGCCGATCCTTTATCATAGGTCACAAACAGCGACAGCAGCCCGACTGCAAGGTAGGTGAGCAGTGCCCACGGCACATTCACCTCGTTGACCATGATGAGCATGAGAATACCCGTCATCATGGGCAATACAAAGGAGAGTGCAGGAAATACACCTGTCAGAAACATGGCAAGCAGACAGAATGCGGAGATTATGCCGCCGAGTGCCACGCGATAGCTGATATTTTTCAAAAACCTGCCCCCTTTCATGAGTCGTTACCCTATTGTAGCATTTTTCGTGAAAAATGTCAAGGCACAGAAAACAAGGAGGTCACATGCAGACAAACAACAACCGTCAAAGTAACCTGACACGCGGTATTCTTCTCATTATTTTATCCGCGTTCTGCTTTGCGTTTATGAACGCATTTGTCAAGCTTTCGGGGGATCTGCCGTCCGTCCAGAAAAGCTTTTTCCGCAATTTCATTGCCTTCCTCATCGCTCTTGTACTTCTCATCAAGGACAGGAATAATTTCCGTTTCCAAAAAGAGGGGATGGGTTATCTGCTGCTCCGGTCGGTATTCGGTACAATCGGCATCCTCTGCAATTTCTACGCTATCGATCAGCTTGTGCTGTCGGACGCATCCATGCTCAATAAAATGTCTCCCTTTTTCACGATTTTGTTTTCGTGGATATTCCTCAAAGAAAGGCTCAGACCTTTTCAGGGAATTGCCGTGCTGACGGCATTTCTGGGGAGTCTGCTCATCATCAAGCCAACGCTTGATTTCACGGATTTCATCGGTTCTGCCGCAGGACTGTTCGGGGGCATCTGCGCAGGTTTTGCCTATTGCATGGTGCGCATTTTAGGGCAGAAAGGCATGTCCAAAACCTTTATTGTTGCATTCTTTTCCGGGTTTTCCTGCCTTGTCACGCTCCCGTTCCTGATGCTGAATTTCCACCCGATGACATGGACGCAGCTTCTCTTTCTCATCGGTGCAGGCGCGGCAGCAGCAGGCGGACAATTCACCATCACGGCGGCATATTGCTACGCGCCGGCAAAGGAAATTTCGGTCTATGATTATTCGCAGATTATCTTCTCCACGGCACTCGGATTTCTGTTTTTCTCGGAAATCCCCGATGGATGGAGCTTTCTGGGGTATATCATCATTATCGCGGCTGCGGTGGGCATGTTCTGGTACAATAATTTCTATCTGCCGCAGAAAGAGAAGATTCCGGCAAAATAAAGACTTTTTCGACAAATAAAACGGAGAGCATATCGCTCTCCGTTTTCTCTTAAAATCTGAATCCGCCCATAAGCAGAAATACACCCAATAACACAGAAATAAACGCCGCAATCATCACATGCTTGCCCATTTTCTTCTTGTTCGGGTCGTGGGAAAGCAGTAAATAAATGCCGAGAATCAGCCCGACAACATTGAAAAGCAGCGCAATAACACAATAGATCGTTTCACGGAGTAACCCCTTGCTCTCAGCCGTTTTCTCCTCCTGCCGCTTCTGCTCCAGAATGACAGTGATCAAATCCATTTCCTCATCCGTGTAGTATTCTCCCTGTGTTTCACAAATCATTTCCAGCTCGGAAATCGAGTAGCCACTCATTTCCGCAGTCAGTTTTTCTCTGTCCATCTCTGTTGTCCTTTCTGTCATCAGCGATTATTGATCATTTCAGGGTACATATCATGCTTTGCAAGCCTGTCAAATGCCACCTGCTCCCATACTGTGCCTTTTCTGCCGTAATTGCAGTACGGATCAATGGAAATGCCGCCGCGGGGGAGGAATTTTCCCCATACTTCAATGTATTTCGGGTTCATCAATGCAATCAGGTCGTTCATGATGATGTTCACGCAATCCTCATGGAAATCGCCATGATTACGGAAGCTGAACAGATACAGCTTCAGGGACTTGCTCTCGACCATTTTCACATCGGGAACATAGGAAATGTAGATTGTCGCAAAATCGGGCTGTCCTGTAATCGGGCAGAGGCTTGTAAATTCGGGGCAGTTGAATTTGACAAAATAATCACGGTCGGGGTGCTTGTTGTCAAAAGTTTCCAGTACCTCCGGCGCATAGTTCTGCGCATACTTCACGTTCTGATTCCCCAGCAGCGTAATGTCCTGCATTTCTTCCTTGTTTCTGCTCATGTTATTCTCCTTTCAGTGCCGGATCTGTCATTCCGTTTTCTGCAAATGCCTTTGCACGGTCAATGCATGTGCCGCATTTTCCGCAGGGACTCTCCTTGCCCTCGTAGCAGCTCCATGTCAGATGGTAGGGCGCATTCAGCTCCAGTCCGGTTTTCACAACATCCGCCTTTGTCATGCTTACAAAGGGTGCGTGAACGCGCAGTGCCTGTCCGCTGCCCTCGAAAATTGCCGCGGACATTGCCATGTTGAATACCTCACTGCAATCGGGATATGCCGCACCTGCCGCGTCGTCAGAATGTGCGCCGTAGTAAATTTCCGTGCAGTCGTTTGACAATGCAATGCTTGCCGCACTTGCAAGGAACAGACCGTTGCGGAACGGTACATAGGTCGAAACCGGCTTGCCGTCCGTCTGTGCAAGCTGCTGTGCGTAGCTGTCCGTGGGAATTTCCTCCTCGGAATGGGAGAGGAGAGAACACTTGGAATCTGCGAAAATCAGAGATAGATCCAGTTCCTTGTATGCGACACCGTAATATGCTGCCACATCCCTTGCCGCTTTCAGTTCCTTGTCGTGCTTCTGTCCGTAGAACATGGAAAGTGCCACGACATTTTCACTGCCATATTCCTTTACCGCAAGCGCAAGACAGGTCGTGCTGTCAATGCCGCCGCTTGCGAGAACCAATGCTTTTTTCATCAATTTACCTCCTTGTTGCCTGAGGATGCTTGCGCAAATCCGCAGAAATCATAATGACCGCCGCCGGAATAAGTGCCGCTGCATTTACCCAGATGGCACGTTCTGCCATGCAGCTGCACAGGATGCTCCCGACCAGTGCACCGCCGACAAAGCAAAGCAGATGCCGCACAAAAAACCACGCTTTCTGCCGTGCCTGCGCATTGTGATGCTTCGCCTTGTAAAACCAGATGACCGCCTGCCGTAGATTATTGGTACAGAATGTTGTTGCCATCGGAATGCCGTGCGCCTTGGTAAAGGTGTTATACTGCATGGCGCAGACAAAGGACACAGCAACTGTGGATACGGCAAAGGAAACGGATGCCGGCAGAAATCCAACCACGGTGAGAATGAGGATTTCCAGCAGAACGAACAGCGTTTCCCAGCGCAGTCCTTGCCTGAGATGCTTTTGCATGTGCAGCGTCAGCAGAATACCGATGATGTAGGCGATGACCGGAACGGTGCAGTGCAATACCTGCATCCAGTTGCCCTGTGCTGCTGCAATGCCCAATAATGCGAGGTTTCCCGTCTGTGCATTGGCAAATACACCGCCTTTGAGCAAAAAGGTGTACGCCTCCAGAAAACCGCCGGTGCACATAAGCGTTCCTGTCACAAAATAGGACTCCCGCGGCGTGTGCCGCAGTCTGAATCGTTCGGTCAAGGTGCAAGCCCCACTCTCTGCAAAAGCACCGCATCCGTGGAAAATCTGCCGCGGAGCGTTTGTGTGCGCGTGATGGCAGGCGTATTTTTGATGCCCCTTGCCGTCATGCAGCTGTGCTTGCCCTCAATGAATACTGCCACATCCTCACAGCCCGTTGCAAGCTGCATGATCTCTGCAATGTCGCTGCCGATTTTCTCCTGCAATTGCAGGCGTTTGGCAGCCATTTCCGCAATCCTCGCCATCTTACTCAGCCCTATGACCTTGCCGTTTGGTACATAGGCAATCGTCACTTTCATATCATACATCAGAGCCATGTGATGCTCGCAGAAACTAAAAATTTCAATATCGCGCATGACGACCAGATCCTGCGCAGCCCCCTGTGCCTGTGTAAAGGTTTTCCCGAACATTTCCGCAATTTCCGCATTCGTATAATTGCATCCCTCCAGCATTTCCGCATACATCCGCGCCGTGCGTTCGGGGGTTTCCAAAAGTCCCTCGCGCTGTGTATCTTCGCCGATGGCTTCAAGAATGCCGCGAATATGGTATTGCAGTTTTTCTTGGTCTATCGCCATATTATACCCCTCTTTCTTCTGGATGCCAGATGAATTTGTGCATTTGCAGCTGCATCCTCACGCCGTTCATCCGGTGTTCCTGCATATATGCCACAATGTCCTTCGGTTCAATGCTCCCGAACACGGGACTGAGAAAAACGTGGCAGCGCTGTGCAAGGGAATATGCTGTAATGATTTCCCGTGCCTTTTCCAAATCCTCCTGCGAGCCGACCACGAATTTCACGCTGTCGTGGGCTTGCAGATAATGGTAATTGTCCATGCACATCTGCGCTTCCATGCCGCTTGTCGGGCATTTGTAGTCAAGTGTAAACACCGGACGCGCAGCCGACTGTGCATAGGGTGCAATGGGGATACTGCCGTTGGTTTCAATTTCTGTGCGGACATCCAGCGCATGGAGAGCCTCCAGCAGCTCCGGCAGGTGTTCCTGCAAAAGCGGTTCACCGCCCGTGAGCGTGACATTTTTCACACCGGTCGATGCCACATAATCGCAAAGCTCCTGTGTGGTATACACCGTATACGGTGCATTTTCCGCATTCGCCCATGCAGTATCGCAATAGCTGCATTGCAGATTACAGCCGCAAAAGCGCAGGAACACTGCCAGTTCTCCGGCATGTGCCGCTTCGCCGTTGATGCTGACAAAACGTTCACAAACTTTGAATTCAGCCATTTTTCACTCCTCATAGCCGGCGCAGTTTTCCGGTGTTTCATAGACAAGCACCTGTCTGACCGGCAAGCCCTGCGCTTTCAGTGTATCAAAAAAGTACTTTGCCATATGCTCTGCCGTCGGGCGGAATGGTACGGCAATTATCCGGAACTGCTCGTCATGCAGTGCGGCGATGGTTGCCGCTTTCAGGGAATTTTCCTGATAAATCAGCGCGTGGTCCCAAGCGTCCGCAAGAGCGCGTACAGCCTTTTTAAGGTCGCTGAAATCGAGCACCATGCCGTCCTGCTGACCGCTATGCTGCAGGGTTTCACTGGCAATGGTCACGGTCAGCGTCCAGCGATGACCATGGATATTGGCGCATTTTCCATCGTAGCCATGCAGAAAATGCGCACTGTCAAAAGCGGCGGATGTTGTGAGCGTGTACATAAATCTACCTCCGGTTTTGTGTGGTATTGCTCTAAAAAAGCTGCGTTCTGACATGCAGAACACAGCACACGGTTTTCTTCTAAAACGTTGCCGTTTTAAGACAGGTGTTTGCCGCGAACTGTCTTTTCTTGCAATTCATTATAACATAGTTTCCGCGAAATGTCAACAAATCCAGTCACATTTCCAGAAAAAAGCATCCGCTGTACCAAAAGATAGAGCAAACCGCATACCAGCGCATACCCTCCCATCGTCAGCGCGTTTGTATCTGCTTCGATTCGCAGCAGCAGACAAAGTGCGTCAGGCACTTGCACAGCAAGGACTGCGGAGAAAACGGGAATGCCTAAAATCCGTTCCCATTGGGGTTTGAGTTCCGTTTTGCGCAGTACCATCACAAGCCTTGCCAGATTGCCGCAGACATTGCTTGCGTAGTAGGAAATGACAATGCCGTAGAACCCGAACAGGGGAATACAGACAAGCACGGCAGAAATGCGGATGATGTATTCTGCCAGATAATTGAGCGAGGAAAAGCCCTGCGCACCCATGCCCTTTATCAGGCTTTCGAGCACGATTTCCAGATAGATGAACGGCACGACCGGCGCGAGCAGTACGATCATTCTGCCCCCGATTTCTCCACCGCCGAGCATCATCCCCAGACCATGCCCGAAACGCAGAAGCAGCGCGGTGACAAATACGGCAAAGACAAGCGTCTGCCGGATGACCTTTTCTGAAAGCTGTGCGATCCGCTGCTTGTTGCACGCAGCCGATTCACGCGCCGTTTCTGTAACGAGAATGCCGGAGAGGGAACAGAGGATGGTGGAGGGGAAAAAGAGCGTGGGAATAATGATTGCCTCAAAAATGCCGAACTGACTCAGCGCGTCCCCCGTGGAATTGCCTGCCTGCTGTAAGGTGATCGGAACGAGCGCGTCATTTGCTGAGCTGAGCAGAGAGGTCAGGGCACTGCCTGCCATCACAGGCACGGCAAGGCGCAGATAGCAGGGGAGGGAAATGGATACCTTCCCCGTACGCATTGCACGGCGGCTGCGAAAGTTCAGGAGCAGGTACACCAATGCGGCAAGTGAACCACCCACCGTGCACAGTGCTGTCATACTGCACAGTCCCGTTCCTGTTTCAGGCGTGATGAACCAGACCACCAGAGCCATCAGCAGACAGCGCACAAGGAATCCCAGTGCGTCCGATACCGCGCAGATTTTCACATAGCAGCAGGCATTGAAATACCCGCGCATACAGGCAGTTACCGTCAACACCGGCAGTGCACCTGCCATCATGCGGATGGGAAAGGTCAGTGCCTCGTCATGCAGGAATTTTGTACTGAAAAACGGCGCAAACAGGCAGATAACTGCCGCCGTCAATCCGCTGAGCACAAGACTCACGCCCAGACAATAGCGCAGAACGCGCAGGGGGTCGCGCTGCGGTTTCCCCAGTTCCTCCGAAAGGAAGCGGCTTGCACAGAGAAAGACATTGCCGCTTGCCGTAGTCGCTGCAAGGGCGAAAAACGAAGCTGTCAGCGACAGCATTCCAATGGCTTCCGTACCGAGCACGTCAGTCATGAACACATTCAGCAACAATCCAAGCCCATCGAGTACCATCTGAATGACGGTCAGCAGGATGGTATCCTTCATGATATTTCTCTGCATGGCAGCACCTCCCGATTACCGCATCGTATGCGCGAAATTCGGGGAATATGTCCGGCGCGTGACAGTTTCGGGATGGATTGAGGGAAGATTTTTTTGAAAAAAACCGTTCACAGCTATTGACGGAACGCGCATAATCAGGTATAATAGAATAAGAAAGTTGTCACGGAACATTCCGTGCTGATTTTATGGAGGTGCAATTTGGAAACAAAGATTTCTGCTTCCATCCTCAATGCGGATTTGCTGCATCTGGAGGATGTGATACACAAACTGGAAACCGCCGGCGCAGATATGCTGCATTTTGATGTCATGGACGGCGTGTTTGTCAATAATATTTCGTTCGGCGTTCCCGTTCTCAATGCCCTGTCCGGCATCACCAGTCTGTACAAGGATGTGCATCTGATGATTACAGACCCGCTGAAATATGTGGAGGCATTTGCCAAGGCAGGCGCGGAGCTTATCACGTTCCATCTTGAAAGTGAAAGCGATCCGGACGCGACCATTGACGCGATCCATGCCGCAGGCTGTAAGGCAGGCATTTCCGTCAAGCCCGCAACACCGGCAGAAGCGGTACTCCCGTTTCTGGACAGGGTGGAGCTTGTGCTGGTCATGACGGTTGAGCCGGGCTTCGGCGGTCAGGGCTATATCCACGATATGACGAAAAAAGTCGAAACGCTGCGTGATGCCATCAATGCCAGCGGCAGAGAGATCATGCTTCAGGTTGACGGCGGCATCAATGCCGAAACTGCGCCCATTGCAAGTGGTGCAGGTGCGGATGTGCTTGTTGTGGGCAGTTATCTGTTCAAGCAGGAGGATGTGCAGGCAACGATGGATGGCTTGCGTTCCTTTGCTGCACAGGCACAACAGGCTTGCGTATGATGCAATTTGAACACCGCACACGGAGTCCGGAATTCTGGCTGATACTCTGTACCATCTGTCTGCTGAGCGTGTTCTACTACGGAATCCGCGCCGCCGCTGTCCTCGGACTTGCGGCAGTCACAGCGGTTCTCACGGATTTCTTCTGCCTGTTCTTGCAGAAAAAAGCCTACCATACTGTAGATTTGTGCAATGCAGCTTCGGCGGTAGTCATGGCATTGCTCTTTCCGGCGACCATACCCTATTCCATCGTTATTCTCAGTACGGTATTTCTGGTCGCAATCGGCATTCACGCATTCGGCAGCCGCGGCAGTTATCTGTTCCCACCGGCAGCAGTCGGCTATCTGTTCGCATTGATTTGCTGGAAACAGGAAGTTCTCCTCTTTCCGCAAGCAGGACAGCGGCTGGCATTGTTCGGCAATCAGGTGCAGCGCACCGCGTCCTTGAGTCAGGATATTTTCGCACAAGGCGCACTCCGTCTGGACATGCTTGACTTCTTCATGGGCGCGTTCCCGTCCCCCATGGGAGCTGGCTGCATTCTGCTGCTTCTGGTCGGATTGTTCATTCTGCTGCTTCGCCGCAAATTGTCTTATTGGGCATTTTTCGGCTTTGTACTGAGCATTTCTCTATTCTCCCTGATTGGACATTTTCCGGCTGTACTGCTCTTTTCCGGAAATATGCTGCTGTTTGCACTGGTATTCCTTATGGGCGATATGGCAGAACAGCTCAAAAACAGCTATTTCCTGCTCCTTGCCGGAGCAATCACAGGTCTTGTGACATGGTTCTTACTCGAATATGCAAGACTTGAATATGGTGTTGTCATTGCCATGCTGCTGACAAGCCCCCTGTGGCATCTGCTTGCCGCAGCGGAAAAGGCTTTGCTTCAGCGCAAAGAACAGCGCAAGGCAGCACTTGCAGAAACGGAGGAACAGGCATGAAATCCCGATTCTCCGTTCTTGATGGCGCATTGCGGAAAAATGCCGTGCTCGCAGAGGGCATGGTCATTGCCCCCATCGTGGTTTGCTGCAATACGCTCCCGAAGGCATTGATTCTATCCCTGATGTTTGCGTGTATCACACTGCTGACGGTGCTCATCAGCTCTTTTTACCCGAAAAAGCTGCCATTTGCCGTCAAAGTTGTACTCTATGCACTGACAGGCGCGCTCGTCTGCGCTCCGGTCAGCCTGCTTTACACCTATCTCAACTATGCCAGCATCGGTATCTATTTTCCGCTGCTTGCAGTGAATTCCATGATTGTCCTGCATTCCGAGCTGTATTTTTTCCGGCTCCGCAGGCGTGTCATGCTTCCGGCATTGTTTTTCCATATTGCCGGCTTCTGTCTGACCGCGATTCTGGTCGGACTTGTGCGCGAAATTCTCGCATACGGTACGATCTGCGGCAGAGCCGTCGATATGCCGCTGCTGCTGCAGGGCTTTTCCGCGCCGTGGGCAGGTTTCATTCTGCTTGGTGTGCTTTGTGCGCTGCACAGAAATATTTTCCCGAAAGAATAGGGCGACACCGCCCAAGGAGTACCCGTTATGTGGATTTTTTCATCATTCCTGTCCTTGCTGGCAGATAATCTGATTCTGACCAAGGCACTTGGTACAAGTACGCTTATGACCGCATCCAAAAACCGTTCTCATCTGGCGATTTTGTCCCTGATGATGACGCTGTTTGCAGTACTTTCCAGCGTTCTGACCATGCTGCTCTATCAGTGCATCCCCATGCTTGTACAGCTGATGACATTCCCCATGAGTATGTTCCAGCCGCTTGTGTATACTGCCGTGATTGCGGTGGTATACCTTCTGGTTTTGCTGATTTCCTACTGGATTGGCGGCGAAAAATCAGCCTCAATAAGAAAATACGTCCATCTGTCTGCATTTAACTGCGCCGTGATGGGAACACTGTACCTGTACTTTACACCGGATATGTTCCTGCGCGGCGACTATGGCTCTGCGGAATTTTTAGGATTCCAGCTGTACTTCAGCGACCCGCTCGGTGTGCTCGGTGCGGCTTTGTTCGGCTTGCAGACAGGATTTGGCTTTTTGCTGGCATCCCTCATGCTGCTTGCTGTGCGTCATCGTCTGTACAGTCAGGAAGTTCCGGCAGCATTTCGGGGATATCCGGCTGTTCTGTTATATATCGGACTGATTTCTATGGCAGTCCACGCGATTGCTGCCTGACCGGACGATGCGTCACGCGGCAATCCTCTGAGAGAGGAGCTATACAATTGAATAAAAAACTCAAACCGAAAGGACGAAAGATATATCGGTACAAAACACGTTTTGAACGTGTGAAAGGTTTCTTCCGCAATTCCGGTGCCGTTGTCATGACCATTGCAGGCATTGGGGTACTCGTGTTCGTCGGCTACAGTGTCGGTGGCCCGATTATGCGTTTTCTGGAAGAACAGCGGTTTTTGACACCTCCGGAGCAACCGCAGGAGGAACAGATTCTGCCGACCGAAACCACCGCGCCCGCCCCATCCGAACCGGTTCAGACCACGGCAACCACCGCGCTTGCCGCTGAGCCGGAACTGCCCGAAGAAGTGCAGATGCAGGCATATCGGTTTTCTTCCGCGGCTCTGTCCGATGCTAAGGCATTGCAGCGCGCGCTGGACAACCTCCCTGACGGCATCAGCCACGTTTTTGTTCCCTTGAAAACCAAGGGCGGCAATCTCTACTATGCGTCTACGATTGAGGAAGCTTCTGTATCCGGTGCCGTTATGGCAGCCATGCCCCTTGCGGACATTCACCGGATGATCACCGAAGCCGGCTATGTGCCCTGTGCCGTCATTGATACTCTTGACGACAGCATTTATCCGCAGCTTTGCAAAGAATCTGCCTACAATCTTGCCGGTTCTTCCGAACGCTGGGTGAATGCAGACGGAAAACCACAGCTTTCCCCGTTCAGCCCCCTGACAAAAGCATACCTGTGCGAGCTTACCGAGGAAATATCCGGCGCAGGCTTTGCACATATTCTCTGTGAAAGTCTGGATTTCCCTGAATTTTCCGAAACTGACCTTGCAATGCTTGACCCCCGTGCCAGCGCACAGGATCGCGGCACTGCACTGGCGCATCTGCTTACCGCCATGCAGGAAACTGCCCCTACAACGGCATTCTATCTTTCCGTGGATGCACAAAAGCTGCTTGCAGGAAAGGCGGATATTTTCAAATCCGGTGCTGCTATCATGCCGGAAGCTGCTTTGATTACCCTGCCGGAAGGTGAAAATGTGGAGTTATCCGCAATCTCGGCAAAACTTCATGGTATTCCTGCGATTTTCGTTTATCCCGACAATCCGCCGGAATCGCAGCCGTACTATCTCATTTATCCGGATACATCCGCACCTGTTGTGGAGTCCACAGAACCTGCGGAGGAAACAGAAAGCACTGACACCACAGAATCTACAGAAGCAACAGCATCCGAAATCGCTGTCGGTTAAGGTATGTTCTTTTTTCGCGGCGATTGTATATATTATAAAGGAGTGAGTTCCATGTCTGAAAAATTTACAGTACCGCTTCAGGATATTATCCATGAATTCAAGCTTGAAGTGATTTACATGCCCTCTGACCCCTCACATATTCTCATTGATGAAAATGATGTCAATCGTCCGGGTTTGCAGCTGATGGGTTTCTATGAGTATTTCAATCCGGAGCGCATTCAGATCATCGGCAAGATGGAGTATGCGTATCTGTCCACCATTGATGCGCCGACGCGTTTGGCACGTCTTGATGAGCTTTTCTCCAGAAAAATTCCGGCACTTGTCATTACCCGTGAGCTGCCGTATTTTCCGGAAATGATCGACCTTGCCAAGCAGTACGGAATGCCCCTGCTGCGCTGCAAGGAAAATACATCCCACTTCATGTCCGGTCTGATTGCTTTCCTCAACCGTACTCTTGCACCGCGCATCACACGTCATGGCGTACTCATCGAAATCTATGGTGAGGGCGTATTCATCACCGGCGAAAGCGGTGTCGGTAAGAGTGAAACTGCCATTGAGCTTGTCAAGCGCGGTCATCGTCTGATTGCCGATGATGCAGTTGAAATCCGCAGAGTTTCCAATATCAGTCTGGTCGGTCAGTCACCGGAGAACATCCGCCACTTCATGGAGCTGCGCGGCATCGGCATTATCAATGCGCGCCGCCTGTTCGGTATGGGTGCAGTCAAGATGACCGAGAAAATCAGTCTTGTAGTGGAGATGGAGCAGTGGAATTCTGAAAAGGTCTACGACCGTATGGGCATGGACACACAGTATGTATCCATTCTTGGCGTAAAAGTGCCCTCCCTGACCATTCCGGTTAAGCCCGGCAGAAACCTTGCCGTTATTCTGGAGGTTGCAGCAATGAACAACCGTCAGAAAGAGATGGGCTATAATCCGACGCAGGAGCTGATGAGCCGTCTGGGAATGGATATGGATTCCAATGAAATCGTCAAGAATTATGACGAATTTTGAGTTACCGCTATGGAGGAATACTATGAGAGAACAATTACAGCAGCTCTGCGCAGCGCATGACTGTCGTCTGGAAACGGATGTGAAGCTGTCACAGCACACCACATTCCGCATCGGCGGTACAGCGGATTACTGGGTGGACATCACCAATGCACAGGGCTTGCTGGCACTGCTGAACCATTGCCGTACAGAGCAGATTCCCCATTTTGTCCTCGGCAAAGGCAGCAATATTCTGGCATCCGATGAGGGTTATCGCGGTGTCATTCTGCACCTTGGCAATGCCTTTTCGGAAATCACCGTTTCCGGAACGACAATGACCTGTCAGGCAGGTGCCACGCTCAGTGCAGCAGCAAAAATTGCTGCTGAGCATGGTCTTTCCGGTATGGAAGAATTAAGCGGCATTCCCGGCACAATCGGCGGCGCATTATATATGAATGCAGGCGCGTACGGCGGTGAAATGAAGGATGTCGTTGTCAGCTGCACCTACATTTCCGCGGACGGACAGCTGTGCACCATGCCCCTTGAAGAAATGGAGCTTTCCTATCGCCACAGTATTTTTGCAGAAAACGGCGGTACGATCGTCAGCGTTACGCTGGAACTTACAGCAGGGGACAAGGACGCGATTGCAGCGCGAATGGAGGAACTTTCCGTGCAGCGTAAAACCAAGCAGCCATTGGAATTCCCCAGTGCCGGCAGCACGTTCAAACGACCGGTTGGCAGCTATGCGTCACTGCTGATTGACCAGTGCGGTCTGAAAGGACTGGCTGTGGGTGACGCGCAGGTCAGCGAAAAACACTGCGGCTTTGTCATCAACAAGGGTAGTGCAAGCTGTGCGCAGGTCATGCAGCTATGTGAGCAGGTGCGTACCGTTGTACAGGACAGAACAGGCTATCTTCTCGAACTTGAGCCGATTCTGCTCGGTTTCTGATGTAAGGCAATACCGTACAAAGACTTCCGGCGGTACATCACTGTATCGTCGTAATGCTCCGCGTTGTTCCGGCAATGCGGAGCTTCCTGATAGAAAGGAGAATGACAAGTATGCAGTTAGTCATCATTACCGGCATGTCCGGTTCGGGTAAAACAATGGTAATGCAGGTCATGGAAGATATTGGCTACTACTGTATCGACAACCTGCCGCCCCAGCTCATCAACACCTTTGTGGACATCTGCGAGCATTCCGAGGGCAATCTGAACAAGGTCGCCATTGCCGTTGACATCCGTTCCGGCGAAATGTTCACGGAAATCTACCACTGCTGGCGCGATCTCAAGCATAAGCAGGGATTGGAGGTCAAGGTGATTTTCACAGAGGCTTCCGATGATGTGCTCCTGACGCGCTACAAGGAAACACGCCGCAAGCATCCGCTGGATGAGAAATGCGGTTCATTGCAGGAGGCAATTGCCTACGAGCGTGAACAGCTCCAACAGCTGCGCCCCCTTGCCGACTACTATTTTGAAACTTCCCATCTGAGTGCAGCGCAGCTCAAGCAGGAAATCAAAACCATGTTTCTGGAAAAGAAAACGGATTCGATTCTCGTCAAGGTGATGTCATTCGGTTACAAGTACGGCGTGTCCACCGAGTCCGACCTTGTACTGGATGTGCGCTGCCTGCCCAATCCTTTTTATATCCCCGAACTGAAAACTCACACGGGCTGTGAAAGCTGTGTGCGCGATTATGTCATGCAGTTTCCGCAGTCGCAGGAATTGTATGCAAAAATCCTCGATATGCTGGAATTTTTACTGCCCCTGTATATTTCCGAGGGAAAGAGCCAGCTTGTCATTGCATTCGGCTGTACGGGCGGCAAGCATCGTTCCATCACATTTGCAGAGCTGATTGGTGACGCGCTGCGTGAAAAGGGCTACCGTGTGCACAAAATGCACCGTGACATTGCCAAGGACAGAGGTTGACGGAGGTGAAGCAAATGTCATTTTCCGATAATGTGCGCCAAAACATCCGCGGCACTATCAACGACCACGACAAACGTTTTGCATGTCTGTATGCCATGCTCCTGTTCAGCCGCACATTGACCAAGGACGAAATCTGCCTGAAAAGCGAAAGCGAAATTCTCGATTCCGTCTTTCCCATCCTGATGAAAACCATCTTCGGTGCGCGTGTGCCCCTGCAAGTGGAATGTAAGCCGCGCAAGGACGGAAGTGTACTGCGCATCTACCGGATTACCGGCAGGGAAGCAGTGACAAAAATCCGTTCCACGTTTCACATCCACGAGCTGCGCCGCATTGATATGCGCAATCTACCGACCAACAGCATTGGCATGTTCCTTGGCGGCGTGTTCCTGACCTGCGGCAGCATGACGGATCCGCACAAGGACTACCACCTCGAATTCACCGTGCCCACGCAGGAGCTTTGCAATGATTTATGCGATATCCTCCTGAGCGTCGGTGTGCATCCGGGTACGACAAAACGCCGTTATGCCCATGCTGCGTATCTGAAAGTCAGCGAGGAAATTGCCGATTTACTGACATTTATGGGCGCACAGAAATCCACCCTTGACCTGATTGATATTAAAATTGACAAGGAAGTCAAGAACAATATCAACCGGCTGAACAACTGTGACATGGCAAATATTGACAAGACGATTTCTGCCGCAGAAAAGCAGCGTGACGATATTAAAGTGATCATCCTCCATGGCGGTATGAGTAAGCTCACGCCCGAACTTCGCGAGCTTGCCGAGCTGCGCATGGACAACCTGCATCTGAGTTTGCAGGAACTTGGCGAGATGCTGAAAAAGCCCATCAGCCGTTCGGGTGTCAACCATAGATTCCGCAAGCTTGCGGCAATTGCAGACCAGTATCGGGAGGGGAGTGCCAATGCCGGTGAATGAAGATTTTGTGCACCTGCATGTGCACAGTGAATACAGCCTGCTCGATGGTGCCTGCCGTCTGGAACAGCTCTGCGCACAGGTCAAGGCACAGGGACAAACTGCCGTTGCCGTCACAGACCATGGCAATCTCTATGCGGCAGTCCTGTTCTATGACGCTGCCACTGCACAGGGAATCCGCCCGATTATCGGCTGTGAAGTCTACGTTGCACAGCGCACGAGATTTGACAAAGAACCTGCACTGGATGGAAAAAGTTATCATCTGCTGCTTCTGTGTGAAACGAACGAGGGCTACCAGAACCTCATTCAGCTTGTATCCCTTGCCAATACGGAAGGATTCTATAAAAAGCCGCGTGTGGATATGGAATTGCTCCGGAAATACCACAAAGGACTCATCTGCCTTTCAGCCTGTATTGCCGGCGAAATTCCGCGCCGCCTGCTGGAGGGCAGTTATGATTCTGCAAAGGAAGCTGCGCTGCGGTATCAGGAGATTTTCGGAAAGGAAAATTTCTTCCTCGAAATCCAGAACCACAGCATTCCCGAAGAACAGCAGGTTCTCCCACAATTGCTGCGCCTTTCGCGCGAGCTGAATATTCCCCTTGCCGCGACCAATGACGCGCATTATCTCACGCGCAATGACGCGGTGATGCAGAAAGCTCTGCTGTGCATCCAAACCGGAAAAACGATGGATGAACCCAATGGCATGGGCTTTTCGACCAATGAATTTTACCTTAAATCCACGCAGGAAATGGCAGCGTTGTTCCCGAATTTGCCGGAAGCCATCACCAACACGCGCCGGATTGCCGACCGCTGTCAGGTGACATTCGCATTTGGTGAACGCAAACTGCCGCATTTTGTCAAGGAAGGCGTGGCGGATAATGCCGCGTATTTCCGCGCACTCTGCACCAAGGGCATGTACATGCGCTACGGCAATAATCCCTCCGCGGATGTACGGCAGCGGCTTGCCTATGAGCTGCGTGTGATTGAAGAAATGGGCTTTGTGGATTATTTCCTGATCGTCTGGGATTTCATTCGTTATGCAAGAAGCCGCGATATTCCCGTAGGGCCGGGCAGAGGCTCCGGCGCAGGCAGTCTGTGCGCCTATTGCATCGGCATTACGGGCATTGACCCGATTGCCGGAAAACTGCTGTTTGAACGTTTTCTCAATCCTGAGCGTGTGAGTATGCCGGATTTTGACGTGGATTTCTGCATTGAGGGCAGGCAGACGGTCAAGGATTATGTCACTGCACGATACGGTGCCGACCATGTTGCCGAAATCATTGCATTCGATACCTTGAAAGCCCGTGCAGCCGTGCGCGATATCGCGCGTGTGATGAATATTCCCTATGCGGTAGCAGACAAAACGGCAAAACTCATCGACAGCCGCCTGACCATTTCCGAAGCAATTACCCAGACGCGCGACCTGAAAGCCCTGTACGATACGGACGAGCAGGTGCGCCGGCTGCTTGACCTTGCCGCGCGCGTGGAGGGAATGCCCCGACACGTCAGCACCCATGCTGCCGGTGTGGTTATCGCTGCATCGCCCGTCAGTGATTATGTACCGCTGCAAAAAAATGAGAACACCCTTGTCACGCAGTATGCCAAGGATGAACTGGAACGGCTGGGACTGCTGAAAGTCGATTTCCTTGGACTGCGCAATCTGACCATCATCCGCGACTGCGTGGAGGCAGTGCGCAGGAGAGAACCGGATTTTTCCATCGACCACATTCCTCTGGATGACAAAGCTGTCTACCGGATGCTGTCCAACGGCGACACCTCCGGTGTATTCCAGCTGGAAAGCAACGGTATCCGACAGGTGCTCATGCGGCTGAAACCGCAGAATATCGAGGATATTATCGCTGTACTTGCACTGTACCGCCCCGGCCCGATGGACGCGATTCCGACCTATACCCACAACCGCCATCATCCGGAGGATGTGCAATACCTGCACCCGATGCTTGAGGACATTCTCAATGTCACCTATGGCTGCATCGTCTATCAGGAGCAGGTCATGGAAATCTGCCGCAAACTCGGCGGTTATTCCTACGGCAGAGCTGACCTTGTGCGCCGTGCGATGTCGAAGAAGAATCACGAAAAGATGGCAAAGGAACGCGAGATTTTCCTCAACGGCTGCGAAAAGAACGGTATTGCCAAGGAAACGGCAGAGCAGATTTTCGACCAGATGGAAAGCTTTGCATCCTATGCGTTCAACAAATCCCATGCCGCAGCCTACGGGCGCATTACCTACCAGACAGCGTACCTGAAATGTCATTATTTCGCTGATTATATGGCGGCACTGATGACCAGCGTCATTTCTGATTCCCAGAAGCTGCTCAGCTATCTTGAGGACTGCCGGAACGCCGGAGTACAGCTCTGCCCGCCCGATGTCAATACCGGCGAATGGAGCTTTATCAGCGAGGGAAACCGGATGCAGTTCGGACTCCTCGCCATCCGCGGTCTTGGCAAGGGACTGATTGACAAAATGGTGCTTGAACGCACACAGAACGGGCAATTTATAAGCTTTGTGGATTTCTGCCGCCGTATGTCCGCGCATGGCATGAACAAACGCGCACTTGAACCGATGATACAGGCTGGTGCACTGGATGGACTTGACTGCAACCGCCGTCAGATGATGCTTTCCTATGAACGTGTGATGGATGCCGTCAATGGTGGCGAACGTGTAATTGAGGGGCAGATGAGTTTGTTCGGGGGACAGATACCGGAAACGGACGACCTGACCATCCCCGTTGTGCCGGATTATGATTTGCACGTCCGCTTGCAGATGGAAAAGGAGGCTGCCGGCATGTACTTGTCCGGTCATCCCATGGATGCCATGCGGCATCTCCATTCCCTGCTCCACTGCCACAGCATTGGTGGATTGATTGCCGACACGGGCAGCCATGTGCAGGACAAGCAGGAGGTGCGGCTTCTCTGCACGGTGCAGAGTGTCAAAAAGCACCGCACCAAGGGCGGCGAAGACATGTGCTTCGTTACCGCCGAGGATGAGGGCGGCGTGATTGACATTGTTGTTTTTCCGCGGCTCTATGCCATTTCCGTCCAAAGACTCATGCCCGATACTATTTTATATGTACAGGGCAGAATTTCCAAAAAGGATGATTCCGTTTCCGTGCTTGCAGAAAGCATCCGCGCACAGGATGATTTTCCGCAGATGCTCCGCCAGATGCAGCTGTGTCTGAAGCTGCACAGCAATGCGCTGTCCTGTCTGACGCAGGTTGCACAGGTCTGCACGGAATATCCGGGGGATACGGATGTCATACTGTATCTGACCGACCGTAAGCAATATGTCTTTCCCAAACAACGGCTGCGCATGAACATCACGCAGAATGCGTTCGAACAGCTTTCCGCGTTCCTTTCCAGTGATGCAATCGGCTGCATTCCGGCAGTGCACCACGGCAGACAGGGCGTATAGCATGGAGAAGTTGTGCAAATGTGCAAAAAAAACGGATATTGACTCTGTTTTCATTGTGATTGCGCAAAAAAAACGTATATTTTCCGTTAGATAAGGAAAAAGGGCTTGACATAAAGCTGTAAATGTTGTAAAATAGAATGTAGAAATATTTTTGCATATGCAGAATGGAGAATGTAAGCTATGAAAAAAATCGGTGTTTTAACCAGTGGCGGCGACGCGCCGGGCATGAACGCTGCTGTCAGAGCTGTAGCTCGTGCAGCACTTGCAAAGGGAATGGAAGTTGTCGGTATCCAGAAGGGCTATGTAGGTCTGCTGGAGCGTGAATATTTTGAAATGACCGCAAGAAGCGTTTCCGGTATCATCCAGAGAGGCGGTACATGTCTGTATACCGCAAGATGCCCCGAATTCCGCAATATGGAAGGTGTTCTCAAGGGTAAGGAAGTATGTCAGGAGCTTGGCATTGAAGGTCTGGTTGTTATCGGCGGCGACGGTTCTTTCCGCGGCGCAGGCGACCTGTCCTCCGTTGGCATCCCCTGCATCGGTATCCCTGGCACGATCGACAACGACATCCAGTGCACGGATTATACCATCGGCTATGATACCGCAATGAATACCGCTATGGAAATGATTGACAAGCTGCGTGATACCACACAGTCCCATGCTCGCTGCTCCGTTGTTGAGGTAATGGGCAGACGTGCGGGCTTCATCGCTGTCAATGTTGCTCTCGCTGTTGGCGCAGAAGCTGCACTGACACTGGAGCGTCCCTATGATCTGGACAAGATTGCTGCAAAGATGATTCGCACACGCGATTCCAAGGGCAAGAGCCATTTCATCATTGTAGTATCCGAGGGCGTTGGCAATGTAGAGAACATTGCAAGAACCATTCAGGAAATGACCGGCATTGAGTCCAGAGCAACTGTTCTCGGACATGTGCAGCGCGGTGGTTCTCCGACTGTTCGTGACCGTATCGCTGCAACAGAGCTGGGCTACCATGCAGTACAGCTGCTCGAACAGGGTATCGGCAACAGAATCGTTGGCTTCAAGGATGGCAAGGTGTATGACATCGACCTGCATGAAGGTCTGGCAATGCAGAAGCCGTTCGACAACGAAAGATACGACATCCTGATGGAAACTGCATATTAAGCATTACAATAACAGTTCCCTCCGCTTCGGCGGAGGGGCTGATGATCATACAGAGTAGAAGTCTGTGCGTTAAGTGCTGATCGGACGGGGAGTTGCCGGTCGGACGAAAAGGCAATGCCTTGCGGTACAGATCTCGCATCCCGCTGAATGTGTAATTTGAAGCTCTCATAGCCTTGAATTATGCACGAAGCTGTCATGGCTCGCATAAAGGAGGTTATATGATGAGCTTTTTTTCTATGTTCGGATTATCCTTCAAGGAGTTCCGCAATATTCGCACGGTGCTGATCACCGGCATTTTTATCGCCATTTCTATGATACTGGAGATGTTCTCCATCAATCTTGCGCTGTTCAAAATCAATTTCGCATTCCTTGCCATTGCCGTGATCGGTATGCTGTTCGGTCCCACAGTCGGGCTGTTCGCAGGCATGGCGTGTGACATTGTCGGCTTTATCGCAAAGCCGGACGGCGGTTTCTTTCCGGCATATGTACTCGTTGCCGGTCTGCAAGGGCTGATTTACGGCATTTGCCTGTACCACCGCGCAGAACTGCCATTCCTGAAGAAAATGAACAGTACAGCTGCTTTGTTCATCCGTGCAGTGATTGCAAGACTGTTGGATGTGGTGATTATCAATCTGCTGCTCAATACCGCGCTGAACCTGCACTACGGTTTCATTCCGGCAGAAGCTTACGGCACAGCAATTATTGCAAGAACGGCAAAAAACGTTCTGGAGCTGTTCGCGGACATTCCGCTGCTCATGCTCGTACTCCCCGTGGCACTGGCAGCATACAAACGTGTCGGCATGACGCGGACGGTGCAGAGTTGAACGGGAATTTGTAAACTTTTCTAAAATGATGCTTGCTTTTTTATGCATTTTGTTGTATAATAAAGTAAGCATTCTTTTTTGAAAGGAAAGGTGACAATTCATGTCAACATTCACAGTTGGATTCATTGGCGCAGGCAATATGGGCTACGCCATTCTCAAGGGTGCAGCAGAAAGTCCATTCGGCACACAGCTCTCCCTCCACGCCTACGACCCCGATGCGGAAAAATGCAGCCGCCTTGCAGCTTTCGGTGTGACTTCCTGCGCGTCTGGCAGGGAAGTGCTTGACTGCTGCAAATTCGTATTTCTTGCCATCAAGCCCCAGATGTTTGACAGCGTTCTGGAGGAACTTGCACCATCCGTCACCAAGGATACCGTGCTTGTGTCCATTGCTGCCGGCATTACTGCGGAGTACATCCGGAGCAAAACCATTCCGGAAGCAAAGGTCATTCTCGTGATGCCCAATACACCCCTGCTGCTCGGTGAGGGTGCAGTTGCCATGGCGAAATGCGAGCCGACCACTGCGGAAGAATTCATCGTTATTCGCCGTATTTTCGAGGCTTGCGGCATGGTTTCTGAAGTGCCCGAACAGAAAATGAAAGAAATCATCGCCATTAACGGTTCAAGCCCTGCATTCATTTACCTCTATGCCAAGGCATTTGTGGATTATGCCGCTAAGGAGGGCATTGCACAGGAAACGGCACTGCCGCTGTTCGCGCAAAGTCTGATAGGTTCTGCAAAAATGCTGACCGATTCCGGCTATTCCATCGAGGAGCTTATTCGCATGGTATCTTCGCCCGGCGGTACAACGCTTGCAGGTCTGGAGCAGCTCTATGCCGGAAAGCTGGAGGAAACCGTGGATGCTGCCTGCACAGCCTGCACGAAACGTGCCTATGAGCTGTCAAAATAACCGTGCATGGGGAGGGGACAATACAAAGAGAAAGGAAATACTGTATGGGACTCTTTGGTAATTATGAAAATGCAGGTGTGGGCATTGCCAAAAACGCACCGAAGAAAAAGCCGTTTTTCCGGTTCTGGGAATTGTTCGGCAGAAAATTCTGGAAACTTATCGAGCTGAACATGCTGTTCATGACCATCTGCCTGCCCCTGATTGGCGCACTGGTCGCGCTGTACTGCCTGCTCCGCACAAATCCCGCCCTTGCGTTCGGCATTGCCGGATTGCTTGTGCTTGTATCCGCCGTTCTGCTTGGCCCGTACCTTGCAGGATGCACCAAAATTCTGCGTAATTTCACGCTTGAAAAGCCGATGTTCCTGTTCGACACTTTCAAAAAGACGTTTCGCAGCTGTTTCAAACAGTCCTGTATCATGGGCTTGCTTGACGTGCTCGTCGGCATTTCTCTTGCAGCCGGCATTTACGTTTATCCGCTGATGATTAACGCCGCCAAGGAAAACAACGCGTCACCGACCATGTACTATGTCCTGTTCGTGGCAAGCTGCAGCATCGCACTGGCAGTGCTCATGATGAGCTTCTATGCGTACCTGATGATTGTTTCGACTGACCTGAGCATGAAAAACATCCTTAAAAATTCCCTCGCGCTCAGCTGCATTGCCCTGAAACAGAATCTCATCACGCTGTTCATTGTCGTTGCGGTAATCGGCGTATTTGCAGTGCTGACCATTTGTTTCCCCTATATCATGGCATTTGTACTCCCGTTCATGCCGCTTGTATTCGTGGGATTTGTCATCGTGTTCAACTGCTATCCGATTATTCAGAAGTATGTCATCAATCCCTACTACGCACAGCGTGGCGAGGTCAATCCCGAAATGCTCCATGCAGAAAGCCTTGGTGAGAATGTGTTTGAAGATCAGGGCGGCAAGGAAAAGCCCACGGAATCTCCCAAGCAGAAGAAGGGGAAGGGAAAAGTCATCTCCTGAGCGAGGTGCTTGGCAAAAAAACTTTCATTTTTTAGAAAAATTTTGAAAAAACCCTTTACAAACGGAAAGTTTTGTGATATAATAGTAATGTTCCGTGTACTTGGAATGGGGGTTACGCCCGCATTCGGGATTTTTACCTGCCCCACTCTATGTTGCGGAGAATACAAATCAAAGAGGTGAAACAAATGCTGCGTAAGGAAGAAAAGACAGCTGTCATCGAGAACAACCGTACTCATGAAACCGATACTGGTTCTCCTGAGGTACAGATTGCAATCCTGACTCGTCGAATCAATGACCTGACTGAACACCTGAAGGTGCACAAGAAGGATCATCACTCCAGAAGAGGTATGCTGAAGATGATCGGCCGCAGAAGAAACCTGCTGGCTTATCTGAAGAAGAACGACATCGAAAGATACCGTGCAATCATTGCAAAGCTGGGTATCCGTAAGTAATTACGGTACAGGAAGGCAGTGGGGTATCCCCTCTGCCTTTCCTTATAGGTAAAACATCAACAACGTCAGCAGCGGTATATTAGCATCTGACCGTACCTCCGCATGTGCGGGGGCAGGGTTTTTTGCTAAAAACGCTGTCTGGCACACAAAAAGGAGGAAATCACATGTTTGAGAATTTCAGAACATTTGAAACAACCTACGCCGGCAGACCGCTGGTTGTAGAAACAGGCAAGACCTGCGGACTCTCCAATGGTTCCTGCTGGGTTCGCTACGGTGAAACTGTTGTGATGGCAAATGTCACCGCATCCGCAAAGCCCCGTGATGGTATCGACTTCTTCCCGCTGTCCGTGGACTATGAGGAAAGACTTTACTCCGTTGGCAGAATCCCCGGCTCTTTCACAAAGCGTGAAGGCAAGCCCTCTGAAAAGGCGATCCTGACTTCCAGAATGGTGGACAGACCCATCCGTCCTCTGTTCCCCAAGGATATGCGCAATGACGTTTCCGTTGTTATGACAGTACTGGCTGTTGATCCTGACTGCTCTCCTGAGATTGCAGGCATGGTTGCAACATCCATTGCAATTTCTATTTCCGATATCCCGTGGAATGGCCCGATTGCAGGCATTAACGTGGGTCTGGTAGATGGCGAAATCGTGCTCAACCCCACACAGGAACAGCGCGAAGTTACCGACCTGAACCTGACAGTTGCAGGCTCTGCTGAAAAGATTGTTATGATTGAAGCAGGTGCAAACGAGGTGGACGAAAAGACCATGCTCGATGCAATCATGACAGGTCATGAAGAAATCAAGAAGATGGTTTCTTTCATCAGCGATATTCAGGCAGAAATCGGCAAGCCGAAGTTTGCTTTCGAGTCCCAGGAAGTACCGCACGAAATGTTCGACGAGGTAGAAGCACTGGTTGGCGAAAAGGTAAAGTTTGCGCTTGATACTGATGATAAGACAATCCGTGACGAGCGTCTGAAGCCCATCGTGGATGAAATGCATGAAGCTCTCGATGAAAAGTATCCGGAAGATATTGCAAAGCTTGACGAGTGCATGTACAAGCTCCAGAAGAAGATCGTCCGTGCATGGCTTTATGAGGGCAAGCGCGTGGATGGCAGAGGTATTGACGAAATTCGTCCGCTGGCATCTGAAGCAGGCGTGCTGCCGAGAGTACACGGCTCCGGTCTGTTCACAAGAGGTCAGACACAGGTGCTCACCATTGCAACACTTGGTCCTGTCAGCGATTCCCAGAAGATTGACGGTCTGGATGAGGAAAGCTCCAAGCGTTATATGCATCACTACAATTTCCCGTCCTATTCTGTAGGCGAAACCAAGCCCTCCAGAGGCCCCGGCAGACGTGAAATCGGTCACGGCGCACTGGCTGAAAAGGCACTTGTACCGGTTCTGCCGTCCGTTGAGGAATTCCCCTATGCGATCCGTACCGTTTCCGAGGTTCTCTCCTCCAACGGTTCTACTTCTCAGGGTTCCATCTGCGGCTCCACACTGGCTCTGATGGACGCTGGTGTACCGATCAAGGCACCGGTTGCCGGCATTTCCTGTGGTCTGATTACACTGCCTGACAGCGACGACTTCATGACCATGGTTGACATTCAGGGACTTGAGGATTTCTTCGGCGACATGGACTTTAAGGTAGGCGGTACACACAAGGGTATCACAGCCATTCAGGTGGATATCAAGGTTGACGGTCTGACACCTGCCATCATTGCAGAGGCATTTGAAAAGACCAGAAAGGGCAGACTCTACATCCTCGATGAGATCATGCTCAAGGCAATTCCTGCTCCCAGAGAAACCGTTAACACCTACGCACCCAAGATGCTCCAGACCAAGGTACCGGTGGACAAGATTCGCGAGGTCATCGGTCAGGGCGGCAAGGTCATCCAGAAGATTTGCGCTGAGTGCGATGTAAAGATCGACATCAACGAGGAAGGTAATGTATTCGTCAGCGGTATCAATCTGGACAACGCAAAGAAGGCAATTCAGATTGTGGAAACCATTGCAAATGACCCTGAGGTCGGCGCAATTTACAAGGGCAAGGTTGTTCGTCTGATGAACTTCGGCGCATTTGTAGAAATCGCACCTGGCAAGGATGGTCTGGTACACATTTCTCAGCTGGACAACCACCGTGTAGAAAAGGTGGAGGATGTCGTTGCCATCGGTGACGAGGTCGTTGTCAAGGTTGTAGAAATCGACAAGCAGGGCAGAATCAACCTCTCCCGCAAGGAAGCACTGGCTGATATTGCTGCAAAGAAGAATAATAACTAATTATATAAGCCGCTGTTCGGAAGAGCAGCGGCTTGTTGCATACCTGACTATGTTTTCTGCAAACACAAAATGCCCCCTGTAACAGGGGGCACCAGGATGTATTCTGTTTTCGCATCACTTATACGGAAATTTCAGCCTTATCATCCGAAACGCCGTTTCTGTCCAGTGCCGGCTGCACACAGTTTGCGATGAATTCATCCACCTGTTCCGGTGCTCTGCCGATGAAGTTTTCCGGCTTCATGATTGCGTCCATTTCTTCCTGCGTAATCATGAACATCGGGTCTGCCACAATCAGCTCGCACAGATTGTTGTCCAGTCCCTCGCGCTTGACGCGCGCGCCTGCCTGCATGGAGTATTGACGGATTTTCTCGTGCAGTTCCTGACGGTTGCCGCCCTTCTTCACAGCGTCCATCATGATGTTCTCCGTTGCCATGAACGGCAGCTCTGCCATGACGCGGCGTGTGATGATCTTGTCATAGACAACCAGTCCGTTCTCAGGGTCGGTGACGTTCAGCAGAACATTCAGAATCGCATCTGTGCCGAGGAATGCCTCCGCTACGGAAATTCTCTTGTTTGCGGAATCGTCCAGCGTTCTTTCAAACCACTGTGTACCTGCCGTAAATGCCGGATTGAGCACATCCACCATCACATAACGTGCCAGTGCTGTGATTCTCTCATCGCGCATGGGGTTGCGCTTGTATGCCATCGCAGACGAACCGATCTGACTCTTTTCAAACGGTTCTTCCATCTCCTTGAAGCTCTGCATCAGGCGAATGTCGTAGGAGAATTTACTTGCAGACTGCGCAATACCTGCCAGTACAGCGCATACCTGATAGTCCATCTTTCTCGAATATGTCTGACCGGAAACGGGAACTACCGCATCAAAGCCCATTTCCTGTGCAATCATCTGCTCCATGGCTCTGATTTTTTCGGAATCGCCCTCGAACAGCTCAACAAAGGAAGCCTGTGTACCGGTTGTACCCTTGGAACCGAGGAGCTTGAGAGAAGCAATGCGGAATTCCAAATCCTCCAGATCCATCAGAAAATCGTTGCACCAAAGGGTAGCGCGCTTACCGATGGTCGTCAGCTGTGCCGGCTGCAAATGTGTATAGCCAAGGCAGGGGAGGGATTTGTAATCCTCTGCAAACTTCGCCAGCTGCGCAATCACCTTAACCAGCTTTCTCTTGATGACCTCCAGTGCGTCACGCATGATAATGACATCCGTATTGTCGCCCACATAACAGGACGTTGCCCCCAGATGAATGATGGGCGCAGCCTTCGGGCAGGCATGGGCATAGGTATGTACATGCGCCATGACATCATGACGGACGATTTTTTCCTCCTGTGCAGCCATTTCATAGTCGATATGATTGATATTCGCCTCCAGTTCATCCACCTGTTCCTGCGTTACCGGCAAGCCAAGCTGCATCTCTGCACGGGCAAGAGCGACCCAGAGCTTGCGCCATGTGGTGAATTTCTTGTCGGCAGAAAACAGATACTGCATTTCCTTGCTCGCATAACGGGTACAGAACGGGGATACATAGGAAGTATTGGACATAGTGGTTTCTCCTTTTTGTTAGTTTTCCTGATTTTGCTCGTTTTTCCAAAGTAAAATGGGATACATGGTATCATAGGGCTTAATCACGTCCGGATGCTGCTGTGCATAGGAAAAAATAGTTTCTGCAAGAGATTCACGCAGAAAATCGAGCAGCGTTCCGATGGACAGCGCAGTCATTGCCTGACAGATGGGCGCGATGGTGATTGCCTGTCTGCCGTCAAGCTCCATAATGCGAAACGGCCAAATCTGGCAGTCAAAGGGCTTTTCCTCACCAAGCATACAGCCGGTGGACTGGTCAAGCAGGGGACAGGCGAATAAATCCTCATGGTCAAGTTCACGGATGCGGAACAGGTAGGATTCCTCTCCTTTGCGGATGAATTCGGCATCCGGCAGCAGTGCAGCAGCCTTTTCCCGAATTTCAGGCGAAAGGACGGGCGTTTCCCAGATGTCATAACGGTCAAACACGCAGCAGAGCTGACAGTCCGCGCAAGTTTCACGGCTCAGAAGCTTTGTCAGCATGGTTCATCACCTCCATATGCTTATTGTAGCATATTTTTCTCAAAAATGCAAGTAAAATTCTTTTGACAAATCCGATTTTCTGTGCTATACTATTCTTAGTACCTATTCAATATGTACAGTTTTCAGTTTATTTTTTGTGCATCCATACAATTTTCAGAATTTATGTCAGGTTTTGCTCCTCTCAATTGTATAGATAATTGAAAGCACATTGCCCTTGGTGGCGGTAGTTTGGCTGGGATTTAAGCAGAATAGACAAAACAAAAGATGATATTTGTGCATGTATACAAAGTTCAGAAAGAACTGTCAGGATTTGCCGTCCTGATGTGTATATAAGGCAGAAGCACTTGGAAAGGTGGGATGAACAAATGCTGACAATGACGGAAGAACGCGGCAGGACTGTCGAAATCGGCAGGCAGCAGGGAATCAGTGTATCAGGTGTTACCTTTGCAGCCATTGACCGATACAAGGACATGGTGTACCGTGCATCGCTGGCAGTTGTCGGGAATTATGCGGATGCAGAGGACGTCATGCAGGAGGTTTTTTTCAAATACTTCAAGACACATCCTGAATTTGAATCGGAAACGCATGAGAAAGCGTGGTTTTTACGCGTTACGCTCAATGAATCCAAGAACCTTGTGCGAAGCACATGGCGGCGCAGGAGGGTGGATGTGGATTTATCGCAGATACCAGTACACATGAAGGAAAAAACGTCCGCAGTCCTTGAAGCCGTCCTTTCACTGCCGGAGAAATACCGGATCGCCATTTACCTGCATTATTATGAAAACTACCAGATTCGGGAAATTGCGCGTATTACATCACAAAGCGAAGCCGCAGTTGCACAGCAATTGTCACGCGGAAGAAAGAAGCTGCAAAAGAAATTGGGAGGTAGTAAAGAATGAATATGCATGACGAGATAAAAAAAGCATTCGACAGCGTACACGCTCCCGATGAGCTTGTAGAGCGAATGAAACAGGAATTGTATCAGAAAGACTGTCATGAGGAGATCGAGGAGGTTTTCGAGGTCGCACAAATGCCGCGCCGCACCATCGGACGCTATACGGCATATATTGCCGCATCACTTGCACTCTGCGTTCTCTGCGGTGTTTCCATCTGGAATCTGCGCGGCAATACTGTACCGCTTAATCCCGGTACAACCGTGCCTGCAATGACCACAGAAACGGAAGAAACCACGGAAACAACAAACCCCGACGAGGTGCTCGCCGAGGTGGAACAGCAGATGAGAATTGACGAAGAAACCGTGCAGCGCAGGCAGACAACAACAAAAACGAGTTGATGCGCATTTGAATGCATAATCGCTCCGATACCGGACATACTACCCAAGAAGGCACAAGACCACTGTGCTAACGGTATATCAGTCCGGAATTCCGCACATTCCTGCAAGATATGCCGGATCGTGCGGAGATAGGAGCGATAAGCATGAGCAATCAGAACAATCAGAATTCTCAGAACAAGAACAACCAGAATTCTCAGAACAGTTCCAATTCTCAGAATAAGAGCAATCAGAATTCTCAGAATAAGAACAACTCCAGCTCTCAGAACAAGAGCAACTAACGGACATCCAGTGCTTCTGCACCCCCGCAGCCGCGGGGGTGTTTTCTATGCCTTGGCATCGCGTAAAATATCATCAAAGGTTTCGTAGAGAATTTCTGCCTGTGTCTGCGCGTCAGCCTTTCCGTAGAGCACAGCATTCGACGCGTCACGGAATGCTGCAATGAGTGCTTCATTCTCGAAATAGGGACTGATGACAGAGAGATTATCCCGATATTCATTCATTTTTTCAAACGCCACATACTGCATCCCATCAAGCAGCTCATGTTCATTCAGGTAATTCTGCGCTGCTTCACTCAGTGGAATGCCCTTTTCAATGCGCTGTAAATTTGCCATCTCCGAGGAATTGAGCAGGTAATTGAGCAGCATTGCCGCTTCCTCCGGATGGTCGGTATTCCGGCTGATGGCGTACATGGTTGCAGGCTTTGCATACCAGCCATCACCAACCTGCGAGGAGGAATCGACAGGATAATCCGTCACAATATACTCATAGCCATTGTTCACCGCACGGTCGCAGTAGCTTGAACCATCGCTCAGCCATGCCACAATACCGGCATAAATACCATCCTCCGGCGCGAGTCGTTCAAAATATTCCACCTGCGGCATGACCTTTTCATTCACAAGCCGGCAGTAGAATTCAAGCATAATGCGCAGTTCTTCCGCTGTGAAATTCAAATTGCCTTCCATCGTCATGAACTGCTTGCCGCTGACCTGCTCGGCATAGGCGGTAATGAAGAACCACGAGGATTTGGAAGTCATTGCAAGCGGATAGACTTTTCCGCGCATGACTTCCGCGGCGGCAAAATAATCCTCCCATGTTTTGGGAACTTCCAGCCCATAAGAATCATAGATGGTTTTGTTGATGTAGACGCTCTGCGTATTCAGTGCAATGGGGATGGCATTGAGGCTGTCGTTCTGCATTCCATAATCCAGCTCTTCCCTTGTGAAATTGGACAAGTCCACATGTTCAGAAAGCTGCTGAATGTCGTAAAACCCCGTACCATCGGGGGAATACTGCTCGATCCATGCATAGTTGATCTGCATGACATCCGCTTCCGTGCCAGAAACCATTTGCACGTCACTGCGCGCCTGATAGCCCGACCACTCGGAATAATTGCATTTGACCTTGATATTGGGATGGTGCTTTTCAAAGAGTTTGACCGCTTCGATGGTGTATTCGTTGCGCTGGTCGTTGCCCCACCACGACAAGGAAATTTCGATCTGCTCCTCGTGGGAGGTAATGACTGTTCGTTCCGAACAACCTGAAGTCAACAGGAGCGCGGTACACGCTGCAATCAAAAGAAATCTGCGATTCATTTGTATTCCTCCGTAAAAATGGTAAAGGTATCCTTACCCTTGCGCTTGGACTGATACAATGCCTTGTCTGCACATTGGTACAATTCCGTAAAGGTCTGCCCATGATGCGGAAAGAGTGCAACACCGACGCTTGCGGAAATTTTGTACTTTCCATCATCGCCCGTGTAATTGTTGCGGAACGACTGGCAAAGCTGACGGCATTTTTCACTGGTATATTCTGTAATTTCCTGCTCCGTGGCAGATTTCGGCAGATAGAGCAGTACACAGAATTCATCGCCGCCGAGTCTGCCGAGAAAATCATCGGCGCGGAATACCGTCTGGAGAATATTGCCCACACCGGCAAGCACTTTGTCGCCGTAAGCATGACCGAGTGTATCGTTGACACCTTTGAAATTGTCCACATCAATAAGAATCAGCGCGTAACGCTCCGGAGAATTGTCGAGGTGGAACGCCTTGTCCGCCGATTCCTCAAATGACCGCTTGTTCAGAACGCCGGTGAGCTGGTCGATATGTGCCTTTTCATCGAGGACGTTGACCATGTCGTGCACGGGTGTAGAAATGCGGTTGGAAATCCACACGCTGATGATGACCGCACTCAATGCCGTGAGCAGTCCAACAATGGCAATGAACAGCTGGATCTCCTTTTTCTCCTTGAGAATGATCTGCGTCGGAATTGAACAGATTACACGCCAGTCGTCACCGCAGCTGTTGACGTTAATCATGTAGTGGTTGTCCATGGAGGTTGCCGAGGTCTGTGCGCTGATTCG
This sequence comes from Ruminococcus sp., assembly GCA_015066845.1. Classification (GTDB taxonomy): domain Bacteria; phylum Bacillota; class Clostridia; order Oscillospirales; family Ruminococcaceae; genus UBA3855. The sequence goes on along the minus strand of SVNO01000001.1, from coordinate 69,738 downwards.
GCTTGCAATGTCCTCGTCAAGCTTCGTGCCTGTTTCGCCGTCCTTGGACGAATAGATTACAATGTCGTTTTTTTCCAGCAGCCGGATGGTCATATCACCCATACCGCCCGGATGCTCAAAGACTTCCTCCAGCTCCGTGGTATAGAACGATGTCACAAGCACAGCATTTTCGTGAATCCGCTTGACATAATAAATGCGCTTGAAATCTCCATTGTAGCCGGTTGCCCAGCCGTCATGGGTACGGCTGCGGTTGATCATGGATTCCAAATCCGTGAACAGGTGCTCACCGAACAGCTCAATTGTACCGTTGGATACCTTGCCGACCACATGATTATTGCGGTAGACAATGCCGAAATCGACATAGTTTTCCATGATGCACAAGTCAAAGAGCTTGTCGGAAATGATTTTCTCCGTAGATAATGCCTCGTAAGCGTCCAGATCCGCATTGGTTGCGTCATACTGGTAAACTTCCTCGGCAACGAAAACCAATGCGCAGGTGGTTTCCATCTTGGAAAGGTAGCTATTGATGTTCATTTTCATCTGCACTGTCAGTGCGGATGCCATATTGCTGACCTTGTTTTTAAGTACATCATCCGTCTTGTTCATTACAAGCACCGAGAAGAAAACGATAACAAAGCCTATTAGCGCGATAAATGCTAAAATCATGGATTGTCGGAGCTGTACTAATTTTTGGTTGCTGTCGTTGTTTGTTTTGATTTTCATGTTCTCTCCCCCTCAAAAAAGAACGTTGGATTCAGCTGCAAACGATCCGGTTTTTCGCGGCAAGGTTCTGAATTCTCCTATGCAGAACGCCGTTCCGCCATATTTTGACAAGCTGTACATATATTATAGCATATTTTTCACCATAATGCAATTCATTTTTTGTGAATTGTGCAGAATATCAACGATTTGTCTTATTTCATTCGTTTGAGCATGGCAAGGTCGAAGCCATCGACAACGCCATCCCCATTGGCATCCATGTTTTTGCCGGATTGCCCGCGGCAGAGGAGAAAATCAAGCGTTTCCCTGACAATGATCTGCGTATCCTGCGCCGTAAAGCACGACGCACCAAGCTCCTGCAATTGGGAATTGCAGGAAGTCAGTGGGAATTCCTGCGTACCGTCAAAGTAATACATGTCATAGCTGCCGTCCCTGGAGGAGCTGAACAGCATTCCGCCGTCCGGACAGGGGAATACATCTGAGCAGTTGTACGCCGTATCGTTGAACGGCAAAAGCTCCGGTACAGCGTCCGTCAGCCGGACAATGCAGTCATTGCGCAGAGTGGGGGAGTGCCATTTGGAGAAATACAGACCGCTTTCGGCTGCCATCGGATAATAGGCATGAACGCCGGATTCCGTGTAAAGGCATTGTGTTTCGAGTGTGTCAAGAGAAAGACTGCATATCGCCGTTTCTCCATTTCCGGACTGCGCATAATATACCGTCCTGCCATCGGGCGAGAAACAGGGCATGGACTCCTCACCGCCACCGTTTGTGAGCATGGTAATGTCCTTTGTGCGCAGATCCATCAGGGCAAGGTCATAGACAAAATCATTCGCCTCGTGGCTCCAGTAGCCGCGCTTGAATACAAGTGAATTGCCATCGGGGGAGAATTTCGGGTCCTCGTTCCGGAATCCGCTGCGCTCCGTGAGGTTTTCGAGCTTCCGGCTGATGGTGTTGTAGCGGAAAATATCCCACTCATCTGCCAAAGGGTCGATCGCCATGAATGTAATATCATAACAGTGACTTCCAAAATCGCCGTTCATTGCGTGAACAAAGGAGGCATCCTGAAGCTCCACTTGCTCCTGCGTGGATGCGTGATAACAGAACAGCTGACTATCCCGTGTATCGTAGGCAGAATAGTGGTGGTAGAGAAGATGTGTGCCAGTGGGGAGAATTGCGCCTGCGAGCAATGCCGCAGCCATGGTAAACAGTTGCATGACCATTCATCCTTTCCGTGCTTTTTGTACATTATACCATTGAAGCCGGTGTCCTGTCAAGAATATTCTGTGCAAATAGTTGACGAAAACGGCATTTCGTTGTATAATGGAAAGGAACATTTATTGCAATGCGACAGCAAACGGAAAGGAGTCGAACTACTACCATGCTCAATTGTATTCTCGGCGGATGCGGTACAGGAAAATCCACCCGACTGATGGAACGGATGGTGCAGGACATTGCTGCCGGCAGAACCGTCCTCGTGCTTGTTCCGGAGCAGTTTTCCTTTGAGGAAGAAAAGCGGCTGTACCGTGCCATGGGCGCACAAGCCTTCAACCGTCTGCAAACCTGTAGTTTTGCTACATTATCACGCAGCATTTTCAAGGAATGCGGCGAAAATCTGCGTACTGCCGCCTATGCAGGCGACCAAGAAAAGCTTGTTTTTCTCTATCAGGCTGTGCGCAGTGTTGCCGCGCGCGGTGATTTGCAGGCATTACAGCGGCGCAGTGATTCCGCGGATTTCATCGACCGGATGCTCTCGCTCATTGTCAAGCTTCGCAAAGCCGGCGTCACTTCCGAAAAGCTCCACGATGCCGCCGCAGCCCTCCCTGACCGTCTGCGTGAAAAGACTGCTGATATTGCTGTGATTTTGCTGGAATACGAACGGATCCTGCGTGAACACAATCTCTACGACAGTCTGACCGACCTGTCCGAGGCAGCATTGCGCGCGGATGTACATGGCTATTTCAAGGGGAAATCCATCTATATTGATGAATTTGACAGCTTCACGGGCGACCAGTACGCCATGCTTGATGTGATGCTCTCACAGGCAGAGTCCATCACAGCTGCCATCCGCACGGACGAGCCGGATGCAAAGCTTTCGCCCATTTTTGAGGGCGGAAACCGTACCTATCGTGCACTTGTGCGCATGGCACAGGAAAAGCGGCTGCCGGTGCAGTCCGAACGCTGTACGGAATTCCTGCGAACCTTTCACCCCGACCTGTGCGCTGTCAGCAGCCAGATTCTCCGTCCTGTGACAAGACCTGCTGACTATGCCGGACATGTCCACATCATCGAAACGACCGACCCGACCGCCGAGGCAGAATACATCTGTGCGACCATCGTCAAGCAGCTTTCCGAGGACAGCTCTCTGCATTGCCGCGACATTGCCGTAGCAGTCAAATCCCTGAGTGCCTACGGTTCCGTACTGGAACATGCCATGCAGCGGTACGAGCTGCCCTACCATATTTCGTTTCCATCCCCCGTGCAGTACACGGAGCTGATGCGCTATGTTCTCTCACTGCTTGCCGTGCTTGCGCGTGAAACATTGGATACGCAGGATCTGCTGCGCCTGATGAAGAATCCGTTTTTCGGCTATTCTGCGGTGGATGTGTCCATGCTGGAGCATTTCTGCTTCACATGGGGCATTGACGGGCAGGATTGGCTGACACCGTTCTGGGATGCACAGTCGGGCTGTACGGAACGTGCAGAACCGTTCGGCGGCGAGGTGCTTGAACAGACGAGGCTGGATGTGACGGAACGCATTGCAGCATTGCGCAGTGCATGTGTGGGACAGGATGTCCGGACGATCTGCACCGCACTTTGTGTGCATCTCAATGACAGACAGGCGGAAAATGCAGCCTATCTTGATGGGCTTGACACACTGCGCCGTCGTGAATTTACAACGGTGTGGAATATGCTCATGGACATTCTCGATACCATTGTGTCCTCCTGTGGCGGACAGAAAATGGAGCTTTTCGAATTTGCAGAGCTGCTCGGAATGCTCATCAGCAATACCACCTTTGCCGTACCGCCCCAAACGCTTGACAGCGTACAAATTGTTGAAGCGCAGACTGCAAGACTCAGCAGTCCGTCCATTGTCTTTGTCATGGGCGTGAATGAAGGTGTATTCCCCGGCGATATTCAGCTCGGTGGTATGTTCACGCGGCAGGAGCTGGAAGAACTGGAAAAGCAGGATATTGTCATTTCCCGTATGTTTTTTGAGCTGTACTCCGATGAACGTCTTGTCATTCACAAGCTCTTTTCTGCGCCTGCACACCAGCTCTATCTGACATGCCCTGCCATCAACACCGCCGGCGAGCGCGTCCATCCGTCCATGGTTATCCGGCAGATTCAGGCGATGTTTGCAGGTGCACCGGAACTGACCGTTGCAGCCGATGCACTCCCCATCAGCTATTTTGTCCGTACTCCGGCATCGGCATATTTCCACTTTGTCCGTGCACTGCGGACGGATGACCCGTCGCTTCCTGCCATCCGGCAAATTTTAGAGGAACATCCGCTGTACGCATCGCGTATGCAGAAGCTCACCACGCTGACGGGGCTTTCCGACCATCATGTGTCCTCCGACCGCATGAAACGGCTGCTCGGCAGCCGCCTGACCTTTTCGCCGTCCGGCATCGAGGATTTCTACAAATGTCCGTTCTGGTATTTCCTGCGCCGTTGTCTGCGGCTCTATGTGCCGGAAGAAAACCGTTTTTCCGATGCCAATGCCGGCAATTTTGCGCATTATTGTCTGGAGCAGATTCTCCGTAAATACGATATGGCAGCCTTTACGGCACTGACTGCTGACGAGCTGCTTGCCGAAATCCGTGGTCTTTCCGCGCAGTTTTCTGCGGATAATTTTTCGGATGCCGTGCGCCGTGACGGACGCTTCCAGTTCAACTACCGTATGTCCGGCATGGGACTTTTGCAGGTGCTTCAGCATATGCAGAACGAAATGCGCAGCGGTACTTTTGTACCGGTCGGTTTTGAGGTGGTCGTGCATGATGAAGCGCACGAGGGCACTGTGCCGCCGTACACGCTGCGCGATGGAAAAGTACGCTGTATCGGAAAAATTGACCGTGTTGACGTATCCATGAATGAAAACGAAAGCTATCTGCGCGTGGTGGATTACAAAACAGGCGAACGCGCCTTTGCGCCCGAAAAGCTGGCAAGGGGACTGGATATGCAGATGCTCATTTACCTCTTTGCCCTTGAGCAAAGCGGCTTGTATCCTTCTGCGCAGTCCGGCGGTGTCCTCTATATGCCAAGCGGTCAGCCAGAACAGAAGCATTATTCGGAACGTGATGAGCAGACCGCGCCGGAGGACGTACTCAACGATTACTACCACATGAAAGGACTGCTCCTTGAAGCTGCCGCCCCCCTGATGGAGCCGGAAGTGCAGGAGGGCTATACCCCCGTACTGGATGCGCAGAATTCCAAGCTGTTCAGCGTAGATGCCGAGCAGATGGTCAAGCTGCGCGAGCATGTGGAACGCAAAATCTGCGAGATGGCAGATGCCCTGCAAAACGGCGACATTTCCCCCGACCCCTACCTGAATCTCCCGTGCAGCTATTGCGGATGCAGTGACCTGTGCGGCAGGGAATGCCAGAAGCCGGAAAGCATGAATAAAGCACAGAAGCAGGCGGCAATTGCGGAGGTATTCGGGGAAGAAACGACAGAAACGGAGGAGATGGGCGAATGAAGTGGACATCACAGCAGGAACAGGCAATTACAGACAGAGGCAGGAGCGTGATCGTTTCCGCGGCTGCCGGAAGCGGCAAAACCGCTGTACTCGTGGAACGTCTGCTCCAATTGCTTGCCAATACGGACGCAGAAACACGCATCAGGGCGGAGGACATCATTGTCGTTACTTTCACCAATGACGCTGCCGCACAGATGAAGCAGCGATTGTACACGGCACTCAACGATGCAATGAATGCACTGGGCAGTGAAGTGGATGAAGAACAGTACAGCTGGCTGCTCCAGCAGCAATCCGCGCTTGCAAATGCGAATATTTCAACCATCAACGCATTCTGTTTCAATCTGATTCGGGAAAATGCAGACCTTTGCGACGTATCCTCCCAGTTCCGCGTGGCTGAACCTGCGCAGGAAAGCATTTATGTACAGAATGCGCTGCAATCCGTCCTTGACCGCTGGAGCAGAACGCGCAGTGATGCCATTGAGCAGCTTTTTGATTTTTTCTGTACACGCTCTGACGAGGAACTTGAACATGTGATTCTCTCCGTTGCGGATTATATGAAATCTCTCGCGTTTCCAGAATACTGGGTGGAACGCGCCATGGCAGTATGCGGCGATATGGAAACGGTTTTCTCACGCATCCGGCATTCCATCTGCACCGAGCTTGCACAGGTACTGGAGCTGATTGACAAAGCTGCACCCTTTGCACAGCGCGCCTATCTTGGCAAAGGGAACAATAAATTTACCGAACGGCTGAACGAGGACAGGGAAAATATCCTTTTCCACTACAATTTCCTGCGCACAATGGAGATGGAGCGCATCCTTGACAATCCGTTGGTGCATACCTATGATTTCCCGAAATTTCCTGCCATCCGCAAGGATGTGGATACGGACAGCAAGATTGTGTTCCAACAGTTCCGTGAAATTTACAAAAAGAAATACAAAGCCGCAGTCAAGCATTTTCTGAAACCGCTGCACTTCCTGCAAGGGGATATTACCGTGCAGAGCACTATTATTCCAATTTTGCTGGAGCTGACGCAGGACTATCGGCAGACGCTTTTCGAGGAAAAACGGCAGCACAATGTCCTGAGCTTCGATGACGGCGAACGGCTGGCACTTTCCCTGCTTGGCAGGATGAGTGCGGACGGGAGAATTGAACGCACGGAGCTTGGGGAGATGCTCTCGAACCGCTACAGCCTTGTGATGGTTGACGAGTATCAGGACTGCAACAACAAGCAGGACTGTCTGTTCAAGCTTCTCTCGCGTGGCTGCACAGCAACGGAAGCAGGACTGCGCTACGGCGAAAACGCGTTTCTTGTCGGCGATGTCAAGCAATCCATTTACAGCTTCCGACAGGCAAATCCGCGCAACTTCATGGCTGCACTGCACGACAGCACACCGCTTGCAGAATGTCAGAAAGGCGATATTGCGCGCATTTACCTCAACCAGAATTTCCGCAGCTCAAAGGGTGTGATTGATTTTGTCAACGCGCTGTTCCATATGCTGATGGCACAGGACTGCGGCGAAGTGACCTATGACGAGAATGAATTTCTCTATTTCGGCGCGGAGCAGTTCCGCGGAAAACCCGATACATCCACCACGATTCTCCTGACGGAGAACGAGGACACAGACCAACCCGTGGACGCGCAGGCAGAATGCATTGCCCAGCAGATTGCCGATATGCTTGCCGCAGAAACGCCCGTTTATTGCCGCGACAATGTGGTAAGACCATGCCGCCCGAAGGATTTCTGCATTCTCCTGCGCACCAAGGACACTTCCGCTTTTGTCAGTGCGTTGGAAGCGCGCGGCATTCCTGCGGTGGGGGAGGAGCAGCCGGCGTATTTCACCAGACCGGAAATCCGCAGAATTTACAATCTCCTGCGTGTACTCGACAACCCCCTGACCGACCTTTCCATGGCAGGCGTACTCGTTTCCCCGATGTTCGGCTTTACCATGGAGGATTTAACAGACCTCAAGCTCTATGGCAAAAGCAAGCGCATTTATCTCCAGATTGCGGAATTTCAGAAAGCCTGCGCCGAGGATGCTGCCGCAGCGGAGGAACATGCCGCGCTCTACCAGAAATGTCTTGTTTTCACGGAATCTTTTGAACGGATGCGCACGGATGCGGAGGCATTGCCGCTGGAAGCACTGCTCATGCGCATTTATGACGAAACTGATTTGCTCTCCCTCCAAAGCCTGTATGAGGATGCACAGGTGCGCCGGAACAATCTACAAACCTTTGTGCGCCTTGCCAAGGAATACCGCAGTGCCGCACAGGGAGGACAATGCAGCATCGGGGAATGGCTGCGCTATCTTGACCGGATTGCTGCTAAAAATCCGGAAATTGCCGCACAGCCGCAGATTTCCGAGGACAGGGTGGAAATCAAGACCATTCACAAATCAAAGGGACTGGAATACCCCTTTGTATTCCTTGCACATCTTGAACGCGCATTCAGCAATAATCCATCCAAAGCCATGCTGCATATGGAGGAAACAGGTCTGCTCGGTCTGCGTCTGTTAGACCGCAAAACCTACCGTAAATCAGCAACTGCGGCATACAGATTGCTCCTTGCAGACATCACGCGCAGACAGCGCAGTGAGGAAATGCGTCTGTTCTACGTTGCAATGACGCGTCCGCAGCAACGGTTGTTCCTGACGATGAACCGCAGCGATTGCCTGCACTATTGCTATGGCGCGTACAAGCCAAAGCCGGACAAGGAAGATGTACTGATGATGGCGCAGCTTCTCGGATGCTGTCCGGAATCCGTGCCGCGCCTTGCCGCAGAAGCGAACTCCATGCAGGAATGGATTCTGCAATTCCTCCTTTCCGGCAGTGAGCACCAACATCTGCTCCATGCACTGCTGACGGAAGAAAGCGGTGCTTCAGAACTTGCAGAATACCGCGTGGTCAATGCACAGTCTGCCGTACCGCCGGATGAACCACCGCACATCGCTGTGGATGCATTCGCGTCACCAGAAGTCCTTGCACAGCTCCAGCAGCAGCTTGCATTCCGCTATGAATCGGCACAGTCAGAGCTTGTATCGAAATACAGCGTTACCGCGCTCTCCCATCCCGACAGCACCGAGGACGTGCAGCTGTCCATGCCGGATTTCCTACAAGAAACGGCAGAAACAAGCGTTCTGCGCGGAGCGCAGAGAGGTACGGCAGTTCACAAAATGCTCCAGTACATGGACTTTTCCGCTGCTGCACAGGATATAGAAACAGAGCTGCACCGCTTACAGAAATCCGGCTGTCTGACCGCAGCCGAGGCGCGGACGCTCACGCCTGCCAAGCTCCGCAAATTCTTCGCCTCCGCGCTGTATCAGCGCATTGCCGCGTCTGCGCAGGTGGAAAAGGAAAAGCAGTTTTTCGTGGAAATCGGTGAACTTTCGCTGCCGGAAGATTCCGCGCTCCACCGCCAGTACGCCGGTACGGACGGCATTCTGATCGGTACGATGGACTTGCTGTTCCGTGAAGCAGATGGTTGGGTACTGGTCGATTACAAGACGGACTATGCACAATCGCCGGACGAGCTGACGGAAAAATACCGGACACAGCTTACACTCTACCAGAAAGCCGCAGAGCGCATTCTCGGCGAGCCGGTCAAGGAAGCATATCTCTACGCATTCTCCCTGAACCGCGCCATTGCAGTACAGATAGATGATGCACAATTCTGAAAGGAGCAATACCATGCTTGAACAGATGAAAGCGCGGATTGACGCGCTGATTACCAAAGATTTGAACGCCGGTGCATTTGCCGGTGCAAGTGCTGCTGTTTATCGTGACGGAGAATGCCTGTATTCCGGCACATTCGGCATGGCTGACAGGGAAAACGGCATTCCCATGGCTGACGATTCCATTTTCCGCATTTATTCCATGACCAAGCCCGTGACGGCAGCTGCCGTGATGCAGCTGGCAGAACGCGGTATCATCGATTTACAGCATCCGGTTTCCCGCTATATTCCGGAGTTTTCCGCACCACGCGTGTACAATCCCAATGGCTCGACACGTCCGGCAAAGCGGGAAATGACCATACAGGACTTGCTGAACATGCAGTCGGGGCTGACCTATGCTGACGCAGGCTCTTACACGGGGCACGATACGGCGCAGGTATTTGGGGCAATGGAGAAAGCAGCCGCATCGGGAAAGCCCATGGACACCATGGAATTCTGTCGCCGCATTGCCGCAGTACCGTTGAAATTCGACCCCGGCACGGAGTGGGAATACGGTGTATCCGCGGATATTCTCGGCGGTGTTGTGGAAGTGGCAGCCGGTATGGATTACCGCAGTTACCTGTTTGAGAATATTTTCCAGCCACTTGGCATGAGTGATACGGATTTCTATGTGCCCAAGGAAAAGCAGCACCGTTTCACTGCGGCATATGCATTGGAGGAAAACGCACTTGTGCGTGATGAGGGATGCTATTTCGGGCTGAATGATTACCGCACCTGTCCGGCATTCCATTCCGGCGGTGCAGGGCTTTGCTCCACGGTTGCCGATTATGCGAAATTTGCCAATTCCCTTGCAAATAACGGTACAAGTCCGGACGGTGTGCGCATTCTCAGCCCCCGTTCCGTGGCATACATCCGCACACCGCAAGTGCCCAATGCAAAGCTGCTCTGGAAGGGCTGGGATTCTATCAAGGGCTATGATTACGGCGCACTGGTGCGTGTGCTGACCTCGCAGAAGGATTTCGGAACGATCGCACCGCTGGGGGAATTCGGCTGGGACGGCTGGACGGGGACATATTTTACCATTGAGCCGACTGAAAAACTCGTGATCCTGTTCTGGATTCAGGTTTCCCGCGCCGGAACTTGTGATACGGCAAGGAGAATGAGGAACGCAGTCTATGGTCAAATATGAAAACTATCCTCCAGTCAAGGAAACGACATTTCTAAAAATCTTCTGGACGCTGCAAACACTGGTACTGCTGCCGGCGATTCTGCAAACATTGGAAACATGGACGCACATTCGCATAGAACCGCCACAGCTGATGATGCGCCTGCTTTCAGGATTTGCAGGTTTTCTGATTATCTCTGAGCTGCTGTATCTGACATATCTCATCACAGCAGTTCTGCTTGCGGCAACCATTTACATTCTGGTGCGCAAAAAAAAGACCGGTATGCCGATTTATGTGGATATTGCGGTGTTTTCCATTTTCCTTTTCCTGTGCATTATCGGACTCGTTTCATCCCGTTCGTTTCTTGATGCTGCAATGAGTATATGATGAACAAAGCAGCTGCAAACGCATAGTATATAAAAGGGGAAATCCCTATCTCCCGAAAGGAGCGTACTATGCCAAAGATATTTCTAAGCCCCTCCACACAGGAATTCAACCCTTACAACGGCGGCGGCAATGAGGAACAATATATGAATCTCCTTGCAGACCGCATGGAGCCGTATCTCCGCGCAAGCGGTATCACCTATGTCCGCAATGACCCCGAACGTGCGGCAGCCGGTGCGATTGCCGATTCCAATGCGGCATATTATGATGTGCATCTGGCACTGCATTCCAATGCCGCACCGCCCCAGCTTGCCGGCAAGCTGCGTGGCATTGACATCTATTTTTCACCGACAAGCGCGGAAAGCGAACGGCTTGCCACCATCATTGCCAATAATTTCAAGAGCATTTATCCGCTGCCCGATAAAAGCACTGCTCGACCGACCACCACGCTCGGCGAAGTCGTGCGCACAAGAGCAGTTGCCGCGTTCTGTGAAATCGGATACCACGATAATCCGCAGGATGCCGCATGGATTCGCGGTAATCTTACCCCCATCGCCGCCAATCTCGTCCAGTCGCTCTGCGACTATTTCGGCATTCCCTTTGTTCAGCCGCAGGCGATTGAACGCGGTATGGTTGCAGCGAACGGCTCGAATCTCAATCTGCGCAGCTATCCGGATACCTCCGCGCGCGTCCTTGCCTCCATTCCGGACGGCGCAATGCTGACCATCTACGGCACGGTCAACAACTGGTATGTGGTGTCGTGGAATGGAATGACCGGCTATGTTTCGGCAGATTTTGTCGTCATCGGATAAAGAAAGCCCCCACTTCTGTGAGGGCTTTTCTGTATTATTCAGCTGTCTGGAGTACGCCGTGCACCACCGGTGCGCTTCTCTTTTCCATCCGCAGTCTGCGCGAGAGCAGATACTGGAATGCGATGAAATTCAGTGCCAAAGCCCCGAACCATGCCACAGTTTCCGCATAGGCTGTCGCGCGGAAACCGACCTCCGGTACCATCAGCACGATCACTGCAATGCGCATGACCATTTCAATGATGCCCGAACACATCGGGATGAACGGTTTGCCCATACCTTGCACACCGCTGCGGAACACGAACAGGAAATCCACACCGCACAGCGTAATGCCGCAAATGGACAAATACTGCATGGTCAGCGAAATGGACTCCTCGCCGGTGAGCATGAGAGAGGCAAGCTGTCTGGGGAAGAATACCATCACCGCGCCAAGCAGGACGTAGGAAATAAGCGCGATTGTCAGGCAGACATGCAGTCCTTCGCGGATACGGCTGAATTTTCCGGCACCGTAATTCTGGCTTGTGAACGAGGACATCGTAAAGCCTGCCGTACAAGCCGGCTGCATGAACAGGTTGATATAGCGGCTGCAAGCGGAATATGCAGATGTATAGGCAACACCCATGCCGTTGACAAAGTACTGCACCACCATGCAGCCGATTGCTGTGATAGAATTCATACATGCCATGGGAATGCCATTTTTCAGCAGCGCAAGCATCATGGATCCATCGAACCGGAAATCCTCCGCAGAAAGACGGATAATGTCAATTTTACGCAGCTTCAGCAGGCAGATGCCGGCAGACATGAGCTGTGAGAAGATGGTGGCGATCGCAGCTCCCTCCACACCCATGTGCAGACCAAAGATAAACACGCAGTTGAACACCACATTCACAATGGTCGAAGTGATGATGGCAAAGAATGGTGTGCGGCTGTCACCGAGTGCACGAAGAATGCAGGCGCACAGGTTATAGGCAATATTTGCCGCAAGTCCGCCGAAAATGATGTAGCCGTAGCACAGGCTGTCCGCAAGGATCAGCTCCGAAGTCTGCATGGCAACGAGAACATCACGCAGATAGAACACGCTCAGTACAGTCAGAATTGCGCCAATGCCGGCGGCAAGCTGGATGGAGGATGCAATGGTCTTGCGCATCCTTGCATAATCTCCTGCGCCGTAGCTCTGTGCAGTGAGTACGGTGAATCCATTTGCCATACCCAATGAAAACCCGATAATCAGAAATGTCAGTGACGACATATTGCCCACAGCTGCAAGCGCATTGTCACCGAGTCCCTTTCCGACAATAATTGTGTCAGCGATGCTGTAGAGCTGCTGGAGCAGATTGGTGAAGAACATCGGGATGTAAAACCGCAGAATCAGCGGTGTTACCTTACCTTGTGTAAGGTCGTAAGTCTGTTTCATATCTATTACCTCCTTTGCCTATATTATACTGATTTCCGCGTTTTTTTTATATCAAAAAGCTTGCATTTATGCCAAAAGTGTGGTACAATACAGGCAGGAGGTGAATGCCTGTGAATACGAATCGGGATTTGAATTACAGACTCTATGTACAGAAAATTGATGGTTTCACAAGAACCCCATTTCAAAGCGAATTCCGCCAATATATGCTCATCCGCACTGGCAATGTCGAGCAGGCGCGCCGCAATTTTGCAGAGAGGCGCAAGAATTTCTGGGAAGGGAAGGGGCAGCTCTCGGATGACCCTCTGCGCAATGGGATTTATCATTTCGTAACTGCCATCGCCGTCATCGGTCGGCTCTGCGTGGAAGGCGGTCTGGGACACGATGAAACCTATACACTGGGGGATATTTACATCCGCCGCGCGGACAAATGCACCTCCATGGAGGAAATTCTTGACCTGTTTGAAGAAATGATTGTGGACTATGCCACTCGTATGCGCGCACTTCGAAAGCATAATATCTATTCCTACCACATCCGCCGGTGCGTGGATTACATCTACGAGCACCTGCATGAGAAGCTTACTGTCAACGAGCTTGCAGAGTATACAGGGCTGAGTCCGTCATATCTCTCCAAGCTCTTTCTCAAGGAAACGGGCACGACCATCAAGGATTTTGTGCTCCGTGCAAAAATTGAAACCACCAAGAACATGCTCCGGTATTCGGATTTGAGCTATCTGGAAATATCCCTCTCTCTCGGATTTTCCTCACAAAGCGCGTTTATCAGCGTATTTCGCAAATACTGTGGTATGACACCCAAGCAGTTCCGCGATTCGATGCAGGAGGATGCATTGGGAGGATAATGAAAAGGGCTTTTGCAATGACTGCAAAAGCCCTGAATACTATAATGCTACATTTACAATGCGTGTATACCGCCGCAGCGCATATTCTCCGTCATGCGCTTCACCGAGAAAGCTCTCCGACATGTTATCCGCCCGCATCACGCGATTGACACCACAGCGGATGAGCAGCTCTGTCAGCCTTGCACGGCGCGTGGGCGTACAAATCAGACCTGCCGTTTGCAGATAGCCCTTGGAACGGCGCAGATAATGGAGCATTTCACGCTCCGGCAGACATTTGACAATGCAGTTGCCATACATGTACGACAGCTCCAGCGTCTTGTCCGCTGCCGTGGTAATGCTGCAATGCTGGCTCTGAAAGACCTTGCCGCCGGCATTGACTGGCGGTTCGAGGGTACATTCAAGCATGTCCGCATACCGCCGCAGCGTCATTGCCGCAACCGCGCCTACATCGTTAATCGGGTACTTTTCCGCTGCCTGCTCCAGATGCTTCAGGAAAAGCTTGGAAAAATCGGACAAATCATCCATATGCGGTGTGTCCAGATAAATTACCTGACAAGAACTGCAAAGCAGCTGCTTGGTTATCATGATATGCTCTGCAAGGGCGGTCAGCTCCGCCTCCTTGTTCTCATAGCCGGAAATATAGGCAAAGCCTCGCTTGTGCCCCCATTCAATGATGCGGCATCCGGAAGGTGCAAACTGCCGTACAGCAGCAACAGCCTCCTCACCGCCCCAGACTGCAATGCCATCGGAAAGGGAAGCAAGCTTTTTCAGGGTTTCCAAATCGGATGAGGGGGTATCGAATATGTAAATATAATCCTTCAGCCGCGGTTCAATGGCAACGAGCAGACTGCAAATCTCCAGCGTCAGTCCATTGTCCGCGTGGGGGAGCTTGAGAATGTTGATATTGCCTGTCAGCAATCCCTCGGCAATGCTGTATGCCGGCAGGACATCCATATTACCGGCTGCAATATGCATGAGTACACCCAGAGGGCGCGGACGGATTTCAAGGCGGTCAAAGCCGAGGGGCGGCCCTGTGAGCTTCGGGGAAAAGAAATTCTGTCCAAGCTCCATCTTTACCTTGTATTCCATACTGCTGCGCCGGAGCATCCGCACTGCCGTTTGCAGCAGTTCATCCTTCCGTTCAACCTGCATTTTCGGTGTCACAAAGGAAACCTCACCGCGTCTGAGCCGCTGACTGAGTTCGTCAAATGCAGCAATCACGGTTTCCGTATCAAGCGGACGATGCAGGATTGTTTCGTTGATATTATGTTCCAGTGCTTTGAGAATGCGCTTTTGTTCACTTGCGTCATAAATCATGCCGTTTGCAAAAATCATACCGTTTCTCCAGTTCCATTCAGATAGTCCGCTGCACCGGCAGCACAGGTTTTGATGTCGCGCAGTCCGACACGACCGATGATTTCCAGATAGGGCGAAGCAATGCCGCATTTGCATTGACCTCCGTCATGCAGTACACCCAGATCATCCGTCATCACGCTGAGAATGGGCGTTGCATTCACCATGGGTGTGATGAGATTCACAAGTCCCGGTGTACCATTGGGAACGGGTTCGAGCGTATGGACATTGCGGATGATAACGCGGCTGTACGCCGGTACATGGAAATGATGCTCCGGACAGTCGCAATAGAGAATCGGATGCTCAGCAGCACCGAAAAATTCAATGATATTTTCTTCCGAAACTCCCAGCACCTTTTTGACAAGGTGGTAGAGCGTCTGCTTGTCCACATTCTCCTTGTAGAACTGTTTCCAGCCGCCGCCGAGCATGATTTTGGAATCCTCCGGCAGCTGCACATGAATACCGTCCTCATCCATTTTCTTGAGCATGAAGTAGGTATAGGACGGAAAGCCCATGAAACGGACGGGGAAATCGGATTCGCAGTACCGCTGTACTGCCGCAATTACGCCCTCCAAGTCGGGCTGGTATGTACCGTTTCGGTATTTCAGCGCGTAGGTGCGGTGGAGTGCAGGTGCGAGGAACGTAGAGCCAAATGCGGTTTTCATCACCGCCATATCATTATCCCTTGTCGGCTCGTAGCCGAGGATGATGTAATTGGTCAGCTTTGGGGAAAGCAGACCGCGCCACTTGGCAATTTTAATTACCATGCGCAGACCGCACAGCAGGCTGCCTGCGTCCATTCCGATGCGGCTGAATTTTCCTTTTGTGCCGGAGGACGTCACCTTCATGGGCATTTTCCATTCCGGACAGGAATACATCCGATGATTCTTGAACAATACAGTCGGCAGAAACGGAAGATTTTTCAGGTCGGAATAGCGTTTGAGCATGTCCGGCGTGAATTGCAGCTTCTCAAGCATTGTACGGTACTGCTTGCAGTTTGTATACTGATAGGCGCAGTTTTCCCGTACAGCCGCGAGAAACTGGTCATTTGTGCTCTGTGTATCAAACGGATCCTCCACACGGAACAGCTCTTTTCGTTCGTTCATGCTAACGCTCCTTTACCTGAAAAATAACTCTTTTCTTATTATAGCAGAAAATCCTGAAAATGTCCAGCTTTTGCGAATTTTTCGGCACATGTAACAAAAATTCCTCCCCGTTTTCAGCAGGGAGGAATTTGTGATTTACAGGGTGTACTGCAAAAAAGTCCGGATTACTTGGACTTTGCAGGCTTTTCGGAGTTTTCACTCTCCAAGAACTTGTAAACCAGTGCAGCCAGAGCAGCACCAACCAGCGGACCTGCGATGAATACCCAAACGCAAGCGATGGGTGCAGTGTTGCCAGTGAATGCAGCAACGATTGCCGGACCAAGACTTCTTGCAGGATTAACGGAAGTACCTGTCAGACCGATGCCGAGGATGTGTACCAGTGTCAGAGTGAAACCGATTACCACACCAGCAAAGGAACCGTGGCCAGCCTTCTTGGATGTTACACCGAGAATGGTGAATACAAAAATGAAGGTCAGAACGATTTCTACAACCAGACCTGCAACAAAGCTGTCATTCACGTTAGCCAGACCATTGGAGCCGAAGCCGCCGGTTTTATCGGTTACGCCGCCCAGACCAAAAATGGTTGCCAGAACGCCTGCACCTGCGAATGCGCCGAGGCACTGGGATACGACATAGCCAACGAAGTCGGAAACACTCATACCGCCGGACATCAGAACACCCAGAGAAACTGCCGGATTGATGTGGCAACCGGAAATATTTCCCACGCAGTAAGCCATGCCAACAATGACAAGACCGAATGCAAACGCGGTCAGGATATAACCGCCGCCATTGACTGCATCACAGCCAACGAGCATTGCTGTACCACAGCCGAGAATGACCAGCACCATTGTACCGATGAATTCTGCAATGTATTTCTTCATAGAGCTCATGAAATTTTTCCTCCTTTCTTACAAAATTGCATAAACAACCAGTAAACACTGCGTTTTATGTATTTATATTATACCATATTATCACAGCGAGGTCAAACCAAATTTCATGTAGATTTTTTGTGAAATTTGCCAATAGGGAAGGGGATAATAAAAAAGCATCCGAAAAGGATGCTTTCAAAATGATGGTGCGGATAAAAGGACTTGAACCTTCACCCCCTTGCGAGGACTAGCACCTGAAGCTAGCGCGTCTGCCTATTCCGCCATATCCGCAGCGGTATACATATGAAATTTATTGGTGCGGATAAAAGGACTTGAACCTTCACCCCCTTGCGAGGACTAGCACCTGAAGCTAGCGCGTCTGCCTATTCCGCCATATCCGCATCACCAATATGAAATTGTATGAGTCGGGGAAGTGGTGCGGATAAAAGGACTTGAACCTTCACCCCCTTGCGAGGACTAGCACCTGAAGCTAGCGCGTCTGCCTATTCCGCCATATCCGCGTCATCATTTCCGCGACTCAACAAAAATAATTATATCACAAATTTTCTTGTTTGTCAAGCGTTTTTTCAAATTTTTTCAAAAAAATAAGAATAAATGGGAAAAGAGCGAGATTTCGAGGTTTTATTTGGAGGGCGCGCAGCACCCTCCAAACACTAATGAGCTGCATTCAAAAACATTATTTCGGGAATTGTACATGTCCCTGCTGTATTTCATTGAGCGTGAACGGGATGTTTTCATCCACAATCACTGCACCGTAAATATCAGTGAGCCGGAATGTAAACGGCCCTGCACCCATGCTGTCACTTTCAAAATAATTGTAATGACGGCGCGGTAGTTCCACGAAATTACCCGAAGCATCGAGATATTCGAGCTTTGCAAGGGGATAGCGGTGGTTGCGCACCTGCACACCGCACCAAAATGCACTGCTGCCCTCCTTGTACTTGTAGCTTACCGGCGCATTTTCTGCTGTATCCAGCGGCACGATCTTCCAAGATACCGGAACTTTTCCCTTTTCCGCCGGTGCAATCAACGGGAATGCATCCACATAGAGGTCAAGGTCGCCTTTCTGTCCCTCCGGCAGCAGATCTGTCACAAGTACGTTGATTGTACCAAGTTCACCGGTCACTTCCAGATACGCGCCTGCCATCAATGCATTGTCATAGTCGAAAATGTTCATTGCTGTAATCCAGTATGTTGTGGGAACGGGGTCAAGCATTGCACAGCCGCCCTCATATCCGCCGCCGTAATACGTTGCAAAACCGTTGTGCACAGTCCCTTTTGGTTCGAGCACTTCCCCCATGGGCAGTGTTTCCGTAGTAGTTGCTTCAGTGGTAGCAGCTTCTGTAGTCGATGTTTCCGCAGTAGTAGTTTCCGTGGAAGTTACTTCTGTAGTCGATGTTTCCGTGGTAGTAGTTTCCGTGGAAGTTGCTTTCGTAGTTGATGTTTCCGTGGCAGTTACTTCGGTGGAAGTCGCTTCTGTAGTCGATGTTTCTGTGGTAGTAGCTTCCGTGGAAGTTGCTTCTGTAGTCGATGTTTCCGTGGTAGCAGCTTCCGTGGAAGGCTCTTCCGTTGGTGGAATTTCCGCTGTACGCCGTTTGAGGATGGCAAGGTCAAACCCGTCAATATGCCCATCGCCGCTGTAATCCCACTGTGCCAGTGCATGGCTTGTCCTGCAAAGGAGAAAATCCTGCAAGGCGCGAATCTCTGCCACGTCCGCACGGGATGGGAGGAGGGAGAGGGAAAGCGTACAACCTAATGCCGCAGTGAATGCTGTAAACAGTTTTTTTCGCATGATGGCTACACCTCGAAATCCAGACAGCTCCGCAGCATGGTGAATGGTCTGACCTTTGTGTCAGCAACTTCCACATGCGCCGGATGCTTGGCGTATGCCTGCAATGCCTCCTCGCTCTCAAAGGTGGAATCGAGCATCACATCCACATTGGAGCTTGCAAGGCCGCCAGCCTGCACATGAATGTCCAGAAGTCCCGGAATGACACCGGAAAGCTGCTCCAAGCCCTCTTTGATGCCCTGTGCAATGACATTCTTTTCTTCCTGTGTGAATTCTTCCTTGAGTTTCCAGAGAATGATGTGCTTTACCATAAGTAACGCCTCCTGTTCTGTTTGATTTTTGAATGCATAAACCCTCAGCTTGTAGAAAAAGCCTTTTTCTGGGGTTGATACCACGAGGCTTGCTCCCACAGCCGCAGTCAGATCCTGATTGCGGCATACTGTAGCCCTCGGGCAGCAAGCATTCTTTCAGCTTTATTATACCATATCTTCCCAGAAAAAGCAAATATTTTCTGAACATTCCCTCTGTCGGAATTTGTCGGAAATTATTTTTCCAGATTCGACAGAATTCGACACATCAGCCGTTGACACGGCGTAATTCTTCAGGTATAATAGAATTGCAGGACCACACAGGAATAGCCAGCGGACATTGTGCATTCTCTGTGCGGTATTGCCAAACGGTTCTTACCAGAAGCCGGATACTATAAATGCTCTACGCACCAGTCCCTCCCTTTGCGAAAGGGGAGGGATTGGTGTTTGTTCAGGGTGAAAAATCGCCATAAATACTCATAAAATCAACCTTTGTTTTCGCTTGCTGATTGTGCATCATTACGAATCGGATTACAGTTTTGTCATATATCTTGAAAAAAATACCGATTTATGGTATTATTGTAATGAAGTAACGCCATAAAACAGCGCATTTGCTTCAGAAAAATGAAAGGAGTTGCCGGAACAATCGTGGGGGAAAACCCGTTGCTCCGGAAAAGATTTATGAAAAGAAACGCTACACCATTCAGCAATCGTACAAAAGTACTTGCATTGGCAACCGCACTGACAAGCTTCAGCTTTCTGTCCGTATCCTGTATGTCGAACAACGTTATGGAATTATTAGCGCAGGACACAGCAACAGCAGTCATAGAAAAACAGGATGTCATCAACAGCATCAATGTATCGGGTACTGTTGAGGGCAGCAGTCTTGTCAATGTCACCACGACGCTCATCCAGAAAGTGGAATCACTCCATGTGGATATCGGCAGCTATGTAAAAAAAGGTGATGTGCTTTGTGTATTCGACAGCAGCGAGCTGCAGAAGCAGTATGACGAGCTGAAGAAAACCATGGATAATTCCGACGCGCTCAAGGAAAAGAATCAGGAAATCACACAGCGCAATCTTGAAAATGCGAAAAAGGAAAAGACCAATATGCTGGCGCAGGCACAGCGCGCGATTGACGATGCAGTCAAGGCAAGGGATACGGCATACCAGCGATACAATTCACTGGTATCTGAGCTGAATTCCATTTCCGTCACCATCGGCGAGCTGGAGGCAGCACTGGCAAATGCGGCAGATGAATTCGAGCAGGCAAGCATTGCAGGGGAACTGGAACTGACAAAGGCAAAATCACAGGCAGTGGAGCAGGAAATGGATATGCTCAACAGCCAGTTTGCAACCTATGACAGTGCGATCCAGTCGGCGCGTGATGCCTATGCAGCTACCGAGCGCACCGCAGATTCGAGCATTCAGTCCATTCAGGATACCATCGACATGGGACAGTTTGAAACACAGGACAATTTCACCACTCAGCTTGAGAGCCTTGCCAAGAGCATTGAAGAATGTACCGTGATCGCTCCCAAGGATGGACTGATTACAGCACTGAACATCACAGAGGGCAGCATTCCGACAAAGGAATCCCTCATGACGATTGAGGATGACAGCCAGCTGAAAATTACTGTACAGATTAAGGAAACCGACATTCTTAACGTTAAGGAGGGTATGGAAGTTATTGTCCAGACCACAGCGACAGGCGATGAGGAATTTACCGGTAAGGTTTCCCGTGTAGTCAATATCTACAGCGGCGCAGACCCCTATTCCGGCGCAGAGGGCGGCTACACAGCGGAAATCACGATTGATTCCAAGGGCACGAACCTGCTCATCGGCATGAATGCAAAGGCAAAGATTATTCTGGAGCGTTCGGATGATGTCATTGCCGTTCCGTATGATGCAATTGATGAAAATGACGATGGAGAAACCGTTGTCTATATTGCAGAAAAGAATGACGAGGGACTTTATACTGCACATGCTGTACCGGTAGAAATCGGCATTGAGTCCGGCTACTACACGGAAATCCTCTCCGGTGAGCTGCAGGAAGGGGATGTTGTGGTACTCGATCCCCTGTGTATGGAGGATGGTGCAGAGCTTCGCATTACTGATGATGAAGAAGCAACCAACTGAGTTCAGGAGGGCTGCATACAATCATGAGTAACACAATCATTCAAATGCGTGATATTATCAAACGCTATTACATCGGAAAACCAAACGAATTACAGATTCTCAATGGGATTTCGCTGGATGTCCATGAGGGAGAATTCCTCTCCATTGTCGGCGCGTCCGGTTCTGGTAAAAGTACGCTGATGAACATTATCGGCGCACTCGACCGCCCGACACTCGGTTCGTATTCCCTGAAAGGCAGGGACATCGGCAAGCTGAACGACACGGAGCTGAGCAATATCCGCAACGCGGAAATCGGCTTTGTATTCCAGACGTTCAACCTTGTTGCAAGAACAAATGCCCTGAAAAACGTCGAGCTTCCCATGCTCTATGCCGGCAAGAGCCGCAAGGAGCGCACACAGCGCGCCAAGGAGCTGCTCAAGCTTGTCGAAATGGAGGACAGAGCCACGCACCAGCCCAACGAATTGTCCGGTGGTCAGAAGCAGCGTGTGGCAATTGCAAGGGCGATGGCAAACAATCCGTCCATCATTCTTGCCGATGAGCCGACCGGTGCACTCGATACGAAAACCGGCAGAATGGTTATGGATATTTTCCATAAGCTCCACAAAGAGGAGGGCAAAACCATCATCCTCATCACCCACAGCCCTGAGCTTGCGTCCGAAACGGAACGCATTGTCACCATCAGTGACGGCTCCATCATTTCAGATACGGGGGTGAAGGCATAATGGGATTTTTAGAAAATGTACGCCTTGCATTGACGGCACTCAGAGCCAATAAAATGCGCGCGTTCCTCACAATGCTTGGTATTATCATCGGTATCAGCTCCGTTATCACCATTACCACCATTGGTAATTCCATCCGGAAAACGCTTTCCAATACCTTCAATATGTTCGGCATGAATTCGTTCTATGCCTATCTGACAGTCAAGGATGATTTAACCGAGGAGGAATACGAGTCTTTTGACTGGAGTTACACAGATGAAGACCTCATCAGTGCGGACATGGTTCAGGAGCTGCTTGACACCTATCCGGGGCAGTTCAAGGTTTCCCTCACTTCGACATCTGACAAGGTTGAAATTGAAAACAGCATTGACCAGACTATCAATGGGTATCTGTACGGTGTCACCGATGGTGCTGAGGACGAACTGAAGCTGGATATGGTGGATGGACGTTTTATCAACTGGCGTGATCATAGAGAACAAAAGCATACCGTTGTAGTATCCGATATTTTTGTCAACCAATATTTCATTAACGATGAAAACCCAATCGGAAAAACAATCGAGCTGTCATTGACAAAAAACGGAATCACGCAGAACTTTACCATTGTTGGTGTATATGAATACGATGAAACAAAGCTCGGCAGATTTGATCCGGGTACAAAGGAAATCGAAAAAGAAACGCCGTTCTTCATCCCCTATGGAACAAGTCAGAAGCTGACAGGACAAACAGAACAGTCCTACGAGGAATTGTACATCCTCTGGAATACGGATATGGGGATGGAAAGTGCGGAAAAGAATCTTACTGAATTCTTTGAAAATCAGTACACTACCAACAAGTACTGGCAGATAGAATTAGGAAACCAGCAAGAGCTGCTGGACATCATTGATATGGTCATCAATGTCGTTACCATCGCCATTTCCATCATCGCTGCCATCTCGCTGATTGTAGGCGGTGTGGGCGTTATGAACATCATGCTTGTAAGCATCGTGGAACGTACCAAGGAAATCGGTATCCGCAAGGCATTGGGCGCGAAGAATTCTTCTATCCGCATCCAGTTTGTCACGGAAGCCATTATCATCTGTCTGATAGGCGGTATCATCGGTATTCTATTGGGCATGGGCAGTGGTATGCTCATCGGTTACATCGTAAAGGCAATCATGAGCGCTCCGGAAATGGAAGAGTATGTAGGAATCATTTCCATCAGTGTTGAACCGTCCATCCCTGCAATTCTCATCTCTATTTTCTTCTCCATGCTCATCGGCGTATTCTTCGGTTACTATCCTGCTAATAAAGCGGCGAAGATGAATCCGATTGACGCACTGCGTTATGACTAATACGCGATATTGCAAACATGATCCCCCCACTCAAATGTGGGGGGATCACTTTTCACTGTACAATCAATATCCCCCCACTTGTAGAAGTGGGGGGATTGCTGGTTTATTGTGCCTTTGCAAGCTCACCTTGCATAAAGGTTTCGATAGAATCCGTACCGCCGGAGCCGACATATGCTGCATAGCAGAGTACGAATGCTGCGTCAGCCGCATTCACTGCTGTGTCTGCATTGACATCTGCTGCATAAGTCTGGTCTGCGTTCAGACCGGATGCACCTGCAGAGCCCATCTTGGCAGCTGCAATCAGAATCTGTGCAGCATCGGAAGCATCTACAATTTTGTCACCATTGATATCGCCAAGTGCCAGCGTTCTTTCAATGGTAATCAGGTCATAAGCAACGCCTGTCTTGTCCGCATAGGTCACTGCGGTGGAATTCTCCAGACAATGCAGTGTGAAATCATCACGCACCAGACGGGTGAAGATGTAGGAGTACTGACCTGTCTGAACAAATGTGGAAGTACAGCCAAATGCATCCGCGCCAATGTACGCATTGGGTGCCTTGACGGTTGCTTCAAACAGGCTGTGGCAGTTGACAAATGCCTCGGAACCGATTGTCTTGACACCCTCAGGAATAGTCAGCGATGTCAGACCGGTGTCTGCAAATGCAGTTGCGTCAATCTCACGCAGGCTGTCCGGCAGTGCTGCACTTGTCATATTGGTGCATCCCTGGAATGCACCGGAGCCGATACGCTGTACGCTCTCAGGCATGGTAACGGAAGTGATTTCCTTGTTGAACTTGAATGCAAGACTCAGAATGGACTTGACACCCTCCGGAATGACAACATCACCGGTTGCTGTTGTACCGTCAATGAGAATGTCGTTGATGATCAGCAGGGGAGAGTCAGCGAGATTGTTCTTCAGCCACGGTGTATCAGCAAATGCATTATCGCCAATATTTTCAATGGTGGAGGGCAGTTCGATGGTTTCGAGCTTCGAGCAGCGCATAAATGCGTCCTTGCTGATGCTGGTTACGCTGTCGGGGATGATGACTTTCTCAACGGAAGCCTTGAGCTTGCCGAATATCTGCTCACCGATGGTGGTAACACCGTCCGGAATGGTAATCACAGCCATCGGCGGTTCGTCAAAGGTGGGAACAATGATTTCGGGGAGCTGCTTGCCGGTGGACTCGTGGTTGGGGATGATGCCGCCGTTCTGTTCAAGCAGATAGGAAGTCAGCCAAGCAAGGGGAGTGTTCCAGTTGATGGTAACTTCGTTTACGGAATATGCCTCGATGTCATCATAGTACATCAGCTGCGGTGCGGTCTTGCCTTTTTTCCAGTCAAGATCCTGTACAACTGTGTCTTCCATACCGGAGTTCGGGCCGCCCACCAGAACGCCGCAGGGAGCCTTGGGGAAATCCGGCTTGAGCGAGATTGCCCACCAACGGTGATGCGGATACTGAGAGCTGTGTACACCGTAGCCGGTGACATAGGACAGGTCAAGCGGGTTTCTGCCGAGCAGATAGTCCATCGCATTCACCACGCTGTTGAGGTATGCCTTGTTCTGTGTTTCATCATATGCATATGCCAGAACAATAGCGTTGTCTGCTACAAAGGAGTTCGAACCCCATGTGTATGCAGGGAATTCATCACCCTCGTCATGTGTACCCTTGTAGGTCAAACCATAACCCTGAGATTCAGAAATTGCAGTGAAATGGTCAGCAGTCGCTGTCAGGCTTTCCTTGAGCTGTTTGTTCTCTGCTTCTGTGAGTGTATCAGGATGCAGGAGCATGGACAGAGAGCCGAGTGCTGCGGTATGTCCCCAGTCAAAGCTGCCTGTGAAATCAGTAGCTTCACCGCCATTCATGTTTGCCGGTACCTGGAATGCCCAGTCAGAAGCCTGCATATCTGCATAATATGCCTCATCGCCCGTTGTTGCATACAGCTCGCAAGCTGCCCAGTAGAATTCATCCGTTACAACGTTGTCGCCATAAGGTCCACCGCCATCGATGGTGTCGGTCAGGGGTGCGTACATTTCCGGATGTGCCTTTGCTGCTGCATAGGTTCTCTTTGCAACATCCAGACACTGCTCTGCAAATGCCTCGTCATATTCCTTCCACAGACGTGCGGACTGTGCTGCACAGGCTGCAACGTTCAGGGTTGCTGCGGTGGACGGAGGCATGAGAATGCGGCGTGTGGTATCCTTTGCAGGATTCAGACCAAGTGCAGTCCACTTGATACCATGTACCTTGTGGTATACCATGTCCTTGCACTCGCCATCCATAACGAGCATTTTCATCATCCATTCCATCTCGAAACGTGCTTCGTCAAGCAGGTCGGGATAGCCGTTGTTGTTCTCCGGAATTGCCATTGCGCCGTCCTTGTACGCATCCGCAGTACCCTTGCTGTCTGCGCGCTCGTACTCATTCTGCATCAGCCACAGGGAAACGCCGCCGTTTACGACATATTTACCATGGTCACCGGCATCGTACCAGCCGCCAGTTACATCCTGTTTGCCGGAGGATGCGTCATAGCCCCATGCGTGGTAGATTTCTGCAACGTCGCTTGCATGACCTGCATCACGCGCCAGAACTGCCTTTTCACCGGAGGTGATGTACTGTTCTTCAATCGGAACACCGGAACGTGCCTGATAGAAGTAGTTGAGCGAGTCGGTCAGCAGACCGGAGTAAATGTCGGACAAGCCGATATGGAATGGCTTGGAGGTTTCGCCGGTTTCAGCCTTCAGGGAATAAACGCCATCCGTTGTGAATTCGCTGAAATCAATGATCTGTACATTGTTGCCGGATTCAATGTCATAGCCATGCGGTATGGTCGTACCACTGAATACCACCTCGTCTGCTCCATTGAGCAGGTCGAATTTCAGCGGCTCTGTCGCTTCTGTCACAATGGTCGCTTCCTTCACGCCCTCTGTGAAATAGCCGAGCTGGTTGGTGACAATGGAGGAAGATCTCCAGATTTTGGAATCTTCCACTTCAGCAATCAGCTTGTCGCGCTCTGCCTGAATGGTGTCGATGCTTGTCTGCACAGAGTTGGTTGCATCAATCAGGATATTGTTGATAATGACAAAATCCGATTTTTCCTTCAGTGCGTTCAGCCACGGCGTATCCGTAAACGCGGAATTGCCGATGTAAGTCACGCTCTTGGGAATGTCGATGTTCTCCAACGCCTTGCAGTCATTGAATACAAAACCTTCGATGGTTTCGAGTGTGGAGGGGAGTGTTACCTTTGCCAGTGACTTGCAGTGCCAGAATGCACCGGAGCAGATGGTGGTAATGCCCTCAGGAATCACAATCTCGGTGATGGGCATCTCATAAAAGAGTGTCGCGCCGAGCTTTGTTACGGGCATTCCCTCGATTTCTGTAGGAATCTCGATGTTTGTGCCGTCACCCGTATAAGCTGTCAGTGCAACATAGCCGTCTTCAACGGTGTAGTTGAAATCACCATACACGGGCTGTTCGTCTGTGGCTGCTGCCGCTGTCATAACGCAGGTATCCTGGTAGCTCGTTACAGGAATACCGGTACACAGCAGACAGAACGCAGCAATGAATGCGGTCAACTTGTTCTTTTTCATATTTTTTTACCCTCTCTCTCCGCGTGACGCGGAATAATTTATCTACATTATATCAAAATGATGCCACAAAATCAATACTTTTGTGCAAAAAAGATGCGTAAATTGATGAAAATTTATTAAGAATATGTTAGGAGGTACATGTAATTCACAATTTATTGAAAATTACGAAATATTTGGTATTTTTTTAACGCGGTTTTTCCGTGAATCAGTGCGGAAAGGCTCTGAAAAAAAGATATTTTCAAGATTTTTGAATAGATTTGTTCTATTCAAGTGGTTTAGGTTAAAAAGATAGAATGAATTTAGTCAAAAAATTGTATTTTTCTCTTTTTGCAAAAAACTGCCGCATTTTTCATGCGGCAGTCCTGTCATTATTTGAGAATGCTATCAGTCCAGTATTCCTGATTGTACATGTCTGTGAAGCGATAGGTGATTTTCAGTGCACCATCGCCCACATCCACATTGCTGATTTCCATTTCGTCCGTTACGGTCATGCGCTCGCCGAGGAAATAGCTGTCGGTATAATCGCCGTCATAGGAATAATAGTCACAGATGAAATCAAGCGTATCGCCGACTTCCAGCTCCACCATATTCTTGGCAACCGTAGCGGTTTCGCCGTTGACATAATCCGTGGTTGCACCGGCAATGTAGCCGTAGGGATTCTCATTGTCAAAAGCAAGAATCAGATTCACGCGCTCATCGTTGAGCATTGCCGGAACATAGCCGGAAATCGAGTAAGCATCGCCGCCCAGTTCCGTGGTGTCCATGTGATAATACGCAACCGGCTGACCGTTGATGGCAAGCCATGTGCGGTCGGTATCGGCAATCAGGTTGCCCTCACTGTCAAAACTGAACACATTGTCCAGACCAAGGTCAACATAACCCGTACCGTCATCGTAGAACAGGTTCTTGTCAAGCTGGTGCACCATATCCCACTGGCTTTCAGGCAGGGAGAGGATGTATTCACCGCTGTCATTGGTCTGCCATACGAGATTGGTTGCATCAAAATAGTTGGCAGCAATGAACTGCGCGGTATCATTTTCAGAAAGTGCAGTTTCCTGCATATAAGCAGTATTAGAATCATTGAGTCCTGCAATGGAACGGTCTGCGCCTGCTGACAGGAATGAGCCGAGCAGCTGTCCTACCATGTCAGCACTGCCGGATGCACCGGAATTGCCCATAAGGTCGAGCAGGGAGGCGAGGGGAGAACCCGTACCGCCTGCGGCAACCTGACCGGTTGTTTCCAGACTTGCAAACTGCTGAATGCACTTGCTGTACTCCGAATCCATGCCAATCTGCTGGTAGGTATTGCAGGCTGTGTCCACGTTGGAGGTACGGCGATAAGGGAAGTAAATGGACACGCCGTAAGCATTGCTGATATTGGAGGAAGTACGGTTGTACTTGACAGCATTGCGGATCGCGTCACTCAGAGCCTTACCCTCCTGATTGCCCAGATTCTGTGCAAGGTGCGCAAGGTCAACCTGGTCGATCTTGGAGCTTGCCGCAAATTCACGCGTACCGTATCTTGCATCGGAAACGGACTGGAAGTCCTGATTGGTCAGCTTTGTGGTAACAGACTTTGCAAACGAATTGAGCTTGTCGGGAATGGTATTGGAGAATTCCGCAAGGTCAATAATGGAAAGCGTGGTTTTCTGACCGCTGCACTTTCTTGCGCAGGTGGATACAAAATCGTCAATGATGTTCTTGCCGATTTCCACTGTGGGCATTGAAGTATTCTTGCCCAGTGCGGTGAGCCAGTTAGTATAATACCAGCCAATACCCGGCTCGGTTTCCTCGGAAGCAATCATATAATCGGCATGGTCTGCAAGCATCAGTGCCGTTTCCGCAGTTGCCATCAGACAGGCATCAAAGCCGATAAAGTCAAACTTCACGCCAGCGGCAGACAGTGCACTGTCAATTTCTGCCAAATCCATAGAACCGCTGGAAGGCTTAAGCTCATCATAGCCATAGCCGCTGACAGAACCGCCGCCGTGGTCCCAGAAAATCAGCTGATTACGGTTAGCAGGGAAGTGCGTATCGCAGTACTTGATGAATTCCGTCAAATTCTGCGGATTTGTCATGGAGCTGCTGCCCATGTCGCCTTGCAGGCGTTCCATACCGCCGTCATGGATTCTGTAAATCTGGTGCACAGAATTGCTGATATCCTTGATTTTCCATGATTTGCAGCCGCCCGTATAAAGGATGACATTCACGTTGCTGCCGAATGTTGCCGCAGCCATTTCCTGAATGTCGGAAGATGCCATGCCGTTCTTGGATTCCAAGTCCGTACCGCAGACATATACCATAATGGTGACAGAGTCTTCGGAATTCCCGAGAATCTCAGTGAATTTTTCACGAGAACCCTTTGCAACGCTCATATCTGCGGAGGTTGCCCCCGTATCCACATAGCCGCCGGATGAGCCGCCTGTGTCGGGCAGGTAGTTCTGCACATCACCCTGCGGCAGGCTCAGCTCGCCGCCGCCCATCATCTTCATCACTGCAATACCAATCATAATCAGCACTGTCAGCGTACTGCCGCCGCCGATCGCTGCACGTTTACCGACACCGCCGGTACGTCTGCCGGAATAGCCGTCCTGTGAGCCGACAGGCCCTGTGCCCAGTCCGCTGCCACGTCTGTGTACGCCGGTACTGCTTGAAGTTACTTTTTTCTCTCTGCTGCGTGGTCTTTTACGATCCATATTGTCCTCCTGCCGGATATTCCTGAACGTGTACAGCCGTGCATTCAGGCTATCCTGATGTTATATCGCGGGATTCCGCACATCACCTGTGCGGAATTGCCGTTGTCATTTTTATTGTACTCTATTTTCAGCAATTTGTCAAGAGATTCGCCAAAATTCCCCTCAAACCATCTCACCGTTGGCAATGCGTTCGGCAAGGTCATTGAGGTATACCCAACGTTCCATTTTCTCTGCAAGCTCCGCTTCAAGTGCTTCTTTCTGCGCCGTCAGCTCCTGCAAGCGCACATAATCCGAAGCACACGCGGCAATTTCCCCGCCCGTTTCATCAATGCGCGTTTCCAGTTCTGCAATCACTTGGTCGATGGTGTCATATTCTCGCTGCTCATTGAAAGAAAACTTCAGTTTTTTCTTTCCCGTATAGCTGCGCTCTTTTCTTTCCGCAGGCTTTTGCAAACTTGCCGCAAGTTCCGCATCCTCGCGCTTTTTTTCGGCAAAATCGCTGTAATTACCATTATAGCGAATAATTTCGCCATCGCCCTGCAGCTCCCAGATCTCCTCTGCCATTTTATCCAGAAAATAGCGGTCATGGGAGATGGCGAGCACTGCACCGGCAAAGCCTTGCAGATAATCCTCCAGTATCGTCAGTGTCACAATGTCCAGATCATTGGTCGGCTCATCGAGAATGAGGATGTTCGGCGCACCCATGAGCACTTTCAGCAGGTACAGCCGCTTTCGCTCACCACCCGACAGCTTTTCAATGGTGTTCCACTGCAATTCCGATGTAAAGAGAAAGCGTTCCAGCATCTGCGCAGCCGATACCGTGCCGTCCGGTGTCTGGATGCGCTCGGCAGTATCGCGGATATAGTCAATCACACGCCGGGACGGATTCATACTCTCGCATTCCTGCGAAAAATAGCCGATTTTCACCGTATCGCCATAATCAATGCTGCCGCTGTCCGGTAAAAGCTCGCCGGCAATCATGCGGATGAGCGTGGATTTGCCAGCCCCATTCTGCCCGACAATGCCGATCCTTGCGTCACGCGGGAGGATGCAGGAAAAATCACGGATAAGCTGCCTGCCGTCCATTGCCTTGGAAATGCCATCGAGGACAATGGTCTTTTTTCCAAGTCGGGAGGACATGGAATGTAACTGTAATTTTTCAGATTCCACCGGAATTTCACGGTTTTCCAGTGCATGAAAACGTTCGATCCTGTCTTTCGACTTCGTACCGCGCGCCCTCGCACCACGCATAATCCATGCAAGCTCCTGCCGGTAAAGTGTGCGGTTCTTGCGTTCCTGCGCCTGTGCAGCCGCTTCACGCTGGGCTTTCAGCTCCAGATAGGTGCTGTAATTGCCGTCATACTCGTACAGACACCCCCTGTCCACCTCGACAATGCGCCGTGTGACGCTGTTGAGGAAATAGCGGTCATGCGTAACCATGACGATTGCACCGCGGTATTTGCGCAGCTGTTCTTCGAGCAGAGCAACAGTTTCGTGGTCGATGTGGTTGGTCGGCTCATCGAGAAGCAGCACATCACTGGGTTGGATGAATGCCGCTGCAATGCCGGCACGTCTGCGTTCGCCGCCGGAGAGGGTGGAAATATCGCGCGTAAAATCAGTAATACCGAGCTTTCCAAGAATGGATTTCGCCTCGAATTCCTTTGCCTCCCTCAGGTCGGACGGCAGATGCAGCATGACCTGTGAAAGGACACTGCCGTGCGGTTCAAATTCCGGAATCTGGGGCAGGTAGGAAATGCGAACGCCGTTTGTCCGTACAATTGCACCGGAATCCGGTTCTTCCGCACCTGCAAGAATGCGCAGGAGCGTGGATTTTCCTGTACCGTTAATGCCGACAATGCCCACTCTGTCGCCCTCGTTGAGGAAGAATGCCACATTGTCAAGCACCTTGCGTTCCATAAAGGTTTTAGAAATATTCTGCGCTGAAAGCAAAATCATGTTCTCACGTCCGTTCATTGTTGTTGCATAGAATTCCGGAGGTTTCCGGAAATCTCCATCGTTATCATTATAGCATGAACCGGACAAAAAGTCAAACGATGGGGGAGGGGAGCTTGCATTTTCCGGCACCTTATGGTATAATAGAAAAAAACGAAAAGGAGCAGCTATGAAATACCGATTGATTCCATTCGCACTTTTACTATCCGTCCTCTTTGCAGGCTGTGCCAAAGAGGAGTCAAAACAGGCTGCACAGATTACTGCATCTACCCAGACCACAAAAGCTGCCACTGCACCGCAATCCACCACGACCGCAGCAACAACTGAAGCCGCAATCGCTGCCACAGAGCCGCCAAAACCTGTGCACAATGAACCGCCTGCGGATTTGCTGCTGCTTGTGGACCAGACCATCGAGGTCTACGAGGTAATGACCATTTCCGAGATGCTCTGTGGCTTCAATGGGCAGCTGGAACAGCCGGATACACTGGTCGATACCAACGAAATCGGCACATTTGAAACGACGATCCGCTACACCTTTGCGGACGAGCTGTATGAACATCCGGTTTCCTATACAGTGAAAGACACCACACCGCCGCTTCTGCTCAACAGCGGCTATGACGCACAAATCACAGTCGGAAAGGAATTCCGCCTGACTGAACATGTGGGCGTTGCGGATCATTACGACCGCGCCCCCGTGCTGACCTCATGGGGCACGGTGGACACTGCTGTCTGCGGCAGTTATCCGGTAAAGGCGGTCGCTGCGGATGCGTCGGGCAATTCCATCAGCTGGGATTTGACCGTGCAGGTAGTGGAAAGGGAACACGACACCCCGAAGAATGCACCACAGCTTTCCTTTGACCAGCTCCGCGAACGCTATGCCGCCGACAACGCGCATTTTGGCATTGACGTTTCACGCTGGCAGGCAAATATTGACTTCAACGCCGTCCGTGATGCAGGCTGTGAATTTGTCCTCATGCGCATGGGTTACTATTACGATACCATGAAGATGGACGAGTACTATCGTACCAACATGGAGAAAGCGCGGGCTGCCGGACTTGATGTGGGCATCTACATCTATACCACCGCCAACACGGAGGAAGAAGTGCGCAGCAATGCGCAGTGGATCGCACAGCAGCTTGATGGACAGGAGCTTGATTTTCCGGTCATATTCGACTGGGAAAGCTTCTCGAATTTCCAGAAATACGGCATGAGCATCCACGACCTGAACATGCTTTTTGAGGTGTTTGCTGATGAAATGGCAAAGCATGGGTATCCGGTCATGCTCTATGGCAGCCGCAATCTCTTGCAGGAATTCTGGTATCCGCAGACCGAGCACCCTGTCTGGCTTGCCCATTATACAGAAGAAACGGATTATGAGGGGGATTATGCGCTGTGGCAGATGACCGATAGAGGGAGCATTGCCGGCATAACGGGGAACGTGGATTTCAATATTCTGTATGCAGATAGAATGGAGGCATTTACCAATGATGAAACCAATCGTACATGAACCGATGTTTCTTGCCATGCGTTCCGAGCCTGCCACGAAAGAGGACTTACAGACCGCGCAAGACCTTCTCGACACACTCATTGCCCACAAGGACGGCTGTGTTGGCATGGCAGCCAATATGATTGGTGTACGCAAGCGTATTATTGTATTTGACAATGACGGCGAATACCTGACCATGTTTAATCCGGAGATCATGCGCTGTTCCGGTGCATATGAAACGGAGGAAAGCTGTCTGTCGCTTCAGGGCGGCGCACGGAAATGCAAACGGTTCCGTGTCATCAAGGTGCAGTGGCAGGACGCGGAATTCCGCACACGCATCAAAACCTTTTCTGACTGGCAGGCACAAATTATCCAGCATGAGATCGACCATTGCAATGGGGTACTGATTTAGAGCCCGATGTCTGACTGACAAGGGAAGATATTCCGTAGCTTTTCTTCTGCAAGCTCCAGTCCGGATTTCGCAAATTGCTTTCTCAGCATTCAAACATAAAAATCAATCCTTGTGTACGTTCAAACCGCATACACAAGGATTTTTGAAAATACATAATCGAAAATAAAAATCCGAACACTCCACCAATCTGGATAGTGTTCGGATTATTACTGTTTGGTGACCCGTACGGGAATTGAACCCATGATTCCGCCGTGAAAGGGCGGTGTCTTAACCTCTTGACCAACGGGCCGTTATGGTAGCGGCAGCAGGATTCGAACCAGCGACCAATCGGGTATGAACCGAGTACTCTAGCCAACTGAGCTATGCCGCCACATATGCTGTTAAGCAACTATTATATTATACCACCTTTGTACACGATTGTCAAGGATATTCCTCGATTTTAGATGTCAAATTTATTTAATCTTCACTGCGACTTTTTTGTGCAAAATCAATAAACTTGCAGTTTTGTTTGCATAATTATGTCAAAAAAGTATCAATTCCTGCCCTTTTTGTAAAATGCGCTGAAAAGCACTTGACTTTTTTTGAAAAACCGTGTATAATGGGTAAAGGTAAATAGGGAAGCCATCTTATTGCAATAGAAAGGATGCTGAACAATGAAAAGTTCAATCATGAAAAAAGTACTGGCAATCTGCCTCGTAGCTGCGATTTCCACTATCACAATCGGCTGCGGCGGTAAGACAAATTCAGAAAACGAAGCTCCGCAGGAGACTATCAATATTGACGACACAAAGCAGGAGCTGCAGTTCTTCTATGGTAACGGCGAATCCGTAGATTCCACCGAAGCACCGGAAAACAGCAATGCCGACAGCAATGCCGACAGCAAGGCTGAAACAAATGCCGGTGACGACAAGCCTGCTACTGAGACAGCTGCAACGGAAACAGAGATTGTAACCGAAATCGCAACACAGTATGTGAATGCAACCGATGAGGCTGGTCAGGATGTGACCGATGCACAGGGCGTTGTACAGACAGAAGTGCAGACCGAGATTGTGACTGAAATCGTTACAGTTCCGGCAAGCACAGAAGAGCAGAAGCCTACAGAATCCGAATACACACCTTCTTATGATACATGCAAGGCTTACTGGCTGGATATGTCCCAGATGGGCGACTACAACTTCAACGGTGAGTTCCTCGTTCTGGAATTCGAAATCAACGAGAACATTCCGGACGGCAGCTATCCGATTACCATTACCAAGACCGATATCGGCAGCTGGGATTTGCTGACACGCGTTCCTGAGTGCATCAATGGTGAGGTAACAGTAGGTGATGCAAAGCCCGCTGAGCAGTCCAAGGCAACTACCGGCGCATTTGCACTGAAGGTAAATAATGCAAGCGGTAACTGCGGTGACACCGTAAAGGTTGCTATCGACCTGAGCAACAACCCCGGCTTCTGTGGCTTTGTCATCGACATTCAGTATGATGCAGCTGCACTGACAATTGCAGATTCCTACGGCGGTGCGGACTTTGACGCTGCAATCAAAATCGTAGAGTAATTACATGTACCGCAATGACTCTCCGGCAACGGCGAGTCATTGTTCTATTCTTTGGATTGGTGGGTGAAACTGTGAAAACACTTCTGATTGTTTCAGAAAGCGACCAGATATGTGAAATGCTTAATACACTTCTGACGGGACACTTCCGTCTGCTGCGCAACAATGCACAGACCAGACCGGATTTCATCCTGATTGCAGCGCAGGAGGATTTTTCCTGTTTTTTCGCCGCCAAAGAGTACTACCAGAACGAATTTCCCGAAGTGCCGATGCTCTTTCTCTGGATTGAGGACACCTGTCTGCGTATTGTTTCCTGTAGTAATCTGCGGTATATGAATGGTATCACCATACCCAAATCCCCTGATTCTCTGCTTGGGTATCTCAACGATTCCCTGATGCCGGATGCAGGCGATTTGCAGAAGCTGCCGGAAATCCAGACGGACATCCGCAGCCATTACACGCAGAAAGACACGGGCGCGATCAAGGTGGAGTACGACAATTTCGCAAGTATTTTCCAGTTTGTCGAGCAGCTTGCTGCGCGTTCCGGTCAATCCGTCCAGACGTTGCTGCTTTCTCTGCTGCCGGCTGGCGGCCGTGCTCATAACTATGACCTTCTGCGTGATGCCCGTGCACTGCTCAATGAAGCAATTCTGCGGACGCTGCGCAAGAATGATGTCATGACCGGATGCAGCGATTCCCAGTTTCTTGTACTGCTGATGGATGCCGACGATGACGGCGGGCATCTGGCTGCCAACCGCATTTACAACACGTTCCTCGGACTTTATGAGGGGGATGCATACCAGCTGCATTACGACATCAAACCCATCGGTAAATAGACAAAAAAAACAGCACCAAGCGAATTGGTGCTGTTTTTTTGTAATTAGGAAGCATCAATACTACCTAAAAACTCTCGTTCACAATCAGCTCTGCAAGGGGTTTGCGGTCTGCATTATGGCGCGCATCAGATTTCAGCGGTTCATCCGGATACCCGAACACCGTCAGATTGACCGGCTCATAGCCTTCGGGAATGGCGAATGCTTCGCGTACCACATCCGGCTTAAAGCGGCAAATCCAGAGGGATGCAAGCCCAAGCTGCGTGGCTTCAAGTATCATATGGGTGCTGACGATGGACACGTCAATATCGGAAATCACCTTACCATCAAAACTTCTGTGCCATGTGTTTTCCACATCCGCGCAGATGAGGATGGCAAGGGGTGCGTCATAGAAATTTGCAGCTTCCTTGAGTTTTTGCAGGCTGTCGGGCTTCTGTAAAACCAGCAGCTTGAACGCCTGTGCATTCTTACCGGTCGGCGCAACACGCGCAGCCTCCAGAATCTGTGCAAGCTTCTCCTGTTCCACAGCGCGGTTAGTGTAACAGCGTGTGGAGCATCTTTTTTTCGCAAGTTCCAAAAAATCCATAATTTCCTCCTTAAATCAGCGGTTCGCTGTTTTTCTTCTTGATCAAGCGGATATCCGAGCCGACAAAATGCATACATTCGTACACAGCAAACAATCTCGAAACAATGCGTTCCTCGTAGCGTCTGCGGATGGATACAAGGTCAAGATTGGTATTGATGATGGTCGGCAGTCCGCGGTTAATGCGGGTATTGATGATATTGTAAATGGTAGATATGTAAAAGGGCGTATCAAATTCCGTGCCCAAATCATCAAGGATGAGCAAATCCACATGGAGCAGGAGATAGAGCGTGTCCATTTCGCTGTGCTCGCGTCCGAAATGCTCGCGTTCCACCTGCTGCAGCAGGTTAATGATGGAATCGTAAATGACCTCATGCCCCTGTGACAGCACCTCGGAGGCAATGGAAAGGGACAAATGCGTCTTGCCCAGTCCCGTTCTGCCATAGAACAGCAGGCTTGGCGACTGCAAGGAAAAATCCGCTGCATATCTGCGGCAGGCGCGCAGGACTTCGTACATCGTTGCATAGCAATCCTGCCCCTGTTCGTCCGTTTTTCCTCGGTAATAATCCAGTGAAAACTGGTCGAAGCTTGCAAGTGTAAGCTGTGCATATTCATTCATCCGGCTGATGCCCAGTGAGGCGATCAGCTTTTTCAGGCATTCACAATAACCGCCGTTTGTATAGCCGGTGTCCTGACAGCATTCACAGATGTAGTGCATGTCCAGATAATCTGTCGGATAGCCGTTGGCTTGCAGCAGGGATGCGGAAAGCTGCTGTGCTTCAAGATTCTGCCGTTTGAGGGATTCCAGCCGCTGCTCCACCTGCTCGCCGCTTTGCAGGGTGTCAAGAATTTTGGTGGCAGTCTGTGCAAGCTGCCGGTTGATTTCGGCAAGCTGCGGAATACGCGCATTGACCTCCTGATACCGCCTGTCATTCTCCTGTTTTGCGTATAATCTGCGCGTTGCCACGGTTTGCAGGGCTTTTTGTAGAATCTGTTCGTTCATGCATTACTCCTTTCTAAAGCGATTTACAACGCTCAGGTATTCATCAAGCTCCGCATTACTTTGCGCAGAAGATGGGTATTTTTCAGCTGAAGTGGATTTGCGCAGCCGTTTAGCTTCATCGGCATTGGTAATGCCCTGTGCTGCCCATTTTTCCAGAATGGTATTGATATATTTGAAATTGAGCTTCTCAATGCTTTCAATCGTCAGTTCATAGGCATATTCGAGCAGCTCCATGGAATATCCGGCATTGCGCCAGTTTTCTATGTATTTTTTCTGCTGACTGGTAGGGGAGTGATGCATTTCAAAGAGCTTGCGAATCTGGCTGAGATAGCTCTGCTCCGCCGTCAGCCGCTTGATTTCAGCCTCTGCCTGTGCAAGCGTGGTAATATCCTGCTCCATCCAGCTGATGGCAATGGACTCGGCGTAGGACATGCTGACTTTATCCATTGAAACACAGTAGCCAAGCAGCGTGAGCAGCACCTCGCTGCGCATTCCCAGATAGCTGTGAATCCACAGAAGCGACCGCTGCTCCATATGGTTGAGCATCCTGCCAAAGAGCTTTTCTGCACACAGGAACAGGTCTTTCAGCTCCTGCGACTGCTCCAGAGAATGGGCAATTTCCGAGGGATCAAGTTTGATTTCCCTGCTGCCGCGCTGTGTTTTCGGCGGTACGGGGGGAGACGACTGCGGTGCAGCCGGTTCCGGTATGGCTGCAAGCATCGGCTGTGCTGCCGTTGTTTCCTGCGGCTGGAGGATGTTTGCCTGTACCCAGAACTGCACAGCATCCTGTGCATCCTCCTCGGAAATCTGCAAAAAAGCTGCCATCCGTGCCGTATCCACACCCTGTCCGCATTGCGCAGCAGCCAGAGCAGCACTTTCAGCTGCGTACCGCTGGCAAGACGGAGAAAGTGGTCGGTGACTGTGGTCGGAACGGCGAATACATTCCCCCAGCATCCGAAATTGATTTGATATTCCATAGTTACTCCTTTAACGTAATTTCAATGATGCCATCCTCATCCACCGTATATTCCGGTGGATCGCTGTTTTCTGCATTCTGCTGCATATCCAGTTCTTTCTGATACCGTGCACTGAACAGGATCGATGTCAGCCGGAGAACGGAATGGGCAATCAATGCAAACCCGATGAGCCGGACTGTACTTTCCATAATCTGCGCCGGTCTTGTGATGACATACAAGCCGATGAGCGAACCGATGGTACAAAGCGTCAGTCCCAGCCACCAGAGGGGATGGACATGCCGGAGCATGTAGTTATGGTACATGCCCGATGCGGAGCTTGTCAGAAGCCACGCACCAAAGAAAATGGGAATCAGAAATTTAAGCATGGTCGGAACAATCCCCAACGCGATACCGAGTACCAAAAAAATGAGGGAATAAACGCTGATGAGAGATGATTTCTGCTTTCCAAAAATACGGTAGAGCAGCATGGCAACACCGGACAGCACAAGCATTATTCCGACTGTCACGCACAGAATCTCCAGAATACCGGGATTTGCCGCAAAGCAGATACCGGCAAGCAGTGCAATGCATGTCGGTGCAATATCCTTCAAGAACTGCGGCATGGTAATCGATTTGACATTGTTCTTCATAAGCGATCTCCCTTTCTCATAGTAATCGCAGAATATATTGCAAACGGAATTTATCCCAGCGTGACACATTGCCTGCAACCCCTGCGGCAAGTGTTCTGGCAGTGGCGAGCATCCGTTCATGCTCCTCGTCAGAAATACTGTGACTGCTGAATGCTGCCTTTGCGGCAAGATTGACAGCGTCCGCAAATTCACCCTCATCCAGATACTTGTCACAGATTTCCGCTGCACTATCGGCAATATCCGCTGTTCTCTGCACCTGCAAATCCGCACCGCAGAAGGTCAGAAGCTTGCAGAGATATGCATAAATGCACCGTACTGCTTCGTTTCTGTCCGCTTGTGTAAACTGCCGTTCCCGTCTGCGCTGTGCAAGAATGCGCCGGAACCGTACAAGCCACACAAAACCGCCGATGAAAAGCGTACTGCCCAGCACACAGAGTACGATCCTCCAGATGTCATTGTTGTTTTTCTGTTCCATGGGGACTGGCTGTACAGTTGCAGGCATTGTGGTGGAAGTGATCGTTGTATTTGCCGGCAAATAGGATGTCACGACAGAAGTTACAACAGAGGTTGCTGGTTCTGTTACCTCTGTGGTAACAGGCTGCGCTTCTTCCACAAAAGTGAATTCAAACGGAATCCAGCCCCATCCTGCAATATATACCTCCATCCATGCATGGGCATTGCTGTCAAGTACATTGAGCTTGTACACATCCCCGTGCTTTTTCAGGGAATGACTCTGCGCAAGGTCCACCATGTACCCCTCGCAGTAACGCGCCGGAATACCTGCCATACGTGCAAGGATGACACCTGCCGTTGCATAGTGCATACAGAAGCCTTTCTGGTTCTTCAGCAGGAAGTATTCCACAAAATCCTCGGTCGGCGGCGTTCTGCCGGGGGAGAGGGTATAGGTCATATGATTGCAGACTTCCTCACGCAGCTGCCGCAAAAAAGCAATGGTGTCCGCAGCATCCGCAGTGTCAGCGTTGTAGCTGTCAAGGAACGGGGCATATGCCTCTCGAACAATCTGCATGGCTGGCGTATCGGGAACTTGCATATCCGTTTGCGCGACAAATTCCGAATACCCGTTGGCACAAAGCAGCAAAGCCTCCATCGAGCGTTCCATATCGGTCGGCATTTCGCTTGGTGACGCAGTATAGAACAGCTCCTCGCCCTGTGCGGTGAGATTCTGGAAAAACGCCTGATTCACCGAACGGCATTTGCTGTAGAGCATTGCACTGTCACCTGCATACATTGTCTGTGTATGCAGGAGCACCTGCTCAAAATCCTGCATCTGCATGATGCGGTAGGTGTTGGAAAAGCCGGAAAATGCATTGTCACGCAGACATTGCAGTGCATCCTGCTCCTGTACGGCATAGGGAACGCATTGCCCCAGTGTTTCCGTTACATTTTCAAACGTCATGGTAACCTCATCGCCGGACGGCATGTTCGGGTAGAGGAATTCCTGCGGATAATAGCCGATTTCCGAGAAATGGCTGAAAATCTCCGCATCATATACCGTTTCCTCCGGTCTGCTCCAGCTGTTGTCGCCGTAGACTTCACCGATCCGGTATTTCAGGTAGATCCTGCCCTGCGGCAGTGCAGAAAGTGTCAGTCCGGAGAGGGCAATGTCTTTGAATTCGCGCTTCGCTTCCTCGCCGAGTGCCGTGACAATGCGGTCATTGTGCACTTTCGGCTTCGGCCAGAGACTCTGCCACTGCTTTGAGGATTCCTCGGAATTTCCGTTCATCATCATGGCAATTTGTTCCTGTGCACGGCTGCGCAGCACCTTGACATACTCGCTGCGCTGATAGCCCGTCAGTTCAAGCACCTGCCCGATAAGCAGACAGAGCACTAAAACAATGCAAATCATCGCTGCGCCAACGCGTTCTGTCACCATAAAGCGCATACTGCTGATGGGGAAAAAGGTGTTTCCGCGCCGCAGAAAGCTGTTCTGTACATCGCCGCGGTAAGTACCTGCATTGGACATATGCACCGCTGCCATACCGAACCAGAATGCAAGCAGAAGAATGGCAAAGCCATGGTTGGCAGCTACGCCGTAATGAAACCCAATCTGCGAAAGCGGCAGCGTGGGAATCAGGCAGAGGAACAGATTCTGGTAATGGATGACGGAGCTGCACAAGAGATACAGAATGGGGATGAATGCAAAGCAGAGAAACACTGTCACACAATAGGACTCTGAAAGGTCGGGGGCAACAGCGTAACGATCCCATTCCGTCAGATAGATGACCTTGTAAATGGTGTTGAGCACATGCACAAAGCCGCTGC
Source organism: Ruminococcus sp. (assembly GCA_015066845.1). Lineage (GTDB taxonomy): Bacteria > Bacillota > Clostridia > Oscillospirales > Ruminococcaceae > UBA3855. The sequence continues at coordinate 28,389 of SVNO01000001.1, read as the reverse complement.
TGAATGGTTTCCAGAGCAGAAAGATCAGTCCTGCGCACAGGCTCAGCAGCACAAGGCGCAAGGTCAGCAGTCTTTTTGGTTGATATGCCATTGCGGCAGAACCGAGAAAAACAACTGACAGGACAGTCAGCAGCACCGTCTGGTTGCAGCGCATCGGGAACATGGAGAGAAATGTTCCCACGCCGCCGACTGCACCGCACACTGCAAGTACAAAGAGCAGCAGGGGATTACGCCGGTAATTGGTGTTCTGTACTGCCATGGAGAGCGTATTTTCAATCGTAATTCCGCTGTGTTGGGATGGATGGTTCTGATTCATATTTCACCTCATGAGGGACATTTACAATACCAGTTGTGTAATATCTTCCTGCATTCTGCCAGCGCGCACGGGGAGGACAACCGTTTCCGCAATCTCTGCCGCAGCCGTTTGCTGCTGTTCATCCGGCGGACAGACATGCAGAATGGTTTTGCAATTGGCAGTCACGCGCTTGTCCACAAGCTCCAGCAGCATGTGGGGCAGGTGATTGGTGATGCAGGTCAGGGAGGAATACCGCTGACTGGCAAGGGAATCCATCACCTGCTGCACATCCAGCTCCATTGCGCCGATGCTGTCATAGAGTGCGCGGAACAGGTCGGAGAGCTGACCGTGCGCAGTTGGATGGTGCAGCTCCAGCTCCTTCTGCGCGCCGTCATACCAGACAATCACGGGGAGCATCTGCTGGTCGAGCATCTGGAAAATGACGGAGTAAAAGAGCGTCAGAAAGGTTTCTGCCTGCTGAATGCGCACCTGCATGGAAGTGCGTGGTGCACCGCTGTAATTGAGCAGGATCAGGACGGATTTCTGGATGGGCAGACTGAATTCCTTGACAAAGAGCCGGTCGGATTTACTGCTGAGTTTCCAGTGAATGCGGCTGACGGCATCGCCTGCACCGTATTCGTGGAATCCGAAAATCTGGGAGGGGTCATCTCCCGGACGGTCTGCGTAGACATCACTCTCCTGACTGTGCACGGGGTCAGAGGCATTGCGGATGGGAAGTGCAACGCATTGCGGAAGTACCAGCACATTGGTATGCTTCTGCCGCAGCGGCAGATTGGTGTGGAACAGGTGGAGATAATCAAATACGCTGATTTTCTTCAGTGACAGCTCCATTGCACCGCAGAATTCCGCATGAACATAGAACGTCACGCGCGTGAGATTACGCGCCTGCACCGGAAAGCGAAGCTGCAAACACTGCGTTCCTGCGCCGAATGAATGGTGCAGCAGCACTGTTGCCTGTGCCATCGGAAAGCAGAAGGGGGATTTGTTGCGCACGGTGAGGGTAACGGGGATGGATTCTCCTGCCGCACAGCTGTCGCTGTCACAGGTCAATGCACCGCTGCTGTTGAATCGAAACACAAGAAGCAGCACCTTGAGCAGCACTGGTACGATCAGTGCGCACAGCAGCATGATCAGGGCAAACGAATCAATATAGAGCACATAGAACGCAAGCAAGCCTGCCAGCAGTGCGAGATAGAGTAGCTTTACCTTGAACATATCAGTGCACCATATCCGGCACAGGAACGGAATCGAGAATTTCCTGTACAAGCTGTTCGGGCTGGGTGGTGGTGTCCATCTGGTTGCGCAGGAGGATTCTGTGGGAGAATACATCGGCGCACACATAGAGCACATCATCCGGCAGGAGGTAATCCCTGCCCTGTGCGTAGGCACATGCCTTTGCCATCTGCATGAGCGCGAGCGAGCCGCGCGGGCTGATGCCAAGGCGAATCTGTGGATGGCTGCGCGTTGCATTGGTCAGGCTGACAATGTAGCGGTACATCTCATCGCTGACATACACCGCATCTGCCTCACTGCGCATCCGTTCGATACCCTTCGCATCCACACAGGGTTGAATATCTGCCAGCGGATTATGCCCCTGTCTTGCACGGAGCAGAGCAATTTCACTGGTTTCATCCGGATAACCGAGCGTCAGCCGGATGAGGAAACGGTCGAGCTGCGATTCAGGAAGCTTCTGTGTGCCGACACAGGTAATGGGATTCTGCGTGGCAATGACAATGTGCGGAGAGGGAAGGGGGTGCGTTACGCCGTCAATGGTGACTGCGCCCTCCTCCATCAGCTCCAGCAGTGCAGACTGTGTTTTGCTGGAGGTACGGTTGATTTCGTCTGCCAGCAGAAGATTGCAGAATGCTGCACCCTTCTTGAAATCAAAGGTATTAGTGGATTTATCATACATTGTAAAACCCGTCACATCCGAGGGCAGAACGTCCGGTGTAAACTGAATACGTCTGACGCTCAGGGACATGGTTCTGGACAATGCGAGGGCAAGCGTGGTCTTGCCCACGCCGGGGATGTCCTCAAGGAGAATATGTCCGCCGGCAATGATGGCAAGGAGCACTTTGTAAATGCGCGTGTCCTTTCCGTTGACTGCCTTGCGGATTTCCAGTAATATCTGTTTCACCAGAGAATTACGGATTACAATTTTTTCTTTTTTCTGAATGGGTTTCTTTGTATACTGCGTTGTGAATTCCATTGGATTTCCTCGTTCCTTTCTCTTTTCTCAGACAGCATCAAGCTGAAAAAATCCATACACTCTTATTATAGCATTTTTCAGCGTGAAATGCAAGTGCATGGAAGATATTTTCCCCTTTCGTACTGCTTGACGAAATACCGGAAATATGCTATAATAAAAAGAACATCGTACAAAACCGGAACATAGCAAAGAAAGGATGTGGCATCATGCAGACAATTCAGCATTTGATTACACAGCTAAGGCAAAGCAGAGCCAGCGACCAGCTCTACGAGGAAATTATCCGTACCATCCGGAATCAGGAGCTGCTCTGGGCTGCATTTTCGCCTGTAACCAGCAATTACTACACGGGCATGGAACATGGCGAATATACGGCATATCTGTTTTCTGAAAAGACGTTTGCCGAGAAATTTCAGGAGGATATGCTGCAAAAGAACATCGACATTACCATTGCGGAAAACAAGGCTGCCAACCGCCTGCTGCTGCTGGGCGACCTTATGCGCACCGGTATTACCAATATTCTCATCGACAGCGGTCAACCCTATGTTGCAGTCGGCATCTTCGACCTGCTCAGCGAGCTGGACGGATATGAACCGGAGCACAAGGAACGCATTGTGATGAATCCGCAGCTGCTTGGACCGGCGCATTATTTCTACCAGAAAGCTGCCGCAGGAAATGCGGATACCAACGATACACTGCCCATGCTGCGCATATTGAGCAGGGCAAAATTTATCGTACCAATGCGCGATGACGCTCTGATGGCTCTGCGCAATGAGGACGGCACTGCCTATCTGATGCTGTTCACGGACTGGCCGGAACTGCGCCGTTATAACAAGAATCCTGACTGTCCATACGAAATCCTGACCTATCAGGAGGTCAGAGAAGCTGCGAAGAATCTCAGCGGCATTTTCATCAATCCGCAGGGCGCGAACATGCTTCTGGATAACCAGATGCTTGCGGCTGTGGACGCTGCGGCAAACGGTACATTGCAGGTACCTGCACAGAATATCACCATGCGTGACAGCTCCTCCATCCGCATTTCTGCCGTACCGGAGGATGCACAGGAGCTTCTGGATACTGCCGCAGAGTTTTTGAAAGAGAAAAAGAACGTAAATGCGGCATATATGCGTATAATGGAAAAGGACACCGAAATTCGTCCGAGCTATCTGCTGATACTCGATGGCACTTCGCTTTCCAAGGAAATGAATGCTGAAATTGCAGCAAAGCTCATGCCGCTTACCAAGGGACTTGACCTTGAAATCACATCAACGCAGGACGAATTCGGCAGAACGGCAGCTGAAAAGACAAAGCCTTTCTACAAAAAACGGAAATTCCTTTTCTTTGGCGCATAAATCCGGCTGCCCCTGCAATACGGGGCAGTCTGCTTTTTTCTCTGTTCCTCTTGCATTTTCTTTGCAAATGTGCTATGATAAAAGGGTAAATTATAACAGCGAGGTACGATTTATGAGTGAACCCTTTGTTTTCAAGGTGAATCTTGGCGGAATGATTGACATTCTCGCCAACCATTTATACAGCAGTCCGGATGTGTTCATCCGTGAGCTGCTCCAGAACTGCACGGACGCTATCAGCGGCAGACAGTTACAGGACAAGCAGTTCCGTACCGGCAGAATTGACATCCGGCTTGATGGTGATGAGGAATCCGGCTTGCAGCTGTTGTTCACCGACAACGGCACAGGTCTGACGGAAGCGGAAATCCACAAATTTCTTGCCGTTATCGGGCAGTCCTCCAAGCGCGATTTGCAGACGGGCAGAATTCTGGATGATTATATCGGCAGATTCGGCATTGGTATGCTCTCCTGCTTTATGGTCACTGACGAAATTGTCCTGTGGACGCGTTCAGCAAAGCAGCCGGAAACGGCTTATGAATTCCGCGGAAAGCCAGACGGTACTTACAGCATCACGCCTGCCGGCGATGATGTGGAAATTGGTACAACCATCTGCATCCGCGCCAAAAAAGGCTGCGAGCAGTATTTCAACGAGGAGCGCGTGACGGAGCTTGTGCGGTATTACGGAATGCCGCTGCCGTTTCCGGTGATGATGCATGGAAGCGAGAGCACCTACCGCATCAACCAGTGGGATACGATTTCTGCATCAAATGAGCATGACAGTATCATGCAGCTTGGCAAACAGATTTTTGACAATGATTTCATTGATTACATACCGCTGGAATCCAAATCCGGCTTATTCAGCGGCGCGGCATACATCATGCCCTACGCCGTTTCCATGCATTCCAAGAACACGCACCGCATCTATCTGAAGAATATGCTCCTGACGGAGGATGGCACTGCTATCATGCCGAAATGGTCGTTCTTTTTGCAGTGTTTTCTCAATACCTTCCAGCTGCGTCCGACCGCTTCGCGTGAGAATTTCTACGAGGACGAACTGCTGGAGCAGGCGCGCGAGGAACTGAGTGAATGCATTTCAAAGTACCTGCTTACACTGTCACGCAAATCACCGCAGAAACTTCAGCGCATCATTGATGTGCATTTCCTTGCCATCAAATCCATGGCTGCGGAGGATGATGTATTTTTCCGCACATTCATGCCGTTTCTGGAATTTGAAACCAATATGGGACGCATGACGGGCAGGGAACTGATGACGCGGCATGAACCGGCGGCATATACAGGGGACATGAACCAGTTCCATCGCACCGCTTCGCTCATGCTTGCCCAGAATCAGCTGTTGATCAACGCCTGCTATGTCTATGATACCGGACTGCTGCGCAAGCTCTCAGAACAGAATGAGGAGCTGATTTTCTATCCGCTGCAGCTGGTATCCTTTGAGGAATTCCTTGAGGAGGCAAGCATCGACCTGCAAAAAGAGGCAAAGGTATTTCTGAAAGAGGCAAAAACTGCATTTACAGAATACGACTGTGACATTCAGCTCAAAAGCTTTTCTCCCTCTTCGCTGCCGGTATTCTATATGCTCGATGAAAATGCAGAAATCATGCGTGAGATCCAGCATTCCAAGGAAAATTCCAATGCACTGTTCTCCACGATGCTCGATTCGTTTGCCGAGGAAATAGAGGAGTACAATGCTGTGCTCTATCTCAACGGCAGCAATCCTTTGATTATGAAGCTTTTACAGATCGACGATGCGGAAAAACGAAAGGTTTGTCTGGAAATTCTCTATGTACAGGCACTTCTGACCGGACGTTTTCCGATGCGCGGCGGAGAACTGGCACTGCTCAATTCCCGTCTGATCCAACTGATTGAATGGGGGCTTGCAACATGAAATCCTTTCCCGAACTGCTCAAAGACTATGAATCCATTGAAAGCGGCACACCACGTCTGAACGCCATGCGTGACGGCATTGCACAGGCAGATGAACAGGGCGATCTGTATTGGCGGTTTCAGATGCGTTTTTACTATCTGAAAGAGTCCATTTTCTGCGGCGACCGCTATTTTGCACTGATTATTTTTCCGCAGCTGCTTGCGCTCTACGAGGAAAATGAAAAAATCCGGCTCGATGACGAATGCGACTACGATATGCTTGTTGCATTCCGCTGGATTGTGGAAGCGGCACCGGAATTCCCGCAGATTTCCAAGGTGGAAATTGACGGCTATTTCCGGTTGTTCAAGCAAATGCTGCTTGAACATGGCTACAGCCTGAGCATTTACCACATGAAGCGCAGTCTGTTCTACCGAAGCTGCAACCGCAATATTGCAACCTCGGAGTTCTACAAATTCGTTGACGCACCGCTGGATATGATTTCTGACGGCAAAGCACTGTACAATCACCATAAGGCAGGGTTCTATCTGTATCTTGGCAATGAAGAAAAGGCACTGGAAGCTGCAAAGCCGATTTTCGACGGTGAATTGATTGCAACCGCATTGCCGCATGTTACCAACTGCGAGTTTATTGAATACTATCTTGCAAACGGCTGCTATGAAAAGGCGTACCCCTATGCACAGAAAACGGAACGTCATGTCACCGGCAATTCCTACTATCTGGATGTGGTCGGGCCGCTGCTCTCGCTCTACAGCATTGAAAAGCACGAGCAGGGATTGGAGCTGTTCCGGCAGAATTATGGCAATTTTGCAAAATCCAGAAATCCGCTGCTCCGTCTGAAATTTGCAAACGGCGCATACCATCTGTTCCGCGCACTGCCGGAAAACTATGTACCGGCGCAGGCAATTGTCCCGAAGGATTCGGAGCTGGAAGGAATGACGATGCCGGAGCTTTCTGCACATTTCTATGCAATTGCCAATGCCCTTGCAGCAAAATTCGATGCCAGAAACGGCACGGATATTTACATGAAACTCGTCAATGCTGAATATCATACATAACAAAAAAGGAGGAATTCCACATGTTTCAGGCAGAAAACTTCATTGAACAGATCCGCAATGCTGAGCATGGCGCGTCAAGACTGCAGCTGATTCAAAATGCAATCACAGAGGCTGACGCAGCATCGGATCATTACTGGCGCATCAGTTTCCGCTACGACTATATCAAAGAATCCATTTTCCATGATGACAATTTCAAGGCAATCATCATGTTTCCGGAGCTTCTCTCTATTTTTGATGAAAATCCGGACTTGGAGGACGAATTCTATGGTGATGTAATGTGGGCGTTCAAGCTGGTGCTTGAGAATTTTCCGGATTACTACCAGATTTCCCGCGAAGAAATCGAAAATTACTACGCAGAATACGAAAAACGCTGCAAGAAATACAATTATTCGATGCGCGTGTTCCACATGAAACGTACTTCATTCTATCTCCCGATTGACCGTGTAAAGGCAAAGGCAGAGCATGACGCTTCCATGCTGTGCAAGCGTGACGCAAGCTGCGACTGTGAAGCCTGCGAAATCAACCACCGCATGGAAATGGCACTGGAATTTGAGGACGAGGAAACCGCACTGCGCATTGCTGCGCCGCTTCTGGATGGCAGCAAATCCTGTGCCATCGTACCGGAGGTGAGTTACTGCACACTGATGTACCACTACCTGCGTCAGGGAAATCTGACAGAGGCAGATTACTACGGAAAGCTCTACGCACGTTCTTTCAATAATGCACCTGAATTTCTGACGGAAACCGGTAAGCTGATGGAGATGTACAGTGCAGTCGATATCCGTGCAGGCTGGAAGGTACTGAAAGCCAATATTGCATCCTTTGTCAAGTGCAAGAATCCCAAAATGCGCATGAGCTTTGCAAGAGGTGCTTACCGTATTCTCAAAGGCATCGGCGAAGAAACGGAGTATGCAAACAGTGCACTGCTTAAGCCGCTGCCGGTGCAGCGTACGGAGGAGGGCTACAAGGTCAGCGAGCTGGCTGAATATTTCTACAATATCGCAAAGGAGCAAAGCGATCTCCTCGACAAGCGTAATGGCACATCCTATTTCACAGACATGCTGGAGCTTGAATTTGCAAAGGCAGAGGCAGGCATGATGCCGGAACCGGAGGGGAATTATCCGGCACACGGACTCATTGCCAAGTCCCCCCGCGTTTTTGCAGCAGTTCCGAAGTCGGATGCCGCACTGGACCTTACAGCCATTTCCGAGCGACTCAATGCACTTTCTGAACAGCTTGAATTCATCACTAATGAGGTCGAAAACAATGTATGCTACCTGTCATTCCGCTTTGAGGACCGTATTTATGAAGCATACATACTTAGTCCGGAAATCAATGATAGATTCGGCGGCAGACCGTGCTATATGATTAGCCGCGAGGATTACGAAGCCATGCAGGATGCAAAGCAGCATCTGATTGTACAGATGGAAGCAGGGGATGACGCGCAGCTCTCCTACTACCTGCAAATGAAAATCCTGACAACGGCACTGCCGGAGCTGCTTGGTGTCTTTGATCTTACCGCAGAAAAGGTTTATCCGGCAAACTGGGCGATATTTGCAGGCAAATGCCGCAATTCCATTGCTCTGCGCGACCTGTTCACGCTGTCCATTTCCGGCAGCGAGGAATCCGAGGAAGTATGGATGACCACAATTGGTCTGGCTGCATCCGGAATGCGCGAACTGGAAATCATCGGCGCGACCAAGGAAAACTATGGCTATTTTGCAGATATTCTGTTCCGTACAGGCTGCATTACCGAGAGAAACGCAATCCTCCCGAATGCCGGTGAGCCGATGCTGGACTTTACCATCGGTGAAAAGGACTACAGCCTGACATGGCAGCTGCCGGCAGCCGCACTCATCGGGAAAGAGGAGCTGCTTGCGTCAAAGGCAGACCGTGTTGTTCCTTCGGCAGTCCTCTGCCTCTACGGGGACAATACCCAGCTTCCGGAATTTGAACCGATGCAGGAATGTGCGGAAATTGAGTACGAGAACGACCGCAGTGAATATATCCGCCACATCTACCTTTCCAAGGAAACTGTACCGCAGCTGCGCAATGCCTACAAAACCCTGTCCCTGGCAGGCCCGCTGGAAGCTGCTGCTGCAAGAGTGGAATTCACACTTTCTGCGGAAATGCGTGAGAAATACGGCTACAGCAAGGAGCTGCTCTGGGCGGATATCTACGAAATTGACGGTGATACCATCAAGGCAAGAATTGCTGAAACATCCGAACTGCTCCCCGATTGTAAGGAGGGCGATGAGATAGAAATTACCGAGGAAAATATCACTGGCTGGTTCATCCGTCCGGAAGGTTCTGAGGAAGCATTCACAGAAGAAGACGCTTTCCTCTTCATGTAGAAAGGAGTAACGTATGAAAGACAATGAATTGTTCCGCATTGTCATGATTGCCGCTGCATTTCTGGTAATGTTCTTCATCATTGGCATTTCCCTGCATTCCATACAGAACATCAGCAATGCCAACCAGAAGCACAAGGACAAGAAGGAGGGCGAGGCTATCGCTTCCATTATTGCACAGACTACCGCCACCACAAGCATCTGGGATTATCTGCGTGAAAAGGAATCTACCACAGCAGTGGTTGTACCCTCTGAAGCTGTTGATGCGTCCGCACCGACTGACGATTCCGGTGCACTGGATTTGCATCATGACGAAACTGAACCCACGGAAGAAAATCCGGACAACACAGAGCAGGAGGTGGTTTCTGAATGAAACAGAGCTCACCACAGAAGAAAAAGAGCATGATTATGCGAATTATCGTTCTCAGCATTGCTGTTGCTATGGTTCTCGGATTCATTGCAATGCCACTGCTTCGGTCATTTTAATTCCATCCCATAGTACAGAAAACCGCCCTGTCCGAGGACAGGGCGGTTCAGTTTTATACAATCCCTTTGTCAAGATGATTCAACGCAGAATGCGTGAAATTCTGCCAAAAAGATGTGTATGGGGTTTTAACGTGAACAAGCTCCGGTATTACACGGGAAATTCTTTTAAGAGGGCGATGGTGTATTTGAGGATATTCATTGCATCCGTAGCAGTTGGCGAACCGTCAAGGTCAACGTCTGCATTTTGTGCGCCCTGCTCTGTGATGGGAGTGCCGGCAAGCAGGTTCATGTTCAGTACCAGTACGTCCACGATATTCACTTCACCGTCACAGTCAACATCACCATAGTGCACCACAACCGGTATATCCGTATTTTCTGTATTATCCGTATTATCTGTATTGTCCGTATTTTCTGTATTTTCCGTATTATCCGTAGGCGGTACAACCGGTGTATCCGTGATACCAGAGCCGAATACATAATCACCTACAAGCTCCTCAGCTGCCTCTGCTACTGCATCCGCACTGTCAGGATTGCCGCCGTAACGGCTTGCAAGACCGGCTGCTGCAAGGGCGTAGCAGGCATTGTAATCCAGTGCAGGTTCAGTGAACTGATAGGAATTCTGGTCATCAGAATAATTGCCGGAAGAGTCCGGACCGCCGATGAGTCCGCCATACAGGGTGTAGGTGCAGGCGGTATTTGCATTCGGGTCACCTGTGCCGGGATTTGCTGCACGATGATGGATATGCGTCGGCCACTTTCCGCCATCAAGGAATCCATAACCGCTGAGGAAGCTGTAGCCAAAGGAGTTATTGCCAAGGATGTAGTCCATCTGGTACTTTGCACTCTCTGCATAGCTTTCATCGCCTGTGATGTCTGTGATATGCAGTGCAAGCATCTGGAGTGCACAGTTATAACGAGATGCGCCCCAGCCTGCTGCATTGTACTTATTCGTACTCAGACCACCCTGTTTGCTCAGAGAGGATTTCATTTCCTCAAGGTAGGTATTCTGCTCATATCCGACCTCTGCAAGCAATGCTGCATAGCCACTCCATACCTTGTCCCATGAATACATCCAGCCGTCATACTGGTCGCTGTTGTAGCAGCCCTGACCGGTCAGCTTGTAGGTGGGGGTGTAAGAGGAGGGGAGTGTACCACCATTATTGGCAATTGCACACCAAAGCTCACTCCATGCCACATCATCCGTCTGACTGCCGGACGCGTACATACTGCCAATGCCGTCATAGGTGGATTTCGGATAGGCTTTTGTGAAATCTGCAAGTGCGTTGGCATATTTCAGACATTCTGCGGCATAGTCTGCATCCTTGTCCTGAAAAGCAAGCGCAGTTGTGGCAAGTGCTGCTGCCATCTGACCGGAAGCGTCCGCAGAAGGATGGGAAGCATCCGCCCAGTAGGTGGTACGCTTCATTGTCTGTCCCTCCGGTGCACTCCATACTCCATGGTCCTCGCCCTCAGCGGCAACCTGATAACAAAACGCAATGACCTTGTCACTGTCGTCAAGGTAGGTCACTTTCATGAAATAGTCCGCGGAATGCTTAAGAATGTCGAGTAAATGTCCCTCGCATCCGCTTTTCTGATAGGCATCCGGATAAGAAAAATATGACCAGCCAAGACTTGCCATGGAAAAGCCCATGGTCATTGAGAATTTGATGTGGTCGCCGGCATCATGGTAGCCGCCGGATACATCCACTGTGGAAGAACCGCCATTCTGCGCCATAATCGCGCTTTTCGAGGATGCGGAAAGTCCCTGTGCATCATCAAGGGATGCAGTTGCATCCTGCATATGGCAATTGCCGCGCCATGTCAGACAGTTGTCATCCACACCGCCGCCGCATTCGTTGGCATCGTAAAAATACAGCGAAAGCTCCAATGCCTGATAATAGTCCGCATCCGCTGCCGATGCCGTGAGCAGGGGAGTATCTGCTCCACGCGCTGACACAAGCCCCGTCAGTACTGCCGCACTCATCATGCCGGCAAGTGCCCGTTTCCATTTGTTTGTTCCATTCTTCATACCATTTTCCTCCTTTTGGATTGACGGCAAAGTTCCATTGCACGTTGGAAGAATGCCGGTGCAGATTTCTGCACTTCCATACCCATATTATAGCACATCCGAATTAGTCGTTCAATGGGGCATGAAATTTCTTCACATTTTTTGTGCATTCTATACAAAGAAATAGAATGCACTATGGTGAATTTATCGGGCATAATGCGTAATAGATTGCACATTCCGACATAAAAATGTAACAAATTTGCGTTGACAAAGTGATGAAAATATGGTATAATAAATATGATTTTGCGCTGCTGCCGGACATGTTGTACGGCAGGGGAGTGCGAGTCATAGAAATCATATTGAAAAGGAGATGCAATCACCAATGAAGCTTCAGAAACTACTCGCAGGATGCACTGCAATGCTGTTGTTGCAGAGTGCATGTATAGTACCGCAAGTGTTTGCTGGAAAAGCATATGCCTATGGCGAGGATGATGCTGGAAAATTCGGACACCAGAGTTCATCCGCAGTTCTTGCAAGAGCTGACGAAAACAAGGACAGTGAGCAAACGGAGGAAAAACCCGTGGAGGAAAAGCCGAAATCCATGAGCGAAGTAATCCATAATCCCCGTTATGCAGACGATTATATCATGATTGAGGGCATTGATGTTTCCAAGTATCAGTCTGCAATTGACTGGAAAGCTGTCGCAGCTGACGGCATTGATTTTGCCATTATCCGTCTTGGATTCCGCGGTTATTCCGCATCCGGCGCACTGGTGGAGGACAACTATTTTCGCCAGAATCTCGAAGGTGCAAAGGCTGCCGGCATTGACGTAGGCGTGTATTTCTTCACACAAGCCATCACACCGACAGAAGCAGTGGAAGAAGCCAATTTCGTCATTGAAACGCTGCAAGGCACACCACTCGAAATGCCGGTCTACATTGACATTGAAGATGTTGCCGCTGATAAGGGCAGACTCGATTCCGCCAAGCTCACACCGGAGCTGCATACCCTCAACTGTGACGCATTCTGCTCCACCATCCAGAACGCAGGCTATCAGGCAGGCATTTACGCCAATATGAATTGGCTGAATAACAAGCTGTTAGCGAATTTCTTGGAAAGCAAGTACCCGATCTGGCTTGCCAATTACAAGAAGCAGACTACATACAAGGGCGGCTACGATATGTGGCAGTACACGGATATTGGTACAGTCGCAGGTATCAAGGGCAATGTGGATATGAATGTACTGTATTCCAGAAAGGTGGAATTCGTTGACGAAACCATCCAGCTTCCCACGCTCGACCCGGTGATGCTGGATTTCTACGGCAGCGGTTCTTTGCAGTTTGAAAGCTCCGACCCGTCCGTTGCAGAAATTGATACCTACGGCTGCATCACACCGCTGCGTAACGGTACAACCACAATTACCGCACGTTCTGATAACGGCACGAGCGATTCAGTCACCGTCACCGTGGACACATCCCAGCTTACGCTGAGCCATGAGCTGCTGTTCCTGACCGGTATCGGCGCAACAGAAAAATGCATAGCAAAGGGCATGGACGATACGGTGTACTGGCTGTCCACCAATGAGAAAATCGTCAAAGTATCGCCCGATGGCACGGTAAAAGCAGTGGGCTATGGCAATGCAGAAATCATCGCGATGGATGTATTCGGCAATTGCTCCAGATGCACTGTCTATGTAACGGAAAATAAGGTTGAACTGGGTGACTGCAACATGGACGGCAAGATTGACGCACTTGACGCAGCTGAAGTTCTGCTGTTTTCCGCTACAAATGGGGTAAATGCCGGCGGCGCCGCAAACCATGCATACATGCTCTATGACATCAACGAGGACAAAACCGTGGATGCTCTCGATGCAAGCGCGATTTTGTTCCATAGCGCAAGTTCTGGTACGCGCAGATAAATCACACAAAATGAAAAAGCTTTCGGTCAGCCGAAAGCTTTTCGTTTTGCACAAAAAGGCATGAAAAAGAGCATCCCTGAAAAAGGATGCTCTCAAAACTGGCGGAGAGTCAGGGATTTGAACCCTGGGTTCTTTATTAGAGAACACGAAATTTCGAGTTTCGCACCTTCGACCACTCGGACAACTCTCCAACTATTTTATTATAGCATATCCGGAAAGAAAAATCAAGACCTGATTTGAAAAAAATGCAAAATATTTGGAATACAGCTGTGTGGCATTGTCTAAATGCCGGAAACGCGTGGAAATGCAGAGAAAACAAAATGATGATACACCTGTGATTCTATATCTAAAGTTGCACAAAATACCTATTTGGTGAAAGTTTTCGGAATAGAATTTCCATGGCATTTTGCAGGTGTTCTGCACCGCCCCACGCTCTCTACAATCCTAAAACAACCTGTACCACCATCCTACGGCTCTCCGTATGCCCTCAGATGCCCTCAGATTGCTCTGTATGCCCTTTTGCAGTTCTCCCCTCGTGTTTCTCACAGAATAGTAAGAAGGGCTACAAACGCATTCTACACGTTTTACGGAGGTATACTTTATCAAGGCGCATCACCGGAGTATCAAACACAATACAAGGTGCAGAATTACCCGTGCAGTTTCCGGCAAAAAAGAGGAGGTGAGGCGCAAAAAATCAGTGCAGGTTGTAGTGGACAGGGAGATGCATTTGGCAGTGCGGATGCAATGCAGCATCGCAGGAGAGAAAGTATCGTATATCCGGCGAAATTCCACCTCCTCCCCCGACCATATGCACTCCCCTTTTCAAAGTTGCACAAAATTCTGAAAGTTGCACAAAATTTTTCGTACTCTTCTATACAATCTGTAAATTACAAAAAGCGTTGCTATTTCGGGAAATTCCCCTCCCCGTTTTCATGCATCCCGTTCCACCAGCGAGCCATTTTGCTTTTTCATACAAACCACACTTCCTGTTTCATGGCACAAAAAATGGACATGCTGTAGCATGTCGGTATTGTTTGTATTACTTTACTATGCTGTAATCACCCCACTCCCCTACCCTGCGCAAAAAACACGACCATCGGATGGATGGTCGTGCGATTTGTTTAGCCCACAGGCGGAAGTGTTTCCTCCGGTACCGGCACTGCCTCTGTCGGTGCAGGTGCTTCCGTTGCCGCCGGTGTTTCTACAGGTGCTGTCTGCGCAGCCTGTGTTTCCGAGCTTTCGGGAGCTTCTGTTTCCTTGACAGCGGTCGTTGTCGTTACAGTGGTTGTCTGCTTGCTTGTGGTGGTCTGCTTGTCATTTGTCTGTCTTTCAGTGGTCTGCTTGGTTGCGGTAGTCTGTGCCGGTGCGGTAGGTGCTGTTGTATCCGCAGGTTCTGTCGCTGCTGGCGGCGGTGTGGTTTCTACCGGAATATCTACAATCTCATCGCCGTTCGCGGCGCAGATATATGTAAATTTCGGCGATTTCAAGCCCATTACCGCACGGAATGCGTTACCGCGGACGGTGATCTGGTTATCAATCACTACCTTATTGACGTAACCGCCGTTGCCCTCAATAATGCGAATCCAGTTTGCCGGATTGGGAGAAAGTGTGATGCCGTAAGCGGATTGCAGCTTCTGGCGAACCTGCTCAACGCTGAAATAGGTCACATCTCCGTAATGGGGGTCGTACGCTGCGTCATAATCCGCAGATACACTGCGCAGATACGGGATATCCGCAGTAAATACATCATAGCAATTCGCTGTAATACCGCCGCTGGATGCGCTGAACATTGTCAGTGCATAGCTTCCGTTGTAATACAGTGCCTCGCCAAGTACGGATGCACAGGCATCAATGATTTTCTGGGAAGGATTCTTCTTACCCTTCAGGTCGTGGGAATCGTTGTTGTAATACTTCATGTAGGTGTAGATTGCAACTGCCTGTGCCTTGATGCATTCTTCGTGGAACGAAGGACCAATCTCAAGGTTGACAATCTCTGCAACCTGCATCAGCACATTGCCCGGAACACCCTTTACGGTTACGATTTCTGTTTCCGCAGTACCAGTGTTCATCAGGGATGTGCCCGGATAGTAATGGAACAGAATGTCCTGATAATTCCAGCCGGCATATTTCGCATAGAAATTTGCGCCGTTCTGGCTCAGTCCGACACCGTGACCATAGCCATAGGTTGTGAATGCAAACTGTCCGTTTGCCACACTGGAAACCGCGGAGCTTGCCTGTCCGGAGGAAACGAGCATACCACTGCTCTGTCCCTGCGCAATCAGAACTGCATCTTCCGCAGTCCCCTCGCCTGTCAGGTTGTCGGGGATACCGTCACCGTCAAGGTCCACCGGTTCAGCGGTTCCGGAACCTGCAACGGCTTCGTATTTAATCAGTGAAAAGTTGTCGTTGTATTCATCCAGATCCGCTTTCCACCAATCCGTCACTTCATAGGAAGCTTCTTCTAAGACTTCATCCGCGGTGTGCACAATCGTCACACTGCTGAGATTTTCTGATTCTGTTTCGGATTCCTCTGTTTCTGTTTCCGCTGGTGTGCCGACTGCCGTCATAGCCTCTGTATCGCTTTCTGCCACCGTTTCTGCAACGACAGCGTTAAGCTGATACAAATTCGCCATTAAGAGTGCTGCAATACCCACTGCAACATGCTTCTTCGGTATTCGAATCTTCATCATATAACTCCATCTTGCCGATTTCTCGGTTTTATTTCCTCTTGCGAGGATGCTAATGCAATGGTTCCGCATTAACCATAGGGCACAAACTCTGCTTCCGGATCGTAGGTTTTCTTGTTCCACCTGTAGTAGCTGTTGGGCCACTTGACGTTCGGATTCGCCGTACTTGTCTGCGTACCGGAATACAAATCTTCTTCGTCGCGGAGCTTTCTTGCAAATACTACAAGCCGTCCGTTGCTGAATGTGCTGTTGCATGTGGAGAGCGTCAGCAGTTCGTCGCCGTACTTCACATCCACATCGGTCAAGCGGATTGTTCTTCGTTTGATTTCGTTGACATAGTCATAGAAATCGCGTTCATCTGCAAATTCCAGTTTATTCCAGTAATCAAACCGCGTGTCCGTTTCATCGTTGACATCCACAATAATCATTGCGAAAATCTTGTACTGGTACTTGCGGTAGTTGGAATTAAGCTCCACAATCGGGTGCTCGCTGAAATAATTTGCGTCATTGATATAGTGCTTCAGGCTGCCGAACATTGTATAGTCGTGCATATTATGCCCATATACAATCAGGTTTCCTGAATTTGCAAGCTGTTTTCTGCCGTCAATCACATAGTCGAAGTCATTGCGGTAGTCCATGAAAATTGAGCCTGCGTGTGCGTCTTCGTGGTAGATGTTGCGCTTGAGATAGTACTCGTTTCCGTCCGGATTCCCCCTGCGCTGCAGGATGGGATAGCTCACGCTTGTACCCGGTATCGAAATCCATCCAGCCACGTCCGGATTGATTTCGAGCAATGCTTTCACGTTCGGCAGGTATCCGAAATACTCGAATTCCTCCACGGCTTCCTCCGTTGTTTCCGTCGGTTCCGTGGGGATTACTTCCTGATACATCTTGTCAAGGTCGTCATTGAGATTGCTGTTGCGCTGGTTGTTCCAGAAATACTCTACAAGGAATGCAACGCAGACAATGAATACGACGGATGAACCAAGAAAAATACATTTTCGCAGTACTTCGAGAAACCCATCTCCCTTACGCGGAAACAAAGACGGTTTCTGCTTCTTTTTTGGCTTCTTTGCAGTCTTTTTGACTTTTTTGCTGACTGCCTTTTCACTGGGAGCAGCGGCCTTTATTGTCGCTGTTTCCTGTGATGTGCCGCTTTCAGCAGCAGTTTTATACTTTCTAATCTTATCCGCAATTTCCAGCTGGGTTTCCTCCTGCTGAATTGCCGACTTGATTGCAAGTATCCTTTCATTCAATGGTGCACTCTGTGTTTCACCTGCCGATACGTCCGGTTCTTCAGTTTCTTCGGATTCTTCTGCATCCTCCGTTTCCTCTGCATCCTCCGGCTCATCCGGTATTTCTTCTTCGGTCGGTTCTTCTTCCTCCAGCTCTGCGGTTTCTTCAGATGCTTCCGGCTCTCCGAATTCCTCCGGCTCACCGTAACTATCTGCCGCTGCCGTTTCCTCCGTCACTGTCTGTGCATCGGATGTCACATCCTCTGCCGGAACAGGTTCAGGAATGATGGAAGCGTCCATTTCCTCAGAAGTATTCAGTTCTTCCACTTCTTTGTTCATGTTTGTTCCTCCATCAGAAGTTTCTCTGCGGTTTTCATCACAAACGCAGCTGTCGTTTTCCTGTTGAAGCTGCGCCCCTGACCATCTGCATTCCAAAGCTTGAGTAAATATACCATTTGCTTTCCATGATAACAGAACCCGACATATACCGTGCCGACCGGCTTATCCGGTGTGCCGCCTGTTGGACCTGCAATTCCGGTGACTGATACGCACAAATCTGCGCCCGTCAGTTCACGGATTCCCTGCGCCATGGCAAGTGCAGTCTGCCTGCTCACTGCGCCGTATTCCGTCAGCACGGAATGCGGTACATGAACCAGCATTTCCTTGATTCTGTTTGCATAGGTGCAGATTCCGCATTCAAAAACTGCTGATGCACCATCGACTGATGTCAGATATGCAGAAAGCATTCCCCCCGTACAGCTCTCCGCTGTCGCGATGGTTTCACACTTTCGCTCTAATAATTTTACAACATTTGTAACTGTTTTGTCAAGATTTACAGCATCATATTCTAGGAATTCAACAACTTCAACAAATTCACACGCTTCAAACATAGCACATTCACCAACGTTTTTACCAATTTCTGGAAAATACTCATTTCAGACATCCAGTCTGAATCGCTTGACAACTGTTTCTGCCACAGCCTTTTCAATCATGTCCTCAAAGCCTGCCGCTTCCTGTGCCTGCTCGATTTCGGACAGCTGGGGGCGGATTTTGGGATGCTTGGGAGTAAATACCGTGCAGCAATCCTCATAGGGCAGGATGGAAATATCAAAAGTATCAATCTTTCTTGCAATCTCGATAATTTCCGTTTTGTCCATGCCGATCAGGGGACGGAATACGGGAATGCGGCAGGCAGCATCCGTGCAGACCATTGCATGGAGCGTCTGGCTTGCCACCTGTCCAACGCTCTCGCCGGTGATGAGGGCAAGGCATTCTTCCTTTTCACAGATGCGCTGTGCAATTTCCATCATCAGACGGCGCATGATGATGGTGAAATATTCCTCCGGACAACGGCGTTTCAGTTCCTCCTGAATTTCCGTGAACGGTACGCAGAAGAAAGTAATATCACCGCAATAATCCGTGATTTTCTGGCATAACTGCTCCACTTTCAGCAGTGCGCGGTCGGATGTATAGGGGGGGCTGACGAAATGGATGGCAGACACGGAAATGCCGCGCTTCGCCATCATATAGCCGGCTACGGGGCTGTCGATACCGCCGGAGAGCAGGAGCATTGCCTTGCCGCTACATCCTACGGGCAGACCGCCTGCGCCCTTGAGCTTGAGTGCGTGAACATAGGCATTTGTATCACGAATCTCAACCATGACGGTAATTTCCGGATTTCTGACATCTACTTTCAGGTGGGGATGCTGTTCCAGAAGAATGCCGCCCAATTCCGCACAAATTTCCGGCGTTTTCATGCAGAATGTCTTATCTGCGCGCTTTGCGTCCACTTTAAAAGTACGCGCGTCCTCCAGTGTTTCCTCCAGATATGCCTTTGCCTTTTCAGTGATGTCCTCGAAATTCTTCTCGCACACACAGGCACGGCAGATGGAGGCAATGCCAAAAATTTTCTGGAGTCGGCTGATGGCTTCTCCAAGGTCGATGCCGTCCTCCTGCGGGTCAATATAAATCGTGGACTGCATACTGGTGTAGGCAAATGTACCGAGGCTGTTCAGCCGGTACTTAATGCGCTTCATCAGAATGCTCTCAAATGTTCTTTTATTCAGCCCTTTCAGAGCCATTTCTCCAAATTTAACCAGAATTACTTCTTTCATCTGAAAATTCCTTTCTGTCCTGTGCAGGTCATTTATGTATCAGTTGGCACTGTCCCTGCGCAATTGCCGCGGTCAGTGCGTCAAGTTCTTCTTCCGTTGTCTGTTCCGAAAAGCTGATGCGCAGCGCACTGTCTGTACGGTCATCGGAAATGCCGTAGGCAGAGAGCACATGGCTTTTCGCCCCCTTGGAACATGCAGAGCCGCTGGAAACGCAGATTCCCTTGCTTTCGAGGAAATGCAGCATAATTTCGGAACGGATGCCCTGTATGGAAAGATTGATAATATAAGGTGTACCCTCCGGCGAGCTGTTAATGCTGATTTCTGGATTCTGTGCGAGCTTTTCAAGCAGATAGTCACGCATCCGGACTGCGTGGGCGTAGCGCGGTGCAATGGTGCTCTGCATTTCCTGCACTGCTGCACCAAAACCGGCAATCAATGGCATTGCCTCCGTTCCCGGACGCAGGGCTTTTTCCTGTTTTCCGCCCGTTACAAGCGGCAGCAGGCGCACACCCTTGCGCTGATAGAGCGCACCAACACCCTTTGGTCCATGGATTTTGTGGGCACTGATGGAAACAAGGTCAGCGTTGAGGTCATTGACCTTGACCGGCAGTTTCATAAATGCCTGTACTGCGTCACAATGCGTAATCACATCGGGGAATCGTTTTTTAATGGTACGGAATGCGCGCTGTACGGGGAGAATGCGTCCGGTTTCGTTTTCCGTCAGCATCATGCTCACAAGACAGGTATCCTCCGTTACCGCGTCAATGAACGCTCTTGCGTCAAATTCTCCGTTTGCATCCGGCAGAACACGCGTAATCCGGAAACCCTGCGCTTCGAGCGCGTCCATGGTACTGTGCACAGAGGCATGTTCCACGGCGGACGTTACAATGTGGGGACGGCGTTTGCCGTATGCGGCAGCCGCACCGCGCAGTGCAAGATTGCTGCTCTCCGTTGCACCAGAGGTGAACAGGATGCAGCCGCTTTCACAGCCGAGTGCTGTGGCAATGGTCTTTCTTGCGTCATCCATGAGCAGCTGGGCATCGAGTCCCATGCGGTGCAGGGAGGATGGATTTCCGTATACCTCACGCATACAGTGCACCATCGCTGCAATCGCTGCTTCCGATGGTTTTGTTGTTGCGGCATTGTCCAGATAGATTGCCATAGTTTCACTTCTTTCTTTCGATTTACAACACTTATTTTTATTATACCACATTTCACTGGATTTGACCATAGTTTTTTCAAAAAAACTTTCAGTTTCAAGAAAAAAACATCATATCCACGCATATTGACCATTTTTTCTGAAAAAAATTGCTC
Organism: Ruminococcus sp.; assembly: GCA_015066845.1. Lineage (GTDB taxonomy): Bacteria > Bacillota > Clostridia > Oscillospirales > Ruminococcaceae > UBA3855. The sequence continues at coordinate 7,444 of SVNO01000001.1, read as the reverse complement.
TTTTTCCTCTTGACATCCTCCCCGAAACGTGCTATAATATGGTTTAGAAATCATCATAAATGCGATGACGGAGAGAAGTAACAGGGAAAATCACTCAAAGTGAGTGCGGGATAGTGAGAACCGCGCAGCCGAGTCCCTGCGAATAACACTCCAGAGCAGCAAGCTGAACACCGCGCCGCGGTCAGTAGGTACGCCGTAGCCGTGCGTTAAACGGAAACGCTTGTATGAGCGTAAGTGACCGCTTTGCGGTAATTTAGGTGGCACCACGGGTAATTCTCTCCCGTCCTAAGGCAAATTAGGACGGGAGTATTTTTTATCCCCACACAAACAGAAAGGATTATGCATATGAAACACATTGACCTGAAAGAAATTTTCAACAACGCTGACTATGTCGGCAAGTCCGTAACCGTCTGCGGCTGGGTAAGAACCGCGAGAAATTCCAAGAATATGGCATTTATTGAGCTGAATGACGGCACAACGCTCAAGCACCTCCAGATTGTTGTGGACAAGGCTTCTGACATTGATTTTGAGCCTGCGCTGCATTTGGGTACTTCCCTGAAGGTGGAGGGTACAGTTGTTGCATCTCCGCAGAACGGCGTAGAAATCAATGCTTCTGCAATCACAGTTCTGGGCACATGTCCGCCTGACTATCCGCTGCAGAAGAAGCGTCACACCCTCGAATTCCTGCGTACCATGCCCCATCTGCGCGGCAGAACGAACACATTCAATGCCGTACAGAGAGTCCGTTCCGTCATGGCTGCGGCAATCCATGAGTATTTCCAGAGCAAGAATTATGTTTATATCAACACCCCCCTCATCACTGGCAGTGACTGCGAGGGTGCAGGTGAAATGTTCCAGGTAACCACCATCGGCTATTCCACCGATTACAAGAACGAGCAGGAATACTATGCAGATGATTTCTTCGGCAAAAAGGCTGGTCTGAGCGTATCCGGTCAGCTGGAGGGTGAAGTGGCTGCCATGGCAATGGGCAAAATCTACACATTCGGCCCGTCTTTCCGTGCTGAGAACAGCAACACCCCCAAGCATCTGGCAGAATTCTGGCATGTAGAGCCGGAGATTGCATTTGCTGAGCTGCCGGACATCATCGAAATTGCGGAGGAAATGATCAAGACCGTTATCCGCAAGGTGCTCGACACCTGTCCGAATGAAATGCAGTTCTTCGATATGCACTTTGAAAAGGGCATCATTGCAAGACTGGAGGAGCTGATTTCCCATGAATTCGGGACAGTTACCTACACAGAAGCCATCCGTCTGTTGCAGGAATCCGGCGAAAAGTTCACCTATCCGGTAGAATGGGGCTGTGATTTGCAGACAGAGCATGAGCGTTATATTTCTGAAAAGGTATTCCAGAAGGCTGTATTTGTAACGGATTATCCCAAGGAAATCAAGTCCTTCTATATGAAACAGAACGCGGACGGCAAAACTGTTGCAGCGGTTGACCTGCTCGTTCCGGGCGTTGGCGAAATCATCGGCGGCAGTGAGCGTGAAGCAGATTATGACAAACTGGTAGCAGCGATGGAAGCGCGTGGCATGAACCTCGACCTGTACACCGATTATCTCGACTTGAGAAAGTTCGGCTCTGTACCGCACGGCGGCTTTGGTCTGGGCTTTGAGCGTCTGATCATGTATGTGACCGGTGTATCCAATATCCGCGACGTGATCCTTTATCCGAGAACTGTCGGCTCCATCCGCTAAATCGGAAGAAACAGCAAAAAAACTGAACGAGGTGGTATTTATGGCAAGAACATTGTATATTCCGGAGGGCTACGAATCCAAGCTTTCGCTGAGAGAAACCCAACATGCAATCAAATATATCAAGGATTTGTTCCAGCAGGCATTGTCCTTCGGACTGACGCTTGACCGCGTAACCGCGCCCCTGATCGTACAGAAAGGCAGCGGCATTAACGATGACCTCAACGGCATTGAACGCAAGGTGGAATTTTCTATCAAGGAAATCGAAAATGACGCGGAGGTCGTACAGTCCCTTGCCAAGTGGAAGCGCATGGCACTGTATCGCTACAAGTACAATGCCGACGAAGGCATCTACACGGATATGAACGCCATCCGCCGCGATGATGACACGGATAATGTGCATTCCATCTTCGTTGACCAGTGGGACTGGGAAAAGGTCATTCACCGTGAAGAACGTACAGTGGAATTCCTGAAAGAATCGGTGACTGCCATTGTCAAGGCAATTGCATTTACAAAGCGCAAGGTAAACCTGCGTTATCCGGTACTGAAAACAACGGTCTGCGATACGCCGTTCTTTATCACAGCGCAGGAGCTGGAGGACATGTATCCGGATAAATCCGGCAAGGAACGTGAACGACTCATCACCAAGGAGCATGGCACCGTCTTTATCATGCAGATTGGCGGCAACCTGAAAAGTGGGCAGCCCCATGACGGACGTGCACCTGATTATGATGACTGGTCACTCAACGGCGACCTGCTGTTCTGGGATGAGGTGCTGGACAATGCACTGGAGATTTCCTCCATGGGCATCCGCGTGGACGCAGAGTCCTTGCAGGCACAGCTTGCTGCGCGAGGAGCTGAGGACAGATACCAGTACACTTATCACCAGATGATTCGTGACAATGTACTGCCGCTGACCATTGGCGGCGGTATCGGACAGTCCCGTCTGTGTATGCTTCTCCTTGAAAAGGCGCATATCGGCGAAGTACAGGCATCCATCTGGCCTGCCTCCATGCTGGAGGAATGTGCAGCGCACGGGATTACGCTGCTATAATACAAGAAAAACCGCTGGCTTTTAGTCTGATAGTTATACAGAAGTATTGCAAAGCCACTTTTGATTTTGATGTCAAAAGTAGCTTTGCGTTGTTTATGCCGTTGACTCTTTATATCGACAATGCTATAATCGACTTACAGATAAACTTGAATTTTGCGGAGGGAATTATGACTTTTGATTTTAGGAAAGTTTAATCTAAATGAGTAGTAGTTTGTAAAAGCTAAAACTTGATGATGCTTCTTAACTTGAACAGATAGCAAGAGCTGCCCCCTCCGCCGCCGTTCGGCGGCACCTCCCCCGCAAAGCGGGGGAGGGATATGCGGGGGCTGCGCTGAACAGCCCGTCCCCTCTGCTTCACTTTGTTCAGCATCTCCCCGCCCCGCGGGGAGTCACCCGAATCCCGCATTTTCATTCAAGATTTAGATTTTACATAGTAGTAGAAAAGGGAGAAGAGAATATGAGTGTACTTGTGTTAAATACATTATCTGAGGATAATGATGAAGTTTTGGAATTGCAAAATCAGATATGCGCACAGTCTGAGGGCAGTGAGGTGGTTTGTACAAAGGGAATGACAATATCGCATTGCATTGGTTGTAATTATTGTTGGTTGAAGACACCGGGAATCTGTACAATTAAGGATGACTATGAGATTATTCTTAAAAAAATTTTACAACATGAGAAGATTGTTTTCATTACAGATATAAAATTTGGATTTGTATCTTATCAGACGAAAAATTTGTTGGATAGAATTTTGCCGATTGCAACAATGTATTTACAGTTTGTAGATGGTCAGATGCGACATGTACCGCGTTATGATATTCGTCCGCAGATGGGAATTGTTTATACGGGGAATGCAGAACATACATATCTTGAAAAATGGATGGAGAGAACGACACTTAATTTTGAAAGTACCTCTCTTGGTGTATATCCGTTAGAAGAAGGAAGGGAGATTCTTTCATGCATTTAGTAATAATTAACGCAAGTCCTCGTGTGGAGGCTAAGAGCAATACAGCGCGAATTATCCGCACTTTTGTCCGTGGATTCGAGGATAGCGGAAATACAACAGAAGTTTGGCATTTGTCGGATAAAAAGCAGTGGACAGGTGCTAAAGAAGCATATGAGAAAAATAGCAATATTTTATTTGCGCTTCCTTTGTATGTAGAAAGTGTGCCGGGAATTATGTTGGAATTTTTAGAAACTTTGCAACCGAAAAAGGAGGACGGCACGAAAATGTCTTTTATACTACAGGGAGGCTTTGCTGAAGCCAGCCAGCTTCGGTGCGGAGAGGCATATTTAGAAATATTACCGTCATATTTTAACTGTGAATATAATGGAACGCTGATTAAAGGGGATAATTTTGGCCCTTCTTGGATGCCGGAGGACATGGCAGAGAAGCTGGTAGCACATTATGAAAAGATGGGAAGATCTTTTGCACAGAAAGAAACTTTTGACAAGGAAGAAGTAAATGAATTTGCTGCCCCGGAGTATTTTTCGGAAAAAGTGATTCGACAACATAAGCGTATTGGTAAGTGGATGCAGAAAGCATTATTTCACTATATTGCGAAGAAGAATGGTTGCAAGAAGCCGCTGGATGATAAGCCTTATCAAGTAAAATAGATTGATAAGAGCGAGTGACCAGTGTTTGAAAGAAAAAAGAACGTTAGCTGATTTAGTGATTTTCGACTAGAAAAGTGCTAATAAATTTGCAATGCCAACCTACTTGAAACTTTCAGTTTGTTGGAGCAACAAATCCCAATTTGACAAACTGAATGTAAAACGAACTCCAGAGAAGACGTTTTCTTCTCTGGAGTTACTTCTTTATGGCTACCGCCCTTTGAAACCAGCGGTTTTTTGATTAGCGTTTTACAAAATACTCCTCATACCATACAAGGAACGTATAAATCATCCAGACCTTTCTCCAGTTGTCGGAATTGCCGCCGATGTATTCGTCCCAGATGGCTTTCAATTCGTCCATGTGGAAGAACTGCTCTGCAATCTCACTGTTCAGCAATCGCTGCACATCCTGATTATAGCGGTCATCTGCAAGCCAGATGCGGATGGGAACAATGAAGCCGAGCTTCTTGCGGAATGCAATGTCCTCCGGCAGTACCTTTGCCGCAGCGGTACGGAATGCCACCTTGTTCTGCTCTGCATTGACCTTATAGCAGGACGGCATACGGGAGGCAATGTCAAAAATTCTGGTATCCGTCAGCGGCATACGGATTTCCAGTCCTGCAGCAGTACTCATTTTGTCCACGTTCAGGTAAATATCGCCCTCCAGCCAAATCTGGATATCCACATCGGACATCTTGGAAAGCGGGTCAAGTCCCTCGTTCTCCTTGTAAATGTCCTCCACAAGCTGAATCGGCAGCACATTAGGATTGTAATGCTTGAGAATACGCTGCTTTTCTTCTTCCTTCATGATGTTGGTATTGCCCACATAGAAGGTCTTGAGGTTATCGCCGTAACGCTCGGCATTGCGGTACATATTGTAGCCGCCGAAGAATTCATCCGCGCCCTCGCCGGAATAGCAGAGCTTTGTCTGCTTTGCCGTTTCACGGCAGGCAATGGCAAAGGCAATGGCAGAAGCATCACCAAGGGGCTGCTCCATATTGTACATCACATAGGGAACAACGGCGAAATAATCCTCCGGTGTCACCAGACATCTGTTGTTGTCACGTCCAAGAATATCGGCAGTCTGCTTTGCAAGACCGGACTCGTCAAAGCGTTCATCGTCATAGCCGCAGGATGCGGATACCTGCACATCGGACATGGCGAGAACATAGGAAGAATCCACACCACCGGAGAGGAACGAATACGCGGTTTCATCGGGAGTCTTGACTTCCTCCATCATCTGTCCGACAGCTGCATGAATCTCATCTGCCCATGCATCGAGTGTTTTTTCCGTGTCGGGACGGAATTCCGGTTTCCAGTAACGTGTGATGGTAAATTCGCCGTTCTGCCATTCGAGATAGCGACCGGGCAGGAGTTTTTTGACACCGCGGAAGAAGGTGTCCTCCCCTGCCGGATATGTCAGGCTCATGTAGAGCTGAAGCTGTTCCACAGCCAATTCCTTGACAAAACCGGGCTGGTCGAGAATGTCGCGCAGCATTGTGCCGTACAGCAATGTGCCATCGGCTGTCTGATAATAATAAAAAGGCTTTGTGCCGAGCTGGTCACGCAGACAGAAGAGCTTCTGTTCCTGCGTATCCCAAAGTGCAAAGGCAAACATGCCATGCATATGGGATGCCATGTCACAGCCCCATGTTTCATAGGCTTTTATCAGAATTTCCGCTTCACGGGCTTCTCTGGAGAGTCCAGCATCAATGCCAAGTTCTGTGCAGAGTGCCTGCCAGTTGCGGATATGTCCTCGGTAGGTCTTGATTTCAATCATAGTACACCTCATTGCGTAAATTTGGGAAAACCCACTGTTAAAATAATACCACAAAATTTGCAATTCGTCAATACAGAATGAAAAAAAAGAGAGAGTGCACGGAACAATTCTGCGCATTCCGACAAAACTCAACCATTCTCGCGCATTTGTCTGTACAAAAATCGACGACGATATTTCAGTTCTGCATAATCCGCAATTTTTTTATGACACACCATATCCGAAACACCCCCGACCATTCCCACGATCGGAATGCCCTGAATGAATTTCAGATAGAGCAGGTCATCTGCAAGCACTCCGGCTGTCTGCCTGATTTGTGCATCACGGTCTGCCTGCGGAATGGTGTTCTGATACAGCTGCCGGTTGAGCGCGGCATTCTGCTCATCCAGTGCGTCCCCATGCTGGAGTGCAATTTCCATCAGACGGAGAATGAAAACCTGTTCCTCCGGCGTATCATAAGAAAAGCCGTATTGCAACGCAATTTCGTACACACTGCGCAGCAGCACTGCAAGCAGCAGCGGAATATCCGCAAGCCCGATGCCAAGCACACCCATGCCAACACCCTCTGCTGTGGAAATTACCGCACCCACGGCGCGTGATTTCTGGATGTTCCGGCGAAAATCCTTCATACCATTTTTGTTCTTGCGTACACGGGAGGCATACTGGTGTATTTCGTAGTCCTCCCTGATTTTCTGCGCATTATAGGTCTTTTCGATCCACACTGTACCATTGTCAAAAATCAGCGAAAACGCCTTGCAGAATGCCGCATAGAGGGTATTGCGCAGCTGCCGCGGCACATAGCGTTCCAGCGGCTTTTGCCATACCGCCGCAGGATGGGGGCGGTTCAGGCGCAGAAAGGTAGTTTCTGCTGCAATCAGACGTTCCATTTCGTGTTCAATCTGAGCTGAATTCATTGTCATCATCTCCAGTGAAATTGTCTTTCTCCCATTATATCGGAAAAATATGAACAAAATACAACCATTATCCACTTATTTTGAAAAAATGGTACCCACTCTGTAAGAACAGAGTGGATACCGAAAGGAAATTGGTTTGATTATCAATAAACCTTGGTGTAAACCTGTCCATCCTTCATCTGCTGTCCGTTTGCTGCGAACATCTCAGAAACGGTTACTACCTGCCAGCCCTGCTGCTTGAGATAGGGCAGGAGATATTCAACTGCTTCTGCGGTGGATGTGTAGGTTTCGTGCATCAGAACGATGCTGTTATCCAGAGAACCGTTATTGACACCAGCCTTGATTTTATCAATCATCTGCTGTGCAGATGCA
>SVNO01000086.1 GCA_015066845.1 Ruminococcus sp. | reverse complement strand
CCCCCGATTTAATCCCCCCTCCCTCTGGGAGGGGGGCAGGGGGGTGGGCGATTTTTGCACAACTTTCCTAAAGTTGACGACATTGCACCAACGGGGAGGAGTCAGTGCCCCTGAAAAACTGTTTCGACAAGCTTATTCTATAATCGTAATACCGCCGTCCACCCAGCTGACCTCATCCTGTTCAGACCAGTCATCTGCGTCATTGCTCCAGACATGTCCCTTGTCCGCAAGTGACCAGTCGGCATAATCCACCGTGTACTTGTCACCGGCTGCCGCATCCTTCGGCAGTGTGACATCCACAACGAGAATCGGGCCTGTGCTGCTGATGATCTGTGTGCCCGATGCCCATGCCGTCCAGATGAAATGCTGCTCGGCATTCTCTGCATGGTATACTGTCAGTGCCAGCGGCTCATCCGCAGGACTCTGCACTGCAAAGGTGCAGCGTTCATCCATCTTCAAGCCCCATTCACTGTATGTTACGCCTGCATTCTGCTCCAGATACACATGTACCGGTACTGTATAGTCCTGCGCTGCAAGGTCTGCAAGGGAAATTTCTACCGTTTCTACTGCAATATGCATCTTTTTCGTTTCCACTGACGGTGCAGTGGTTTCCTGTACTGCCTGTGCCTGCTGTGTGCTCCCTGCCTGCGATACTGTCTGCTCTTTGCTGCCGCAGCCGCACAGCAGAGCCGAAAGCAGTCCGGCTGCAAGTGCAATACGCATCATTCTTGCTTTCATCATAGTGCACCTCATTTGTCAAACCGCATGGAAATGTCGAAACACTGCACCGAATGTGTCAGCGCACCCAGTGAAATGATGTTAACGCCCGTCTTGGCGATCTCTGCAATGTTCTCATGCGTTACATTGCCCGACGCTTCCAGAAGTGCCCTGCCTGCCGTGAGTTCCACTGCCTTTGCCATGTCCTCGCAGCTCATGTTGTCCAGCATGATCAGCTCGCAGCCCACGGAAAGTGCCTGCTCAAGCTCGTCCAGATCGCGCACCTCGACTTCAATTTTCGTCATATGCCCGATTTTCTCGCGCAATGCCGTTACTGCCGGTACAATGCCGCCGTATACATCAATGTGATTGTCCTTGAGCATTGCACCCTCGGAGAGATTGTAACGGTGATTTCTGCCGCCGCCTACGATCACTGCATATTTCTGCAATCTCCGCAGTCCCGGAAGGGTTTTGCGTGTGTCGGTGATTTTCGCATTCGTGCCCTTGACCAGCTCCACGCACTGTGCCGTTGCTGTGGCAATGCCGGACATGTGCTGGAGAATGTTCAGTGCCGTGCGCTCACCCTTGAGCAGGGTTTTTGTATCGCCTGCCATGGTCGCGATAATATCGCCCTTGTTCACCCTGTCGCCGTCCTTCAGCTTTGCGTCAAACTGTACGCCGCCGCCAACCAGCTCAAAAACGCGCTTTGCAATGTCCAGTCCGCATACGACACCTTCTGCCTTGGCAATGTAGTAGGCACTGCTTGTATGTCCATCGGGGAGAAGATAGTCCGTTGTCACATCCACATAATGAATGTCCTCCTCCAGTGCGGTGTTGATGATGCTGTCAATATAACTCTGTAATAACTGCATAATTATGCTCCTTTCTGTTCAATCATAGCTTCGTTGAGAATGAGGAATGCCATTGTTGCGGTTGCCTTTGCTTCCACATAGTCGGCATTGATGAGATAATTGCCGTCCTCCAGATCGCGGAGAATTGCGCAGACCTTGCTGAAATTCTCGTGCGTCCTTTCCTTGTTCGGAATGACAAAATAGCTCTCCTGCAAAATATGCCGCAGCTGTGTGCGGATGCCGTGCGGTACGGGCGGTGCGTCCGGATCAATGGAAAAGCCTGTATGTACAAATTTCTGCGGCGCATCGGGGAGCTTCTTTGCAATATCCGCTGCTGCACGTCTGGAAAAGACCAGTGCTTCGAGCAGGGAATTGCTTGCCAGCCGGTTATTGCCGTGTACGCCCGTGTGGGAGCATTCGCCTGCCGCGTACAGCCCCTCGACATTCGTGCGCGCATTGGCATCGACCTGAATGCCGCCCATCAGATAATGCTGACAGGGGTAAATCGGCACTCTGTCCTTGGTCAGGTCGTAGCCCTGTTCGAGAAGATTGCCGTAAATCATCGGGAAACGGTTCTTGATAAAATCCGCGTCCTTATGGGAAATATCAAGATAGAAGTCGGACGAGCCTGTGCGGCGCGATTCCAGTACAATGGCATTGGACACCACATCACGGGGCGCAAGCTCCAGCCGGTCATCATACCGCTGCATGAAACGCTCCCCGTCACAGTTGAGCAGGTATGCACCCTCGCCGCGCACTGCCTCGGAAATGAGGAAGCATTCGCGCGTGTGACGGTTGTTGAATGCAGTCGGGTGGAACTGGATGAGGGAAAGTCCCCGAATCATCGCGCCCATGTTGTAGGCGAACATGATGCCGTCACCGGTCGCAATGGCAGAATTGGTCGTGTATTCGTACACTCTGCCGATGCCGCCCGTTGCCATGATGAAGAAATGGCTGTGTACAATGCGAAAGGCATCCTTTCCCAGCGTCAGGGCTTCAAAGCCTGTGTCCGTCTTTTTTACGTCACAAAGCAGCGTATTCTCGCAGATCTCCACATTCGGGAGCGTCTGCACATAGGCAAGCAGTTTCCGTGCAATTTCCGCACCGGTTGCATCCTTGTGGTGGAAAATGCGCCGTCTGCTGTGACCGCCCTCCAGTGTGCGGTGGTAGTCGCCGTCCGGCTTTTTGTCAAATTCCACACCGAGGGAAATGATTTTCTCAATATCCTGCGCCGCTTCTTCCACGAGAATATGTACCGTTTCGGGATTGTTCTGGAAACCGCCGGCAATGTAGGTATCATTTTCGTGCAGGGATGTGCGGTCATCGGGGGAATTGTAGACTCCGGCAATGCCGCCCTGCGCCAGTGCCGTATTGCAAAGCCCCAGTTCACGTTTGGTCAGCAGCAGGATTTTTGCCGTGGACGGCAGATTGATCGCCGCATACAGACCAGCCGCACCTGCACCGGCAATGATGACATCGTAATTGTATGGCATAAAAACATCTCCTTTGTGTTATCCTTGACAGGGATGATGCATCCCCGTTTGCTATTTCACATTTCTGCCATAAGTCCGGTTGAGCTTGCGGATGGAAGCGGCAAGCTCCGGCGTGAAATCGCCGGTTTCCGTCCGGTACTGCCAGTTGCCGCCAAGGACGGAGGGTGTGTTCATCCGGCAGCTTCTGTCCTCATGCAGGAAATCCTGCATCTGTGCCACAGCAAGCTCTGCAATGCTCTGCCAGCAAGCGGCAACCATTGCGTCCGGAATATGGGATTTTTTATTGACGCGAAGATATTTTTTCGCAAATTTCACCGTCTTTTTGTCCGCATTCTCCAGCCAGCCGCACAGCGTTTCATTGTCATGCGTACCCGTGTAGGCAACGCATTCGGGCGACTGGAAATTATGCGGCAGATGCTCATTGTCCGCGCCGCTGTCAAAGGCAAACTGCAATACCTTCATGCCCGGATAGTGCAGTGCCCTGCGCATTCTGCGAACGCCGTCCGTGATGAAGCCCAAGTCCTCTGCAATGATGTGCAGCTCCCCAAGCTCCTTCTTTGCCGCAAGGAACAATGCCTTGTTCGGGCCTTTCCGCCATTTGCCGCGCTCTGCGGTCGGATTGCCGTAGGGGATGGCATAATAGCTCTCAAAGCCGCGGAAATGGTCGATGCGGATAATGTCGTAGAGCGTGACTGCAAAGGCAAGCCGTGCTTTCCACCACTGGTACTCCGTTTTCTTGTGATAGCCCCAGTCATAGAGGGGATTGCCCCAGAGCTGACCGGTCGGGGAGAATGCGTCAGGCGGACAGCCTGCCACTTCGATGGGCTTTTTGTCCTTGTCCAGTGCAAACAGCTCCGGCTGTACCCACACATCCGCGCTGTCATAGGCAACATAAATGGGCATGTCACCAATGATTTCCACATGATTCTGATTGGCATAGGCTTTCAATGCCTGCCACTGCTGCATGAAAATGAACTGGATGAATATATGCAGCTCGATTTCCTCGGCAAGCTCCTGCTTTGCCGCATCCAATGCGGATTTCTTCCGCTGTACAAGCTCCTGCTCCCATTCGTACCACGGCGCACCGCCATGTTTGTCCTTGAGTGCCATGAACAGGGCATAATCCGGCAGCCAGCTTTTCTGTGCCTTTTTGAAATTCGCATAGCCGCGCTGCGGTTTTTCGCGGAATTTCATAAATGCACGGCGCAGAACCGTGATATTGTTCCGGTACAGCAGCTCATAATCCACACTGTCCCCTGAACGCTGCCAGAGTAAGGACGCATAGTCCTCATGGGTGAGCAAGCCCTGCTCCTCCAGTGTGAGAAAGTCGATAAAATAGGGATTTCCCGCATTGACGGAAAAGCTCTGGTAGGGTGAATCGCCGTAGCTGGTCGGGGAAAGCGGAAGGATCTGCCAGCAGGCAGTTTCACTTTCCCTCAGAAAATCCACAAAATCATACGCTGCCTTTCCCATTCGTCCGATGCCGAAGCGGGACGGCAGACTGGAAATATGCATCAAAATACCACTTTTTCTCATATACTGCCTCCATTTGTATTGTCCGTCAGATAATTCTGTACTGTATCAAGCTTGCGCACCATCTGCCTTGTCCGCACACCCACGAGCTTTTCCAGCTCATCGCTGGCATTTTGCAGTTTATCCTGCGTTTTGGTCAGAGCGTCTGCGAATTTATGGAACTCCGTGCGAACCTCGCCCAGAACCGTCCATACCTCGCTGCTGTACCGCTGGACTGCCATGCTCTGAAAGCCCATCTGCAAGGTGCACAGGATCGCAGAAATGGTGGTCGGGCCTGTGATGAATACGCGGTATTTCCGGAAGCTCTCATCCGTCAGCCCAAGCCGTACTGCCTCCGTGTACAATCCCTCGGTCGGGAGAAAGAGAATACCGAATTCCGTTGTCTGCGGTGGGCTGATGTATTTCGCGGCAATGTCCTGCGCTTCGCTGCGGATTCGTGCAGCAAGCTGTTTCTGCATGGCAGCAATTGCCGTTTTATCGCCGCTTTCATATGCCTCCTGCAAATGCAGGTAGGTGTCGCCTGCAAATTTCGCGTCGATCGGCAGGAGCACTTCACCGTCCGAATTGTCGGGCATCCGCACAGCAAATTCCACGATACCCTTTCCAAGCTTTGCATTCTGGAGGTACTGTCCCTCGGAGAGAATGTCGGAAAGGAGTGCGCCGAGCTGGATTTCCCCGATCTCTCCGCGCGTCTTGACATTGGTCAGCAGCTTTTTCAGGTCGCCCACACTGCCGGCAAGATTCTGCATCTCGCCCAGTCCTTTATAGACCTGCTCCAGCCGTTCATTGACGGCTGAAAACGCCTGCTTCATCCGTGCGTCAAGCACCTGCTGCATTTTTTCATCCACGACCTTGCGCATTGCATCAAGCTGCTTTGTCTGCTCCTGCTGCATCTGCTGCAAGCCCTGCTGGACGGTCTGGCGGATGGCAGAGAGCTTTTGTTCATTCTCCGTGGCAAAGGTGCGCAGGCGTTCCTCCGTGCGCAGAGTGAGCGATTCACTGGACTTGCGGATTTCGCCGAGGTCATGCCGTGTACGGTCGCTGATGAAGTCCATTTTTTCTTCCTGTGCCGCTGCACTGTGCTGTGCGTCCTCACGCAGGAGCTTTGCCATGCGTTCAAAGTACTGGGACGCGCTGTTCTGGGAGGTCTGGACGGACGCGCCAAGCTGTGCAAGCTGTTCGCGGAGCTTGTCGAGATCTTCTTTTTTCACGTTGTCGGGGGATTGGTCTGTGTTCTGGTGCATGAGTCTGTGCAGAACGATGGCTTGGATGATGCACAGGGCAATGCAGAGGAACAGGACGATCCAGAGTATGGTTTCCTGCATGGTGATTTCCTTTCTTGAGGCAATACCGCCCGTCCTTTGTACGGTATTGTCTTGATGAATATTTCTCAGAAAACGGGGAAAAATCCGGATATGGATTTGAAACGTGAAGGGGGCGGCTGCAATGCGTACCGCAAGACTTGGGATCGTATTTTTAACCGGATTTTTTCTGTATGCAATGATTGAAATCACTGCGCGCGGCTATACGCACTGGACAATGGCACTGACGGGCGGTGCGGTGCTGACCATGCTGTATCTGCTGTTCAATTACGCGCCGGACGGACTGCCGCTGCCGGTGCAGTATCTGCTTGGTGCGCTGGTGATTACTGCCGCGGAGCTGATGGTGGGGCTTTGGGTGAATGAACGGCTGCACTGGAATGTCTGGGATTACAGTGAATTGCCGCTGAATTTCCGTGGGCAGGTCTGCCTGCTGTACAGTATGTTCTGGTTTTTTCTGTGCATTCCGGCAAGACTGCTGTGCCTGAAGCTGCACACTGCGCTGTGCAGGCTGAACGAATAATGATAGGCAACACCGCACAAAGACCGCCTCAGGCGGAAGCGGGGGTCAGGGGGAGGGCAATCTCAGCTTGTCGAAAAAGTCCTTTTCTGGGGTTAGCACCCCGTAACTCCCCCCACCCCAACCCCTCCCCCAACGGGGGAGG
>SVNO01000015.1 GCA_015066845.1 Ruminococcus sp. | reverse complement strand
AGCGGTTACTGCGAAAATACGGCTGCTCTCCGGACGCTCTCCCTGACCTTGAACAGGAGGGAAGGCTTGCAGTTCTGCTGCTCATCAAGCGGAACAGCTATGTTCCGGAGCAGGGAAGCTTTCCAACCTACGCAGCACCGTTCATACTGGGGGCAATGCACCGTTATCTTGAACAAAATCTCGGAAATCTTGCGGTTTCCAGAGAGGAAATGCAGCAGATTATCAAAGCCAAGCGGCTCTGGGCGGATGGTCGCACAGCGGAGGATATCTGCGAACAGCTCGGCATAGAACGGCTGGTTCTGGATGGATACATCGGCTATGATCTGCATTTCTTCTCTGCCCATGATTTGTCCGATGAGGAAGATTTCGATCCCTACGAACAGGAGGTATTTGCTGACAAGCTGCAGGAATCGCCTGAAAAAATTACATTCCGTAATGGCTGCACCGAACGATTACAGCTGCTATTCGATCAGCTCTCCGGCAAAGAACGGTGCATTCTCGGACACACATTCGGGGTGTTCGGCTACGAAATGCTGACAGCCAGTGAGATTGCTGTACTTGAACTAATGACGGAAAACGGCGTAAACAAGGCGAAACGTGCGGCAATTGAGAAGCTCATAAAGCTGTATCCGGACAGTGAACTTCAGGCATGGAGAAACATCTGGGCTGGGCTTGAGCGTGTGCGGAGAAAATGGGAAGAAAAGTGAACAAATACATGATGTATAGTTTGTGCAGGGTGACGAAATTCAGGAGAAGTGTTCACAAAGCAATGGGAAATATGTTATAATAAATGAAATACTATGGGAAACCATTTATACTGGGAAATTGATCAATCGGGGAGGCACATAGTATGATTCGCATTGCAATTGTGGATGATGAACTGCACATTGCAAAATCCGTTGCAAAGTCCACACAGCATCACGCTGAACAATTGGGCGTTGCAGTGACATTATCCATTTTTCAAAGCAGCCGGAAATTTCTGGAGGACTATCGTGCGGGCAGCTTTGATGCGGCATTTCTGGACATTGAAATGCCGGAGCTGAACGGCGATGCCCTGTCTGCAGAGCTGACGAAAATTGATCCGGCACTCCTGCTTGTTTATGTAACAAACTGCTGTAACGATGAAGTCTACACCATGCTCAAATACATGCCCATCGGTTTTTTGCGTAAGCCGTTATTTGAGCAGGAGATTGACAATATGCTTTCCGTACTGCAAGCAAAAATTACCGCCATGCGGAAGCTTTATACTGTGCAAAGCGGCAAGCAGGTATTGCAGATTCCGCTGAAGGATGTGGTTTACATCGACAGTGAGAAAAATTATGTTTATTTCCATATGGTGAAAAAACCGCAGAAAACAGGGGCAAAACGGGAACAGCCGGAGGAGATTATCAAGGTTCGCAAAAAACTGGACGAGGTACAGGCGGAGATTGAAAACAATGGTTTTATCCGTATTCACTCCAGTATCCTTGTCAATTACCGCTATATCTATGCCATCCAGAAAAATACTGTTCGGCTGGATAACGGTCTGGAGCTTGCGGTCAGCCGCAGTCATGAAGCGACAGTCAGCCAGAAGTTTTTGTATTTTTCAAGGGGGTGATCGTGATGACGATATTCTGGACGGTGACGGAGTGGCTTGCAGCATTAGTGGAAAACTGGGTGATCTTCGATTTCTGTAGACGGTTTCATTCGCCCAAACACCCACCGCTCAAGGATAATCTGATCTTTGCAGCATTCATTCTGCTCGACACAATACTCAGTATGGGGATCAGTGTTTTTACCGCATTCAGCGGAATGCTGACATTGGTTTGCATGGGTGTTGCGATTTTGTACGGTGTTCTGTTCTTAAAAGGTGCGGTGTTTTCAAAGTTTTTTCTGCCGATCGTATCCTTTGGACTGATATTTATTATTAACATATTTGTAAACATAATTTGTTCATCCATCTTCAGCCTTACAACATCGAGCCTGTTTACAGAACAGGATGGCTATCGTTTCTTTTGTATTATTGTAACAAAACTGCTGTTCTTTTTGGCAACCCGAATGATCTTAGTAATGTTCAAGAAGGGCATCCATTTAAAGCAGCGGGAATGGTTGCTGATATCAGGGATTCTTTTCATTTCTCTTTGTATGGGCATTGCGGTCATTGAGATCGGACTTGAACAAAATGCGGCGTTGACACCACCTTATTTTCTTTGCTTTTTTGGAATTGTATGCATCAATATTTTCATGTTTATTATGCTCATGCAGATCTCTGCACAGAATGAAAAATCAAGACAAATGTCACTTCTGGAATTGCAGGTTTCACAGCAAAAGCAGGCTTTGGAACAGATGGATATTCTGCAAAGCAAGATCCGGCAGAGCAATCATGACCATCTCAACCATCTGTTCTGCTTGCAGGAAATGCTGAAGGAAAATCAGAATGCGGCAGATGCGAGTGATTATCTGCAAAAGCTGATTCAGAAAAATCCGGAAATATCCACTGCCCATATTCTGATTCCCGATCAGTTCCTCCGAGCCGTACTTACAGTGAAAATGGAACTGTGCAGGAAGAAGAACATTGACATCTCTCTGAAAACAGACGATACCAAGCCCTCCTGTGATTCAGTTGATCTGTGCATTCTGCTTTCCAATCTGCTGGACAATGCGATCGAAGCCAGTGAGAAAATTCATGAACCGAAAGTCGAGGTCATTCTGACAAAGCAGAAAAGCTATTACACGGTTCTTGTGAAAAATAGAATTGAAAAGTCTGTTCTGAAGAAAAATGCGGAGCTGAAAACAACCAAAGCGGACAGCGAATGCCACGGCATTGGTGTACAGAGCATCCGTGAAATCGTCAGCCGCTGCGGCGGAATGATGGAATACTATGAGGAAGGCGGTTGGTTTATCGCCAGTGTATGGCTGCCGCAGGAAGAATAAAATACAGTATCTGTAAAAGAGCTGATCCGGATCGGATCGGCTCTTTTTTGTGCGTCAAGAGTAAAATTTTGCAAATTATCCCAGAAATGATACCAGATTTCCCAAAAGCTTGCAACGTGAATTTTTTTATGGTATCTTAAAAACAGGAGGTGAGGTAAGTGATCCCAAGACTATCCTCCAGAATTGTGAATGTGTTCATCAGAAATCGCATCATTGAAGAAGCCGAAGCAGAGATCTATCAATACGGATTAGAGATGGTGTTATCCACGGCTGTCAATATCCTCATTGTTCTGTGCTGCGGACTGGTATTCGGGGAGCTGATTTCTGCGGTGCTGTTCTTCATCATGTTTGCATGGATTCGCAGCAGCAGCGGCGGTTATCATGCGGAAACATATCTGAAATGCAACACGATCTACACAATCAATCTGGTCATCGTTTTGTTCTGGGTGAAATTTGCAGCGTCCTATTACAGTCTGAGTGGTCATATTATGTTTCTTCTGATTTATTTTCTGACAGCAGCACAGTTTGCTCCTGTCGAAAATCCGAACAAACCGTTGGAAGAATCACAAAAGAAGAAACATAAGCAGCTTTGCATTCTCTACGGGGTAATCCTTTCCATTGTATCATTTGTTCTATGGTATGGGGTGCATCAAGTGAAGTATGCGGTACTGATTACCGCCACAATGCTTTCTGTGGCAGTGGCGATGGCTGTAGAAATTTTTAGAAACGGAGGTGAATGTAATGAAAAAGATCAGAAAAACAATGTCCATCGTATCCGCAGCAGCCATTCTGGCTTCCATCGCTGCAATGCCGGTATCCGCAGCAGGTATCAATGCGTATTCTGTTTCCTATGAAACGCTGACATCTGCAATCACAACTGATGATGGCAGCACAGTACCTGTTGGTGCAGTGGCAGTGACTATGTCCATTGACAACAACACTGGCTTCAATGCCAATACACTGACACTCGACATCGATGAGGGTTACAGCGTACTTACAAACAACGATGGCAAGCCGATTGTGGACAAGGGTGCGGTACTGGCAAATGCGATGACATCCGCCGCTGTTTCGGATGATGAAGCAACTCTGTGTGTGGTAAGTGCATCTGCTATGACAAGCAATGCTGATGGTGCACTGTTTACCGTGTATTTTACTACGGATACTGCAACAGCAACAACTGCTTTCGTTTCTATTGATGATACAGATGCGGAAATTGCTACTGGTGAAATCAGTATGGTTTCCTCTACTACAGTAGTTCCTACTTCGGCAGCAACTACCGTATTTGATACTTATATTATTGGAGATACAAACAATGAAGAGCTTGTCAGAAATGAGGACAATGAAGTAATGTATGCACCGGTTGATTCTGTTGACGCTGCAAATATTCTTATGCTTTTGGCGGAATATGGAACAGATTTTGATGTTGTCGGTATGAACTGGGACATTGTTGATGGCTACTTTGAGGAGGCATCTCATTATTCTGCACCTGATGCAGATCAGAGCAAGTATATTGATAACGTAGATGCAGCAGATATTCTTGATTATTCTTCTATGGTAGGGGCGGGAAGCGTCGCTAACTATACTGGCTCTATTGGAAGAGAAATCACCTTTATTGTTCCTGCTGAACGTTTGCACCTGTATCCTTCTGAATGATGTGAAGTGCTTTTATAAAATATGTAGTGTTGCATTGAGTTATGGAAGCAGTAATATCAGTGCATCACTACATAGTATATGGTTGGAGTGATGAACATGAGAAAAATGATAGCGTTTTGGTTATGTTTGAGTGTGATGCCATTCAATTGTTTGACTGCTTCTGCCGAAGATAACAAGTACATTGATAATGACATCGGTGGGAGTTACAGCTATATCAATCATGGAGATCATATTGAGATAACTGGATGTTCCGGAGGCAGTGAAGTATATTTTCCGGATGAAATTGAAGGAATTCCTGTCACAGTGCTTGCCGAAGGAGGTATTACACCGGATAAGGAAAGACCTTCTACTGGGTTGAATAACGATAAAATATGCATAATTAAACTTCCCGACAATCTTACAGCAGTTCCCGATGGCTGGTTTGCAGGATGTTCCAAGCTGACAACGATCATTTTGCCGGAAACGATTACCTCCATTGGTGAAGGTGCATTTGAAGGCTGTGACAATCTGTGCGATGTGATGTTTCAGGGAACGGACGCACAATGGGATGCTGTGACCATTGGTACATCAAATAAAACTTTGGAAAATGCCTGTATACAGACGAATCATAATCAAGTAAGCAGTGAGAAAAATAAATTTGTGAACGGTGAAGATAACTGGAGTTTTACGAATCAACAGTTGACCGAATATATTCTCAGTGATGAAACGCTTTTGCATTATCTTGAAGTATCCCATCCGGATAGCTTTATGTGGTATAAGGCACGCAAAGATAACTTGCTGAAACTGGATTATCAGGGTGCATGTGGAGGGTTGGCTCTTGCTTCCTATATGGCAAGTGTAGGTGCGCTTGACCCTTCTTCAATTTATGAGGGTGCGGAAACACTGCATGATGTTCCATTCTGCCAAGAAGCAATTGAAGCAGTGACATATTATTTCATGCAAACAATTTATACGAATTCATTCCAGTATCAAATGCACACGGATTCTGATCATGAATATATTGAAAGCGGTGCATTTCTTTCTGATATGGAACAGAGTGTACCTGTGATGCTTTCCTATAGTGTGGACTTGGGAATGCACAGTGTTGTTGCTTATGGTGTTGAGTATGGAGAGTGGCAGTATCAGGACACTGTCTATACCGGAAAACTAATCATTTATGACAACAATTTTACGGATTACACAGATAAAGCATGTATCTATTTTACAGACGGTTTTGAGAAAATGTATGTTCCATATTGGGAATCATCTGCAAGTTTTGTTGATCTATTCAAGGATATTACAAAAGTTCCCTACGGTATCGGCAACCGCACTGCTTACCAATCCACCTATGCTTCGGGCGACCTCAACACGGACAGCACCATAGATGCCGCTGATGCCGCTTCCATTCTGACAGCCGCCGCCGCTTCCGGTTCTGGAACTGATACGGGGCTGAATAACGGATATAAATCCGCAGCTGACGTAAACAATGATGGTGTATTCGATGCAACCGATGCCGCAAAGATACTGGAATATGCAGCGTATGCCGGCAGCGGCGGAGAACTGACGTTTGAAGAATATCTTTCACAGTAGTCAAAAATTTCATACACAAAAACCCCCGCACTCCAAAAAGTGCGGGGGTTCGCTTTCCATATTAGCCGCAGAGTCTTACTTCCACTTGGATATCCTCCCACTGGTCATACCGCAGGCGGTTACCACTCAGCGTCCGAAATGCCTTAGCTGCGTCATATGTGATCTTTAAATTCCACGACAGGACGAGCCTGTCATGACTCCTAGTTACTTGCGATAGCAGCCTGTGCAGCAGCCAGTCTTGCGATCGGAACACGGAACGGAGAGCAGGATACATAGGTCAGACCCAGCTTGTGGCAGAACTCAACAGATGTCGGGTCGCCGCCGTGCTCGCCGCAGATACCAACGTGCATCTCAGGACGTACAGCCTTACCATTGGTAATAGCCATTTCCATCAGCTTGCCAACGCCAGTCTGGTCGAGCTTTGCAAACGGATCGTTCTCGAAGATCTTAGCATCATAGTAAGCGTTCAGGAACTTACCAGCGTCATCTCTGGAGAAACCGTATGTCATCTGTGTCAGGTCGTTTGTACCGAAGCAGAAGAACTCAGCTTCCTTAGCGATTTCGTCAGCTGTCAGACATGCTCTCGGAATCTCGATCATTGTACCAACTTCATACTTCAGCTCTACGCCAGCTTCAGCGATAACAGCGTCAGCAGTTTCTACAACAACCTTCTTTACATACTTCAGCTCCTTGATTTCGCCTACCAGCGGAATCATGATTTCCGGAACGATTGTCCAATCCGGATGAGCCTTCTGTACGTTGATAGCAGCCTTGATAACTGCCTTTGTCTGCATTGCAGCGATTTCCGGATATGTTACAGCCAGACGGCAGCCACGGTGACCCATCATCGGGTTGAACTCGTGCAGACCGGAAATGATAGCCTTGATAGTCTCAACGCTCTTGCCCTGTGCAGCAGCCAGTGCAGCAATGTCAGCTTCCTCAGTGGGAACGAATTCATGCAGAGGCGGATCCAGGAAACGGATAGTAACCGGGCAGCCTTCCAGAGCCTCGTACAGAGCCTCAAAGTCAGCCTGCTGCATCGGTTCGATCTTAGCCAGAGCAGCTTCTCTCTCTTCAACAGTGTCAGAGCAGATCATCTCACGGAATGCAGCGATTCTGTCAGCCTCGAAGAACATGTGCTCTGTACGGCACAGACCAATACCTTCTGCACCCAGCTCGCGAGCCTTCTTAGCGTCAGCCGGTGTATCAGCATTTGTACGAACCTTCAGAACTCTGTACTTGTCAGCCCAAGCCATGATTCTGCCGAATTCGCCAGCGATCTGAGCGTCAACAGTCGGGATGATGCCGTCATAGATGTTACCGGTAGAACCGTCGATGGAGATGAAGTCACCCTCAACGAATGTCTTGCCAGCCAGCTCGAACTTCTTGTTCTCTTCGTCCATCTTGATGTCGCCGCAGCCAGATACGCAGCATGTACCCATACCACGAGCAACTACAGCAGCGTGAGAAGTCATACCACCGCGAACGGTCAGGATGCCCTGTGCAGACTTCATACCTGTGATATCCTCAGGGGATGTTTCCAGACGAACCAGAACAACCTTTTCGCCTCTCTCAGCCCACTCAACAGCGTCATCAGCTGTGAATACAATCTTACCGCAAGCTGCGCCAGGGGATGCGCCCAGACCCTTGCCCATGGGAGTAGCTGCCTTCAGAGCCTTTGCATCGAACTGCGGGTGCAGCAGAGTGTCGAGGTTTCTCGGATCGATCATTGCAACAGCTTCCTGCTCTGTTCTCATGCCTTCGTCAACGAGGTCGCAAGCAATCTTCAGTGCAGCCTGTGCAGTTCTCTTACCATTTCTTGTCTGCAGCATGTAGAGCTTCTCGTTCTCAACAGTGAACTCCATATCCTGCATATCTCTGTAGTGGTTTTCCAGAATCTGGCAAACTTCCTTGAACTGCTCGAATGCAGCCGGGAACTTTTCAGCCATCTGAGCGATCGGCATGGGTGTACGAACACCAGCAACTACGTCCTCGCCCTGTGCATTTGTCAGGAACTCGCCCATGAGCTTCTTTTCGCCTGTAGCAGGATCACGAGTGAACGCAACACCAGTACCGCAGTCATCGCCCATGTTGCCGAATGCCATCATCTGTACGTTTACAGCAGTACCCCAGCTGTACGGAATGTCGTTGTCACGACGATATACGTTTGCACGGGGGTTGTCCCAGCTGCGGAATACAGCCTTAACAGCACCGATCAGCTGCTCCTTGGGATCGGTCGGGAAGTCCTCGCCGATCTTGGACTTGTACTCAGCCTTGAACTGGCCAGCCAGTTCCTTGAGGTCATCAGCAGTCAGCTCAACGTCCTGTGTAACGCCCTTCTTTTCCTTCATCTGGTCGATGAGTTCTTCGAAGTACTTCTTACCAACTTCCATAACTACGTCAGAATACATCTGGATGAATCTTCTGTAGCAGTCCCAAGCCCATCTGGGATTACCGGACTTAGCGGACATGAACTCAACAACTTCCTCGTTCAGACCGAGGTTGAGGATGGTATCCATCATACCGGGCATGGAAGCTCTTGCGCCGGAACGAACGGAAACGAGAAGCGGATTCTCCTTATCGCCGAACTTCTTGCCGACTCTTTCTTCCATGATTTCGATGTTCTTCATGATTTCAGCCATGATTTCATCGTTGATCTGACGACCGTCTTCATAGTACTTTGTGCAAGCCTCAGTAGAAATGGTGAAGCCCTGCGGTACCGGAAGACCCATGTTGGTCATCTCAGCCAGGTTTGCACCCTTACCACCGAGGGTGTTGCGCATAGAAGCGTCGCCCTCATTGAACTGATAAACGTATTTTGTGCTCATTGGTTTTTACCTCCAATTCAATTTTGATCTTTCACAGGGCGCAGTTGTGCCCTGTTTCAGACTTATCTCTATTATAACACATCTTTTCAAAAAAAGCTATAGGTTTTGAGAAAAAAATCTTCCATATTTTTATGTCATTTTTCACAAAAATTATGAAAAAAATGAAAACTCCCGAAAAACTCTTGAAAAAAACAGGAATATCTGCGATAATAAGAAGTATGTACGGAGATGGAGCAGCGTTTAGTGACTGGGTATCGGAAAGGATTTTTCCGGGCAGGCACCCCATAACTCCCCCCAGTTCTGCCGCGCTGCGGCGGTGTTTGGGGCTGCTGCTCCATATCCCCCTGTTTTGCGGAAATTGCCCCTCTCAGGGTATATTCCATAACATGCATTGCTGTTGCATGAGAATTTGTTTGAATTGGAGGAAAACCATTATGAATTTTGGCGTGATCCTTGCCGGCGGCAAGGGAAAGAGAATGAAAGCAAACCGCCCCAAGCCCCTCTGTGAGGTGCTCGGCAGACCGATGCTTGAATGGGTGATCGGTGCATGTGAAGCCGCTGATGTGCGTGACCTGTGCATTGTCAAGGGCTTCTGCGGTGAACAGATCGACGAATACCTGAACGGCAGATATACCACCGTTTTGCAGGCAGAACAGAAAGGCACCGGCCATGCAGTACAGCAGGCAGCCGCTTTTCTGGAAAAGGATACCACCGGCAGCACGCTCGTGCTCTGCGGTGATGCACCGTTTCTGGATGCGGAAACCATCGCACAGGCAAAGGCTGCGCATGACGCACAGGGCAATGCAGTAACTGTGATTACCGCGTCCATCCAGAATCCCACCGGCTACGGCAGAATCCTGCGTACAGAAACCGGCATTGCCGGCATTGTCGAGGAAAAGGATGCCAATGCAGAGCAGAAAGCCATCTGCGAGATCAATTCCGGCGCGTACTGGTTCAAGACCGGTGCACTGCTGAAAGCATTGCAGTCCCTCGGCTGTGAAAATGCCGCAGGGGAGTACTATCTGACTGATACCGTGGCAATTCTGCTCGAAATGGGCGAAAAGGCAGGTGCATTCTGCACAGAGAACACCGATGTGATCCTCGGCGCAAACAGCCAGCGCGATTTGCTGGAGCTGAACACCATTGCCAGAATGCGCATGATCGACAAGCATCTGGATAACGGCGTTGTATTCACCTGCACGGACGGCATCACCATTGAGCCGGATGTGGAAATTGGCGCAGGTACGCAGATTCTTGCAGGTACAATTCTCCGCGGCAAGACCACCATCGGTGAAAACTGCACCATCGGCCCGAACTGCGTCATTGAAAACTGCACCGTAGAGGATGGCGTACAGCTCAATTATGTACAGGCATACAAGTCCATCATTGAGGCGAATGTAAAAATCGGCCCGTTTGTCCATA
Source organism: Ruminococcus sp. (assembly GCA_015066845.1). Classification (GTDB taxonomy): domain Bacteria; phylum Bacillota; class Clostridia; order Oscillospirales; family Ruminococcaceae; genus UBA3855. The sequence continues at coordinate 28,175 of SVNO01000015.1, read as the reverse complement.
TCCGTCCGAACAGCCACATCAAGCAGGGTGTAAAAATCGGTGACTTTGTAGAAATCAAGAATTCTACCATCGGCGAGGGTACAGCAGTGGCGCATCTGACCTATGTTGGCGACAGTGATGTCGGAAAGAAAGTCAACTTTGGCTGCGGCACGGTGACTGTCAACTATGACGGTATTGTCAAGAGCCGCTGTGTGATCGGTGATAATTGCTTCATCGGCTGCAACACCAATCTGATTGCCCCTGTCAAGCTTGGCAAGTATGTATATACCGCAGCTGGTACGACTGTGACAAAGGATGTTCCGGATTATTCTCTTGCGATCGACCGCGGTGCAATGACGGTCAAGGAGGGCTATAGTCTGCGGAAATTCAGCAGCAAGCTGGAGTATAAGGACAAGAAATAGTTCAGTCTGTCGAAAAACCTAAAAATGGGGTGTGGGGCGATAGCCCCACAAAAGGGGTACGGGTGACTCCCCACGGGGTGGGCAATGTCATCAACTTAAGCGGGGGTAAGGGGCGGCAGCCCCAAAAAACCGCCGCAGGCGGAAGCGGGGATCGGGGGCGCAGCCCCCGATTTAATCCCCCCTCCCTCTGGGAGGGGGGCAGGGGGGTGGGCGATTTTTGCACAACTTTCCTAAAGTTGACGACATTGACGGGGTGGGGAGATGCTGAACGAAGTGAAGCAGAGGGGACGGGCTGTACAGCGAAGTCCCCGAAATATAGCCCCTCCCCTGAAGGCGATATTTCTGAAGGAGGAAAGTTCCTCCTCTGTGAAAACTTTGTGAAACTTTCATACCCCCTATTGCATTTTCAAACGAAAAGTGCTATACTGATTTTAGCACTCGAAATGTGGGAGTGCTAAAATCAGAAAGAGAGAGGAAAAAACAATGGAGAAAAAGGCATTTCAGGCAGAATCCAAAAAACTGCTGGACATGATGATTCATTCGATTTATACACATAAGGAGATTTTCCTGCGTGAACTGATTTCCAATGCAAGTGATGCCATCGACAAGCTGTATTTCCAGTCCCTGACGGATGACAGCGTGGGCATGAATAAGGATGATTTCTGCATCCGCATTGATGTGGACAAGGACGCGAGAACCATTTCCATTACCGATAACGGCATTGGTATGACTGCCGAGGAGCTGGAACACAACCTCGGTACGATCGCAAGCAGCGGTTCTCTGCAATTCAAGACCGACAACAAGCTCGGTGAGGATCAGCAGATCATCGGTCAGTTCGGTGTCGGCTTCTATTCCGCATTCATGGTGGCAAAGCGTGTGACGGTATATTCCAAGGCGTTCGGACAGGATGAAGCGTACCAGTGGACTTCCGAGGGCGTGGAGGGCTACACCATCCACAAATGCGACAAGGCAACCCACGGCACACAGATCGTTCTGGAGCTGATGGAGGATTCCGAGGAGGAAAACTACAGCGAGTTCCTCGAACAGTACCGCATTCAGGCATTGGTCAAGAAGTATTCCGACTACATCCGTTTCCCCATTCAGATGGAGATCGGTCATCAGGTGCTTGCAGATGGTACGGAGGATGAGTACGAAACCCAGTACACTCTCGACACGCTCAACAGCATGGTACCGCTGTGGAGAAAGAACCGTACAGAGCTGACGGATGATGATTACAACAATTTCTATCAGGAGAAATTTGTTGATTATATGCCGCCCATGGCATACAAGCATGTGCACAATGAGGGAATGATTTCCTATGACGCACTGCTGTATATCCCGTCCAAAGCCCCCTACGATTTCTATTCCAGAGATTACGAAAAGGGCTTGCAGCTCTACACCAACGGTGTACTGATTATGGACAAGTGCGGCGACCTGCTGCCGGATTATTACAGCTTTGTACGCGGTCTGGTGGATTCCGAGGATTTGTCCCTGAACATTTCCCGTGAAATGCTCCAGCACGACCGCCAGCTCAAGCTCATTGCCAAGAGCATTGAAAAGACCATTCACAGCCAGCTGACCTCCATGCTCAAGAGCGACCGTGAGAAGTACGAGCAGTTCTTCGAAGCATTCGGCTTGCAGCTGAAATACGGTGTATACAGTGATTATGGTATGCACAAGGAGGCATTGCAGGATCTGCTGCTGTTCCATTCTTCCAGAGGGGACAAGCCCGTTACACTTGCAGAATATGTGGAGAACATGCCCGAATCCCAGAAAGAAATCTACTACGCAACCGGTTCTTCCATCGAGCGCATCAAATCCCTGCCCCAGACGGAAGCCGTACTGGAAAAGGGCTACGAGATCCTGTTCTTCCTTGACAATGTGGATGAATTCGCAGTCAAGACAATGATGTCCTATCAGGACAAACAGTTCAAGTCCGTATCTGCAAATGATATTGACCTTGACACCGAGGAAGAAAAGAAAGAGCTTGACGAGAAGAAGGAAGCCGGCAAGGCAATGTTTGACGTGATGTGCAGTGCACTTGACGGCAGAGTACAGAGAGTTACACTCTCCAGCCGCCTGAAGAGCCATCCTGTCTGCCTGACCAGTGAGGGCGACCTGACACTGGAGATGGAAAAGGTACTCAATGCAATGCCGACAGAGAATAAGGTACAGGCAAAGCTGGTAATGGAAATCAACCCCAAGCATCCGGTATTTGAACGCCTGACCGCACTGCATGGTACGGATGATGAGAAGCTGAAGAAGTACAGCCAGCTGCTCTACAATCAGGCACTTCTGATTGAGGGTATGCCGGTGGATGATCCGGTAGCATTCTCTAATCTGATTTGTGAGTTAATGTAAACCAACGCATCGCCTCTTTCCGGCGCAATCTGGAGGGAGGCAAATGCCATTTTTTTGAAAGGACAACACTATGGAAGCATTTCTGCATTTCTGTGTCAAGCTCCTCCCCAAGCCCCTGAAGAAGCTCTATGACCGCTTTGAGGAGTTGATCGTGTACATATACTATGGTGTACTGACGACCATCGTCAACACCATTGTGCAGTTCGGTGTGGAATTCGGACTGCTCGCACTGGTGGACTGGTCGCCGAACGTGGAGAATTTCATTTCCACCACGACTGCATGGACAGTTGCCGTGATTTTCGCGTTCTATGTGAATAAGGTCTATGTCTTTAAGAGTGAAGCAAAGGAATTCCGGCAGCTCATGTGGGAATTCTGGACGTTTATTTCCGGCAGACTTGTCACATGGGGGATGACCGTGCTCATCATGCAGGTAGCAACGCTGTTCTATGTGCGCGAGGACGGCTCGAAGAATATCATCATCTATGCCCTGTTCTACTTCCTTCAGCAGGTGATCATCACGCTGTCGAATTACTTCATCAGCAAGCTGATCGTATTCCGCAAGAAGAAGGATGCTCCGGCAGAGGCGGAGGAATAAGCCATGGTAAAATACCCCAGAACACCGCATTATTACGAAACCGACCAGATGCGCATCGTCCACCACTCCAACTATATCCGCTGGTTTGAGGAAGCGCGTATTTTCTACCTCGATGCCATCGGCATGAGCTTTGCTGCGCAGGAAAACAAGGGCATTGTATGCCCCGTTCTGACGGTGGAGGCAAGCTACAAGAAAATGGTGCGGTTCGGTGACAGCGTGGAAATTCTTACGCGCGTCAATCATTATGACGGTCTGCGCTACGGCTTTTCCTATGAAGTGCGCAATACTGCCACGGGGGAGATCTGCTGTACAGGTACAAGCACCCATTGCTTTCTGGATGCGGACGGCAGAATTCTCCGCGTAAAGCGGCAATACCCTGAAATGCACGAGATCCTGACAGAATGTCTGGCAAAGGATGATAACAAGTAGTATAAACCAATTGGAAAATCACGGATTTTTTCCGTGATTTTCTTCAGTATATACATGTTGTAAAGAATTGGGGAGGAATATTTGGCGAAAACGTCAATTGCAAGCAGTGGGGAAATCGGGTATACTATATAATAGGCAGTAGCATACAAAGACCGCCTGACGGCTTTGTATCGTATTGTCTGTGAATGATCCACACGAGGATCGTATAGAGCCGTATTCCGGTGCACAGCGTCCGGAATGGGCATAGATGGTAGGATTGGTGTTATTTTTCAGACCGGAAAGGAGAGCTGCTCCAGTAGGAGGAGCAGGAAAGAGTATTATGGCAGTAATGAAAGCGACAGAAATCGAGAATTTCAAGAAGGCGTTTATCGACAACCTTCAGACAAAATTCAGCGTATCCCCCGATGAGGCATCCGACCAGCAGGTATATCAGATCTTGTCTGCAATGGTAGTGGAAAAGCTCAAGAAGATGCGTCATCATTTTATCAATCAGGTACATTCCGCAGGCAAGAAGCAGGTATACTACCTGTCCATGGAATTCCTGATGGGCCGTTCCCTCAAGACAAGCCTGTACAATCTGGAAATGGTGGACGGCGTTGCGCAGGTGCTCGGTGAATTCGGCATCAAGCTCGACAAGATTTACAACTGTGAACCGGACGCAGGTCTGGGCAACGGCGGTCTGGGCAGACTGGCTGCGTGTTATCTTGACGGCATGGCAACACAGGGAATGCCGGCAATGGGACATTCCATCTGCTATGAGTACGGTATTTTCCGCCAGAAAATCGAGGAGGGCTGGCAGACAGAGCTTCCCGACAACTGGCTGCCGGGCGGCAGTGTATGGCTTGACCCGAAGCCGGAAAGAGCCATTGAGATTCATTTCGAGGGCGAGCTGAACGAATACTGGGATAACCAGTACCACCACATTTCCCATGTCAACTACAATTCCGTACTGGCAACACCGGTGGATATGTATGTATCCGGTTACGGCAGCGAGGGCGTTTCCGTACTGCGTCTGTGGACGGCAAAAGCCCCCAATTTCAACATGGAAATGTTCAATCAGGGTGATTATGCAAGAGCACTGGGACAGAATTCCATTGCCAATGCAATTTCCAAGATCCTCTATCCCAATGACAATCATCTGGAGGGCAAGTCCCTGCGTCTGCGTCAGCAGTACTTCCTGTGTGCAGCATCCGTGGGCGATATTGTTGACACCCACATGAATGTATATGGTACACTGGACAATCTGCATGAAAAGGTTGCCATCCATATCAACGACACCCACCCGACACTGGCAATTCCGGAGCTGATGCGTATCCTGCTCGATGACTGCGGCTACGGCTGGGATCAGGCATGGGATATTGTAACAAAGACCTTTGCCTATACCAACCACACCGTCATGGCAGAAGCTCTGGAAAAGTGGGATGTGAACCTTGTCAAGCATGTCATTCCGAGAATCTTCTCCATTATTGTGGAAATCAACAACCGTTACTGCCAGAGCCTGATGGAGCGCAACGGCTACGACAGCGCAAAGACCACAAGAATGTCCATCATCAAGGACAATATGATTCACATGGCAACGCTTTGCGTGGCTGCATCCCACAGCGTCAACGGCGTATCCAAGCTGCATTCTGAAATCATCAAGACGGACGTATTCCGTGAAGAAGCGCAGGACACACCGGCAAAGTTCAAGAATGTGACCAATGGTATTGCATACCGCCGCTGGCTGTACCAGTCCAATCCGGGACTGACGGAGCTGCTGCGTGAAAACATCGGTGACGGCTTCCTCAGAGATGCTGCTGAGCTGTCTAAGTTTGCAGCATTTGCACACGATAAGGCAGTTCTGGAAGAACTGATGAAGATCAAGCGAGCAAACAAGGAACGCTTTGCAAAGTATGTCAAGAGCACATCCAAGGCAGTACTCAATCCGGACAGCATTTTTGACGTACAGGTAAAGCGGCTGCATGAATACAAGCGTCAGCATCTGAATGTGATGAACATTCTGGCGCAGTACAATTATCTGCTGGAGCATCCGGATGCAGATTTCACACCCAAGACCTATATTTTTGCAGCAAAGGCTGCACCGGGTTATTATCTGGCAAAGCAGATCATCAAGATGATTTGGGCAATTTCCGAAGAGATCCGCAAGAACCCGAACATCAAGGATAAGCTGTCCGTGAATTTCGTAGAAAACTACAGTGTAAGCATGTCCGAGCTGCTCATGCCGGCAAGTGATATTTCGGAGCAGATCTCTCTGGCAGGTACAGAGGCATCCGGTACCGGCAATATGAAGCTGATGCTCAATGGTGCGGTAACACTGGGTACACTGGACGGTGCAAATGTAGAGATCCGTGACGCGGTAGGCGATGAGAATATTATCATCTTTGGTATGAAAACTGAGGAAGTCAATGCGCGCAAGCCGCATTACAATCCGCAGGATATTTATAACAATAATCCGATCGTCCGTGCTTGCATTGATCGTATGTACCATGGTATCAATGGCTGCACGTTCAATGAGGTAGCAAATTCCCTGAGAAATTCTGATCCCTATATGGTTCTGGCTGATTTCGATGATTATGCAAGAGCACAGGCATACAGCTCTGAGCTTTACGCAGACAAGGAACGCTGGGCAAGCATGTCCCTGATGAACACCGCCGGCGCAGGCATCTTCTCCGCCGACAGAAGCGTCAGCGACTACGCAAGAGATATCTGGGGACTGGTGTAAGCGCGGAGCTTTTGAATGAAAATGAGTTAGTCCCGGCCTGTATCCGCAGGTCGGGACTAAGTATAGGGGTTTTAGGGGCAAAGCCCCCCAAAAAAACAGAACCGCCGCTGCGAAACAGCCGGCGGTTCTGCCATACATTTCCAACAGGAGTGAATACTATGAACCATATCTACGATAGCTGGGATGCGGCGTACAAAACGCCCTTCGGCGCAGTGCGGAAAGGCAAGCTCTGCCACTTCAATCTCCGTCTGCCCAAGGATGTCCATCCCGATTATCCGCCCGTTCTGGTCATTTTCCGTACGGGCTTCAAAGAACGCTTTCTCAATCTGCGCATGACTGCCGAGGAGGAGGACTGCCGCGTCTGGTCTGCGGAGTTTCTCCCGAAATATGTCGGTGTGCATTATTATTACTTCGCTTATACCCAGAACGGACAGCGGCATTATATCAAGCGCAGGGACGGACATCTGGGCAATCTGGACGAGGGCGACCTCTTTCAGCTGACCATCTACAGCGAGGACTACAAAACCCCCGAATTCCTCAAAGGCGGTATCCTGTATCAGATTTTCCCCGACCGTTTCTGCAAAAGCGGCAAGCCCCACGACAATATCCCCTATGGCAGAGTCCTGCGCGAGGATTGGGGCGGTACACCGTATTATAAGCCCGATGAGAACGGGCATGTGTGGAACAACGACTATTTCGGCGGCGATCTGGAGGGCATCCGCATGAAGCTCCCCTATCTTTCCGATCTGGGCGTGACCTGCATTTACCTCAACCCGATTTTTGAATCCCACGAAAACCATCGCTACAATACCGCCAATTACCGCAATGTTGACCCCCTCCTTGGTACGAACGAGGAATTCCGCATTCTCTGCGAGGAGGCGAAGCAATACGGAATCAGCGTGATTCTGGATGGTGTATTCTCTCACACCGGCGCGGACAGCGTGTATTTCAATAAGTTCGGCAGATATGATACTGTCGGTGCGTTCCAGTCACAGGAAAGCCCCTATTTCAAGTGGTACACGTTCTGGAATTTCCCCAATGAATACGAGGCATGGTGGGGGATCGATACCCTCCCGAATGTCCGCGAAAATCACAGGGATTATACCAATTATATCTGCGGTGAGGGCGGTGTGCTCGATTACTGGATCTCTCTGGGCGCGGCAGGCTACCGTCTGGACGTGGCAGATGAACTGCCGGACGAGTTTCTCGACAATCTCAACAGTGCAGTCAAGAAGCACGGCTCTGAAAAAATCGTCATTGGCGAAGTCTGGGAGGATGCCTCCAACAAGGAAAGCTATGGTGTCAAACGCCGCTATCTTCTGGGAAATCAGCTCGATTCCGTGATGAATTATCCGTTCCGTGACGCGATTATCGGCTATGTCAAGGGTATGTCCGCGCATGAATTCCACCTGCGTGTGATGGGGATTCTGGAAAACTACCCCAAGCCCTCGGTGGATGTGCTGATGAATTTCGTATCCACCCACGACATTGAACGTGCCATCAACCGCTTCGGCGGCGAAAACTGCGATGATAAATCCAAGGACTGGATGGCAGAAAAATACCTCAATCCCTATGAATACGCAAAGGGCAAGGCAATGCTCCAGTCGGCAATGGCGATTCTGTATTTCCTCCCCGGTGTGCCGTGTATTTACTACGGCGATGAAGCCGGCTTGCAGGGCTACAAGGACCCGTTCAACCGCCGCTGCTATCCGTGGGGCAAGGAGGATACTGCGCTGATTGCGTATTTCAAGGAGCTGGGCAGAATCCGCAGGGCGCACAAGGTCTTTGCCAATGGCAGACTGCAATTCCTGCCGGCACAGGAGGATGTCATGGCATTTGTCCGTGTGCAGACCACCGCAGGCGTTGCCGTGCAGGTCTATGTCAACCGCACGGAGCATGAGCAGACCGTGGCATTTACACCATGGCAGGAGGGCTATGCCTACGAATGCATGGAGCACGGTACACTTTCTGATTCCACGCTGACCATCGGGGCATATGACTATGCCGTCGTTGTCTGCCGCGCGGTGAAATAGCATTTTCAGCGCAGAATGTAGAATTTTTTCATAAAATTTCATTTTCCTCTTGCACTATTGCTTTCCATGTTGTATAATATAAGTGACAGTTAACGTTAAGGCAATACCGCACAAAGGCGATATTGTACGTTATGCATACGAAACTGTCCGTGCATTGGAGGGAATGCACGGTATGCACGAAGATGGAAGGAGTAAAAATGATGAAAAAATTCATGGCAAAGGCAGCCACAGTACTGTCGGCAGCTGCGATGCTGACAGCATCCATGGGTATTTCCGCGCAGGCGGCAGAGAAGAAAATCAATGTAGAGGTCGAGCAGGTCAAGCTGACACTGGCACAGCTCAAGGAAATGGAGTACCGTGTACCGGTGACGGTTGCTGTGAACTCCAATCCGGGCGTGAATGCCATTGAATTCGGTGTGCAGGTTGATGAACGCTGTACCTATGAGATCGTGTCCGAAATCGGGCATGAAACACCGGATGGTGAGACGGTATTATTCACCATGACCACCAGTACCAGTCCGGAGGTAAGCTGGATGACATGGGCATCAGCAAAACCGACAAAGGGCTGCGGTATTATGGCGTGTTATTATGTGACAGTACCGGAAACGGCAGCAGTCGGCGATTTTTACAAGGTTGATTACTGTGAATCCGAGTATGTACCCCATATCTGGAACGACACAACAACGGCAAGCTATTACGCAGAACTGGGCGAAGTAGCATGGAAGGACGGCGGTATTGCCATCGTAGCCGAAACCAAGGGTGAAATGATGGGTGATGCCAACTGTGACGGTGAAGTGAGCATTGTAGATGTTCTCGTACTCAACCGCAACCTGCTGGAGGGTGTACCGCTGCGTGAGGGCGGCACAGAAAATGCGGATGTGGACGGCGACGGCAAGCCCACCGCATCTGACGCACTGCTGATTCTGAAGTATACTATCGGACTGGTAGCTGCACTGTAAGCGTAAAAAAATCCCCCTGATTGAAGAAATCAGGGGGATTCTGTTGTCAGGTCATTTCCCGAACAATACCTTCATCAGCATACCGCCGCCGGCAGCCGCAAGTCCGAACATGAGCAGGAACATGTACGCATTCGAGGTTTTCCAAGTAATACTCACACTCATGATCACTGTCAGCAATATGAACAATATGCCCAGACCGAATACGATCCAGCCGAAAATCTTCCTTTCCATCACAAACAGCATCACAATGCCGATCAGCACCGGAAGCATGATCAGACCGTTCGGAACATTCCATGTACCAATGTGGTAGAAAGAAGTACCCCAACTGCTGCGGACAATGACGTTTTGCAGAATCATGAATACTCCGCCTGCAAACATCAGCAGCCCTGCGAAAAACATCAGAAGGTCGTTTTTATTCTTCTTTTCCCGTACCTCCTTTTCCTCCAGAAGCGCGTAGGCGCGCTCCAGCTCGTCCATGGGTTTCTTTTTGTCTTTTGCCATTGTACCAGCCTCCAATCCTGTAATTGACTTCATTATACAATATTTGTGCGTTTTTGTCAAGAGCCTGCGGTTTTCTTCCTACATGCTCTCCAAATCTGATGCCTCTTTTTTGTGCAGATTGCAGTGCATACCTGCCTTGACAATGCGCAAAAAAGGTGTTATAATTAAATTATCATAGAATGTGGCAGGATTCTTGACTTTTTTTGCATGTGGATGTACTGGGAGCATCCGGTAGATCTAACAAATGAAAATCAAACACTGTCCCCACAGCTGCCGTCTGGCTGTGGAATCCCTGCCGGATACAGATGGCAAATACATAAAAGGAGAGTCGTTTACTTATGAACGTACTGTTGAACTTCCTGAATTCGGTTTTCGGCATGATTCCGGACATTTTGTTTGCCCTGATTCTGCTGGTGATCGCATTCGTCGCTGCCGGTATCGTCAAGTCGCTGCTGATTAAGCTCCTCGACAAGATTAAGGCAGACGAACTCCTCGCCAAGGTAGGCATCAAGGATGACGCTGCAAAGAACGCAAAGGCATTCATTGTCAAGCTCGTGTACTTCGTAACCTTCCTCCTGTTCCTCCCCGGCGTACTGGACAAGCTCGGAATGCACAGTGTTTCCACACCCATTTCCGGTCTTGCAAATTCCTTCCTGTCCTTCCTGCCTAAGCTCGTTGCAGCTGGTCTGATTCTTGCAATCGGTATTTTCGTTGCAAACATCGTCAAGGACCTGCTCCTGCCCGTTCTGAAGGCAACCAAGATTGACGAGCTGCAGAAGAAAAGCGGCGTTGAGGCAAGCGAAAAGGCATCCTTCTCCAATATCCTGACAAACGTTGTTTATGGCTTCATTCTGCTCATTGTCATCACATCCGCACTGGACCAGCTCGGTATCGCTGCAATTTCTGCACCGACCAATGCAATCGTATCTTCTGTTTTCGCAGCAATTCCGAACATTTTCGGTGCAATTGTAATCATTGCAATCGGCGTATTCATTTCCAATCTGGTTTCCGGTCTGCTGGAAAACCTGCTGGCTGGCATTGGTACAGATTCTCTCATTGAGAAGATTACCGGTACACCTGCAAAGAAGGTACAGCTTTCCAAGATTATCAGCGCAGTAGTAAAGTACCTGCTCGTGGTAATTTTCCTGGTACAGGGCATCAATGTTCTGCGTCTGCCGGTACTGACTGATGTTGGTGAGATCATCCTCGGCTATGTTCCGACCGCAATCAGCATTGTACTGATTCTGGGCTTCGGCATTTTCGCTGCAAATACCGCAGAAAATGCAATCATTTCCAAGTTCCCCAAGGCAAAGGCAACTGCAATTGCTGCAAAGGCTGCAATTTACGTTGTACTGGGCTTCCTCTGCATGAGCCAGCTCGGTATTGCGAATGCAATTGTAGAGAGCACATTCATCCTCATCATCGCTGCACTGTGCATCGCATTTGCGATCTCCTTCGGTGTTGGCGGCAGAGGCTTTGCTGCAAATCAGCTTGACAAGCTTGAAAAGAAGCTGGAATCTGAAGAGTCCAAGAAGGCTGAATAATCCGCATTTTTCTGTTTGATTTTCATTGTGAGGGGCATCCCGTTTGTATGGGATGCTCCTTTTTTGTGCACATTGCTCAAAATCAGGGAGGTAATTAGTCGGGTATATAAAAAAACCAGAAATGAGGGATGAAGTATTGCAATATGTGGGGATTTGTGGTATAATGAAATTGCACAAAGAAATGCTTGGATTTCTTCACAACAGGAATCGCAAACCATGAAAGAAAGGATGATCTGTATGAAAAAAATGTTGATTTCCCTGATGCTGGCGGGGGCAATGTGTGCAGCAAGCCTGCCCGTACAGGCGGCAGATGCTGCCGGAACTGTCGGCACTGCAGAAACCACTGCAACAACTGTGGCAGATGCACCCTCGGAGGCTTTGCAAATGTCGCTGAATTTCAACACCATTGATTGGATGCTTGGCACACCGCTGTATCTGGATGGCATCACAGCTTGTGTGTTTTCTCAGAAAAACGGCTATATTCTGGAAAATGAGCCAATTACCAATGAGAAGTACTTCAAGTTTGATACGTTTGAGGTTGACAACGCAGACCGACCGGGAACATACAACGTCTATGTAGCCTACAATGATCAATCCGTTGACCTTTACACGATTCTTCATGTGAATCTCTATGCAGAAACTCCATCTGCGGAAACGACCGGTTTTAACCCTGTGGGTACAGTGCTGGTGACCACTACAAGCAGTCCGGTCTGGACGGGCGGTACAGTGCAAACCACGATTGATCCCACACCGGATACGGAAATTACTTGGGAAACTACTGCCGTGACTGACGCTCCTGATGATGTGATGACCGGTATGACCATGGACACAACAAAGCATACCTACAGAACCACGCTCCCGACCACGGAAACCACCACTGGTACGCAGTTTGGTCCTGTCGGTACAGTAGTTAGTACAGGAACGACTGCCAGACCGCAGGAAACTACCGCAGTGTTCACGACCAATCTGTACACCAATGAGGACGGCGTTGTCTGCTATGAGTATTATGCCAATATCGGCGATACCATTCCCGTGGATGAAGCTTATATCGGACTGCCGTGCATTGTTTACGAGGAACATGCAAGCTATGAAAACGGAATCATCACCGCGAAAAGTGCAGGTGAATTCTACGTCATCTTCTGTACATCGGAAACATTCTTTGAACAGGTTGCCCGTATGGATGTGACCATCCTTCCTGATCCGAATGCAACGACCGCAGATTCCGATGAACCGGAGCAGACGAACACCACGACCGTGAAAACACGGCATACCACTGTCACGACGACAACTGCCTACACGGACGTTGGTGGATTCGGTTCGGATTCCAGACCGGAGCCGACCGTCACCACCGCAACCACGCTCTATGACGGCACGACCGTTGTCACGACCATCACCAATGCGCCCTCCACTACCACCACTGCCGCACACACGGAGATCGCACCGGAAACAACAAAGCCTGACGGTACTACCGGAACGATCAGCGCAGGAGATGTCAATGCCGATGGTGAAATCAGTATTCTGGATGTGCTGATACTTTCCAAGCATCTTCTGACTGGTTCGGCACTGGATGCACGGGCAGTCAAGAGTGCTGACGTTGACCGCAGCGGAACACCGGATTTTAGCGATGTGTTGCTTATCCTGAAACGGACTGTTGCATTGATTACGGAATTCTGATGCAAATCCCCGAATAACAGCCTGTTTTGAAACAAGAATCCTCAAAATTCTTCCATAAGCTGAAACGTGCGCCGTAATGACGCACGTTTTTGTGCATTCCTACAAAAATCAAAAACCTTGTAAAGTCCCTTGACTTTCCCCCTCAGTTGTGGTATACTATAGAAAGTGAAAAAGCTTTACAAGGGAGGAAAGCAGGATGGCAAAGAATTTATCCCTCGTGCTTCTCCTCGACTGTTATGGAGAGCTTCTGACCGCAAGACAGCGCGATATTGCAGAGCTGTATTTCAATGAGGACTTGTCCCTGACGGAAATCGCCGAAACACGCGGCATCACCCGACAGGCAGTGCGGGACAGCATCCGCCATACGGAACAGACATTGCTCGAAACTGAAGCAAAACTCGGCATGGCAAAGCGCATTGTTGGAATGCGCGAATGTCTGGAAACCATTCTGCACCACTGCGGCGGTACGGACACGGAAATTGCACAGCTTGCCAGAGATGGCTTGCTGTTACTATAGTTGAAAGAGAGGACGAAACATGGCATTTGAAGGACTTTCGGAAAAGCTCAATAACGTCTTTAAAAAATTAAAATCCCACGGCAAACTGACGGAATCCGATGTCAAGGAAGCTATGCGCGAAGTCCGTCTTGCACTGCTTGAAGCCGATGTCAGCTACAAGGTCGTCAAGGACTTTGTGGGCAAGGTTTCTGAACGTGCAGTCGGCGAAGAAGTACTCTCCAGCCTGACACCTGCCCAGCAGGTGATCAAAATTGTAAATGAGGAGCTTTGCGCCCTTATGGGTGACGCGAATGCTCGCCTGAATATGCCGTCCAAGCCGCCGTGCATTATCATGATGTGCGGTCTGCAAGGTTCCGGTAAGACCACACACGCTGCAAAGCTTGCGAAATACCTCAAAAATGAGGGACACCGCCCGATGCTTGCAGCCTGTGATATCTACCGTCCGGCGGCGATCAATCAGCTGCAGGTGGTCGGTGAACGCGCCGGTGTGAAGGTGTTTGAAATGGGACAGATTGATCCCGTTGTCATCGCAAAACAGGCACTTCGCTATGCCAAGGACTACGGCCATGACATTGTGATCCTCGATACCGCCGGCAGACTGCATATTGATACAGAGCTGATGGAGGAGCTGCAGAACATCAAGGAAGAAACACAGCCCCACGAAATCATGCTGGTCGTTGACGCAATGACCGGTCAGGATGCCGTGAATGTGGCAAAATCCTTTGACGATGCACTGGGCATTGACAGTGTGCTCATGTCCAAGCTCGACTCCGATACCAGAGGCGGTGCGGCATTGTCCGTACTTGCTGTTACCGGTAAGCCCATCAAATTTGTTGGTATGGGCGAAAAACTGGATGAATTTGAAAAATTCCACCCCAGCCGTATGGCATCCCGTATTCTCGGTATGGGCGATGTCCTCACGCTGATCGAACGTGCGGAAACCGTCATTGACCAGAAAGATGCCGAAAAGCTGGCAAAGAAGGTGCAGGAGCAGAAGTTTGATATGAACGACCTGCTCGACCAGCTGCGCCAGATTCGCAAGATGGGTTCTCTCAAATCCATCGTGTCCATGCTTCCGGGCGTGGGCGATAAAATCAAGGATGAGGACATTGACGACAAGCAGTTCTACCGTCTGGAGGCAATGATCACTTCCATGACCAAGGCAGAACGTGCCAAGCCCTCCATTATCAATCCGTCCAGAAAGCGCAGAATTGCGGCTGGTTCCGGTACAAAGGTGGAGGATGTCAATCGTCTGCTCAAGCAGTATGACCAGATGCAGAAGATGATGAAGCAGTTTACCGGCGGCAAGAAAACCAAGATGATGACGCGCCGGATGCGCAAGAACCTTGCCGGCATGAATTTCGACAAGGTAGGCGGCAAGGGCGGCGGAATGCCCCCGATGGCGTAATTATCCCGATTCAACGCGGTTCCCCGCTTGAATATATATGAATTTTTATGTGGAGGTGAAACAAAATGGCAGTTAAAATCAGACTGAGAAGAATGGGTGCGAAGAAGGCTCCTTTCTATCGTATCGTTGTTGCTGATTCCAGATACCCCAGAGATGGCAGATTCATCGAGGAAATCGGTTACTATGATCCGACCAAGGAACCGAGCGTAGTAAAGGTTGATTCTGATAAGGCTAAGGACTGGATCGCTAAGGGCGCACAGCCGACTGATACCGTAAAGACCATCCTGAAGAACGAGGGCGTTCTGTAAGCAATGTGCAAAGCGGAGGTAGAAGCTGGAGCATCATGCTTTCGGGCTTCTATTCTCTGTAAATGCAAACAAGGAGAATCATCATGAAAGAATTGTTATACAGCATTGTGGCTGACCTTGTAGACGATAAGGCTGCCATTGAAATTACACAGGATGAGCCGAATGAGGAAGGTGTCATTGTATTCCATCTGCGTGTTGCAGAGGAGGACATGGGCAGAGTCATCGGCAAGCAGGGCAGAATTGCCAAGGCTGTCCGCACAATTATGCGCGCTGCCGCTGCAAAGAATGGCATGGATGCCATCGCTGTGGAGATTGGCTGATGGGACAGGATCGTTTTCTGACAATAGGCGAAATCACAAACGTCCATGGATTGCGCGGCGAGGTAACAGTTTACCCGTGGTGCGATTCTGCGGCGTTTTTGTGTTCTTTTGACACCCTGTATTTTGATAATCAGGGCAGAAAGCCCGTGCGCATTCTTCATGCAAGAGTGCATAAAAATATGGCGATCCTCCAGCTGGAGGGCATTACCACCCGCGAACAGGCAGAAACCCTGCGCCGTCAACAGCTGTTTATGGACAGGGAGGATGTGGAACTGGATGAGGGCTGCTACTTCATTCAGGATCTGCTCGGACTTGAGGTGCGCGATGCGGATACGGGCGAAGTATACGGCGAGATTGCCGATGTACTGGAAACCGGCGCGAATGATGTCTATGTCATCAGCTGCGGCGAGGGTGTAAAGGAAAAGCTTGTTCCTGCCATTCCCGATGTGATTATCGAAACCAATCTGGAGGACGGTTATATGACCATCCGACCGCTGAAAGGACTGTTTGACGATGCGGATTGAGATTGCAACGCTGTTTCCGGATATGTGCGAAGCCGTGCTTTCGGAAAGCATCATCGGCAGAGCCAGAAAAGCCGGTGCAATTGAAGTGCACTGCCACAATATCCGTGACTATACTCTTGACAAGCACCGCCGTGTGGACGATACTCCCTATGGCGGCGGCATGGGCATGGTCATGCAGGCAGAGCCGATTTACCGCTGCTGGCAGGCAGTCTGCGAACAGCTCGGAGAGCGTCCCCATACCATTTACCTGTCACCGCAGGGCAAAACGCTCACGCAGAACAGGGCACGGGAATTTTCCCAGATGTCCAGTCTGTTTCTCCTCTGTGGACATTACGAGGGTGTTGACCAGCGTGTGCTGGATAAAATCGTGGATGAAGAAGTGTCCATCGGTGATTATGTCCTCACAGGCGGTGAATTGCCGGCACTGGTGCTGACCGATGCCGTGGCAAGAATGTGCAGCGGTGTGCTGCCGTCCGCGCTCTGTTTTGAGGACGTAAGCCATTTCAACGGACTGCTGGAGTATCCGCAGTATTCCCGTCCCGAAATCTGGGAAGGGGAGAGAGTGCCGGAAATTCTGCTTTCCGGTCATCATTTGCATATTTCCCGTTGGCGGCAGGCAGAAAGTCTGCGCGTGACACAGGAAAAACGTCCCGACCTTTACCAGAAATATCTGGAGGAACAAGAATGAAACACAGACTCTACGCACTCCTGCTCGCAGGAGTGTTTGGATTATGCGGCTGTACCAATGCACAGCCCGAACAGCCCGAACAGCCGGCACAGACAACGGAACAGCCCACAGAACCGGCTGTGGAAAATGTCTATGAAACAGGCGATACCATGCCCGTACTGTCCATCGAAACGGTGGAACAGTCCGATACAGTGATGGATTTTGTGACAAAGCCCGTCAATGCCTTTGTATCGTCCTCGATCGCCTCATGGACACCGGGGTACACCATGCCGCCTGAACCGTATTATGAAAACTGTAAGATCACGCTCACGGATACGGACAATACCGTGCTGCTGGACGCAGCAGAAGCGCAGGTCAAAGTGCGCGGCAACTGGACGACCAATTATGACAAGAAACCCCTGCGCCTGAAATTTGCACAGCCGCAGAATCTTTGCGGACTCAATGACGGCGCGGACATGAAAAACTGGGTATTGCTTGCGTCCTACAAGGATATTTCCATGCTGCGCGACAAAACCACCCTCGCCATTGCTCGTGAGCTGCTTGCGGAGGATGGCTTGTACGCATCGGATGCTGCCTTAGTGGAGGTGGAAATCAATGGGGAATACTGGGGTGTGTACCTGCTTGCCGAGCAGCAGCAAATCAATGTGGACAGGGTGAATATCACAGAAGCCCAGCCGGATTACAAGGGTACGGACATCGGCTATTTTCTGGAATTTGACGGGTATTATGGCAATGAACCTGCATTGCAGCAATTCACCATTGACTATGCCGGCAATGCTCCTCTGACACCCTATGACGGGGAGGGCGGCAGCGGCAGGACGGTACAGGTTTTGCCGGAAAATGCGTATGACTGGAAAAAGGAAGTAGGGTACACCATCAAGAGCGATATTTATTCACAGGAGCAGCATGATTTCATTGCCGCGTATGTGGATGCGGTGTATGATATTCTGTATGCCGCAGCCTATGAGGACAGGGCGTATGCATTCAATGCAGAAACGCTCACGATTGCACCGGCGGAGAATCTGACACCGCAGGAAGCGGTGGAAGCTGTGGTGAATGTGGAATCTCTGGCGGATGCCTATCTTCTCAATGAGCTTGCCTGTGATGCAGACATTTACTGGTCAAGTTTTTACATGTCGGCAGATTTCGGAGAAACCGGAGATGGCAGGCTGACGTTCCATGCGCCGTGGGATTTTGATTCCGCGCTTGGCAACAAAGACCGCTGTGCCGATGCAAAGGGCTATTATGCGGCAAATATTGTGTATAATGTGGATGATATCTATGAAACCATCAACCCGTGGCTTGCTGTACTGATGTATGAGGACTGGTTTCAGGAAGTAATCAGAAATGCATGGACGGATGCCCGCGAAGCCGGCATATTTGACCGCGCATTGTCAATGCTTGCAGAAGATACCGCGCAGCATCAGGCAGCGTTTGAGCGCAATTATCTGCGCTGGGACAATATCCGCAATAATGCTGCCGCAGATGAACTCAACCCCCGTTCCGCGGCATGTCGGACACAAAAAGAAGCTGCCGACTGGCTGGCAGAGTGGCTGCAAACGCGTATTGCCTTCATGGATGAAAGCTGGCGTACATAATAGCAATTACGATTTGCCCCTCCCTTTTGGGAGGGGCAAGTGCACTCCCTCTCACAATCAGGGGGTAAGGGGGCGATGCCCCCAACAAACCGCGGTGCCGGTGCGCAGCACCGGCTGCTATCCCCCCTCCCATCGGGAGGGGGCAGGGGGAGGGGCGAAGTGCCCCCTCAATCTTCAATCAGGGGGTAAGGGGGCGAAGCCCCCAACAAACCGCGGTGCCGGTGCGCAGCACCGGCTGCTATCCCCCCCTCCCATCGGGAGGGGGGCAGGGGGGAGGGGTGAAGTGCCCCCTCAATCTTCAATCAGGGGCTAAGGGGGCGATAGCCCCCAAGCGGGGTTCCAAGGGGCGCAGCCCCTTGGGCGGTGGAGGCGGCGCAGCCGCCTCCTATAAAGCCCCTCCCCCGTTGGGGGAGGGGTTGGGGTGGGGGCAGTTACAGGGGTATTAACTCCTGAAAAAACCTTTTCGACAAGCTAAGAAGGCGAAGCCCCCAACAAATCAAGTGCAAAACTACCGCATCACCCAAAACTCCACACCGCATTTCAACATTCTGCACAGAAAAAGCCGTTTAATTTTGTAAGATGCGTGATGAATAATCCCCAAAAACTTCTTGTGATTATTCACAAACAAGCCGTTTGCGATTACCCCGACATTTGTCAAACCGTAGAAATTTTGAAAAAACAGGGGAGATGTTGCGAAAACCCGTTGACGTAGTCCGATTTACCGTGTATAATAACATTATGCACTGGTAAGCAAAAACAAAACCTTAAACGCAAAGATGGGAGAGTATGATTATGTTTGTGAAAGATGTTACAGTTCAGAATCAGGTTGGCCTTCACGCAAGACCGGCAACCTTCTTTATCCAGAAGGCAAATGAGTACAAGTCCTCTATCTGGATCGAAAAGAAGGAGCGTCGAGTAAACGCTAAGAGCCTGCTGGGTATCCTGTCCCTCGGTATCGTAGGCGGCACTGATATCCGCATCATCGCTGACGGCTCTGACGAGCAGGCAGCTGTAGATGCTCTGGTTGAGCTGGTTGAAAGCGGCTTCAGCGACGACAACAGATAACAGATTTGCACTTTTCGGGGCTGCGCGATGCAGCCCCATTTTTCATCCCTGTGCGGCAATGCTTTCACTCACTTCATACATGCTTTCTGCAAATATGCCGTAGCCCTGCGATGGGTCGCTTACAAAAACATGCGTGACTGCTCCGATCAGCCTGCCATTCTGCAAAATCGGACTGCCACTCATGCCCTGTACGATCCCCCCTGTCGCTGCAAGCAATGCCTCATCCGTTACCTCAATGACCATGTTCTGTGTGTCGGAACGATAGTCAATGTCCGTGATCTCTACCGTGAACATCTCCGGACTGTCACCGCGCACCGTGCTGAGTATCACTGCCTCCCCAAGCACAATCTCCTGCTTGAGTGCCATCGGAATCGCCGGAATCTCTGCCGGAGCTTCGTACAGCTCCCCGAATAATCCACAGCGGTCGTTGCATTGCAGCGTACCAATCGGACGTGACGCGGAAAAATAACCCTGTAACTGCCCCGGACAGCCTGCCTGTCCGCGGATCGCCCCCTGTATCGTCACAGCATCCGCTTCGCCGCTTGCAAGCGGAATCAGCTCCCCCGTGTCAGGGTCGCAGATGGGATGCCCAAGTCCGCCGAATTGCCCCGTTTCCGGTTCATAATACGTCAGTGTTCCTATGCCCGCTGTGCTGTCGCGTACCCATAACCCCGTCAGCCAGCAATGCTCCTCCTCACTGTATGCCGGTGTGAGCGTGATGTCCAGCGTTTTGCCGCCGCGCAGTACCGTCAGCAGCATCGGCTTTCCCTCCGCTGCCGCCGCACGGAATGCCTCGGCTGAGCCAATGGGACTGCGGTTGACTGCCTGAATGATGTCACCCTCCTGTATGCCTGCTTCTGCTGCCGGACAACATGCCCCCTGCGCAGTCCGGACTTCCCCGAAGCCGACTGCCATCATGCCGTCCATGAGCATACGAATGCCGAACGCCTGTCCGCAGGGAATGAGCATAATTTCTTCTGTTTGCTGAATTTCTGCCGTTTTTATGGGAAGCATACCAAACAACCGCAGCGAAACCGCCGATGGCGTATTCTGTACCGCACAGGCGGATGCCGCAGGTGCAACCGGCTTTGCCGTAATCGGCAGAACTGTCGCAAGCTCCAGCGTTTCGCCGCTTCGGAGATAGTAGCGGTCGGGCAGTCTGCCGGCGTAGAATAACAGCATCACTACCGGCTGTACCAGCAAAAGACCGCACAGACCTGCAATCCATTTTTTTCGTTTCTGTTCCATTCCTCACCTGCTTTCTTTGCACGAATTGATGCACATCGGTTTGTGCAATACCGCAAAAAGCCTGTATCGCTTCGTGCGGTATTGTATTTAGGCAATACCGCAAAAAGCCTGTATCGCTTTGTGCGGCATTGCCTTTATCATGGACAGAACTGATGACTTTATCACTGGAGAATACCTGAATGAAAATTTTGAAGATTTTCCTGCGCGTGACGCTCGTTGTCACAACGCTCCTCTATCCGTTGTTAATGTGCCTGCTGACCGCGGCAGGCTGGCAATATCAAGTCGATGCCGGAAACTATCCGGCAGTTTTTTCCACGTTTGCATTCTGGATGCGCACAGGCTCCGTCCTCCTGACCGCCGCTGCCATTCTCTGCCTTTGCGGTGCAAAGCCCCAGCGATGGCAATGCAATGCCGCCGCGCTCGTCTGCGCTGTCTGCGGTATCTGTGCCTGCCTGTTCACGCTCTCGCGCTTCTGTGCCTATGCCGACCAGAATTTTCCGGCAATCGGTGAAACCATGCAGCCGGTCAGTGACCTTTTCCGCGACCGCATCGCCCCGACCATCCTGCCGTTCTCTCTCTGCTGCATCCTGTCCATCTGGCAGCTGTGTGCCTATGAAACACGCGTCTGCCGCAGCCGTGCGAAGCAGTCCGAAGAAGCATCGAAATGAATACATATGCCATCACTGATGGATAGGAGATATCACAATGAATTCCATTTTTGTACTATTGCCAATTCTGCTTGCAGGGAATATCCTCCTGCTGTTTCAATGCCCCAAAAACCGCCTGCGCAAGGGAATTTTCCTTGCCGCTGCACAATTGCTTCTATTATATGCAGCCTCCCTTGCATTATGCCGTTTTACCCTCGGCGCATCGGATACGCTGCCCCTTGCTGTCATCACTGCCGGCTTGCTCGGTACGTCCGCATTGTACTGTTTCCGCAGTCCGCAGCCCAGCCGCCTGCGTCGGTTCGCACTCGGCAGTATCGGCTGCGTCTGCATTTCCATCCTGCTCGAATTTGTCCTGTTCTGCGGCAATTGCTACAGCACCCACCCCAGAAGCGAGGAAATTCCGCTTTCCGAATGGAACGTCATGGGCTTGTATGAGAAAAAGGATGACTGTATTGTTGTGCAGGGAAATGCAAATCTTATCCTCTCTCTGGAACGGAAGGATGTCCGGTATCTTACTGTGAATGTGGAAAGTGAGGATGCGATCTACGGCATCCGCTGTCAGATGAATGATGAGAACCATTCCATGCAATTGCAGGACATTGGCAGAAATCTCATGAACCATGCCCAGACCTCCACCCGTTTTTCCATTGTTCCCCATGGAACCGTTTACAAACTTGATCTGCAATTTGAGGATGTGCAGCCGGAAACGCCCGTGAATGTCACCGGTCTGTCCATACAGAATGTCAAGCCCTTTGGCTTCTCCCTCCCGCGCATTCTCCTGCTGTCCGGCATCCTCGTCCTGTTCACTGCCATCCGCTGTTTCCGCTGGCACCGCATCTACTATGACCGGCACAACCTGATACATAAGGAAATTCTTGCGTTTTTCTTCATCCTCTGTGAACTGATCATATGCAATGCCATGCCCCTGTGGTCCGTCCGGATCGAACCCTACAGTACCGAAAATGTGCCCCATGTCTATGATGTGAATGCACTGACCTTTGACGCGTGGCAGCGTGGACAGGTGCATGTGGAAATTCCCGTAGAGCCTGCACTCCTTGAACTGGAAAATCCCTATGATATGGGAATGCGTGAATCCTCCGGCATTGCTTACGAATGGGATCTGGCACTGTATGACGGAAAATATTACAGCTATTTCGGCATTGCCCCCGTTATTTTCGTCTACTATCCCATCTGGCTGTGTACCGGCGGCATTCCCACACTGGAGCTGACCGCGCTGATATTTACCATACTGAGCGTGGCATTCCTGTTCTTGCTGGTGCTTACACTCGTGCGCAGGTATTGCAAACGCGTGAATTTCCTGCTCCTGCTCTCCGGTCTGGCTGCCGCTGTCTGTGCGTCCGGTATCTTCCTGTGCGCGAATTTTGCTGACCGCTATTATACCACCATAATTGCAGCCATTTGCTTCCTCTACCTCTTTTTATGGCTCGGACTGGAGGCTGTTATGGCGCGTGGGCAGGCAGCGCGATGCTGTCTGTTTGCCGGCTGTGCCCTTGCCATTGCTGCAGCTGTTCTCAGCCGCCCCCTCATATCCCTCTACGCCCTGTTCCTTGTGCCCGTGTTCTGGAATTTCATCCGCCGCGATGACCTGCACAAACGGCAGCGCATTGCCGTGATTGCAAGCTTTGCCGTACCGCTGTGCATCGGCGCGGCAGTGACAATGGCATACAATGCCGCAAGATTCGGCTCACCGCTGGAATTCGGTGCAGTCTACCAGCTCACTGTCAGTGATATTTCGGCAAATCAGGTGTCGCTGCGCTATCTGCCGATGGCGATCACCTATTATTTCCTCAATCCCATGCGCATGGGCGAGGTATTCCCCTTTATCCATCTGTCACTCCCTGTTTTCTCCCAGAATGCGAGATATTTCTACCTTGACGCAGGCTGTGGTGCATGGATGTTCCTGCTCATTCCTGCTGCAATGTGTTTCCTGCCGAAGCTTTCCGCAGGACGTGAAAAACGGACGCTCTGCATCATGGCATTTGCCCTGACAGCTGTCATTGCATTTCTGGATTTCTGCATGGGCGGCTATCACATCCGCTACCTCTGTGACATTCTCCCCGTCCTTGCCGTGTTCAGCGTTCTGGTCATCCTCGATGTCCAGCGGCGGTTTCGCAGGATCCCGACGCTCCGCCGTGCCTGCCATCTTCTGTTCCTGCAAGCCCCCGTTCTGATGGCAGTGATTCTGCTTGCCTACCATTCCGACTCCGCAGTCTGGTATGGATTCCCCGATCTGTTTTTTGAATTGCAGGAATTGCTCGTGTTCTGGCGTTGAGGGAAGTAGAAAAATTTGTGACAAAAATAGAAACTTTCTGTAAAATTGTATATCCGCCGGTGCTCCGGCGGATATTTTTTTGTAGTTTTTTCATAGAAGTACTTGACAAACCTATGGAAAGTAAGGTATAATGAAGTTGCATATAACTTTCGCGAGGGCGCGGAAGAATATCGTGAAATACCACAAATCATTCTATTGCTGCATTGCAGCTGAGAGGGTAGAATGAAACTGAGAGAGGAAGGGTTTTACTATGAACATGAAAAAGATCATTGCAGGAATTTTCGCATTCTCAATGGCGTTCGCAGCTGTTGCTGCACCCATTGGTCAGCAGCTTTCCATTGCTGAGCCGATGAGTGCGTCCGCTGCGGAAACACCGTGGTATAAGAAGTACGGTGTTGAGGGCAAGATTATTCCGGACGGTTCTTACGAGGCAGACGATCTGGATATCAGAATCAAGTTCGCATACGGAGATTTCCTGTTTGAGTTTGCGCAGATGGGCTTTATCCAGATCGTGGACTTCAATCCTGAGGTTACAGGCGCAGTAGAGATTCCGGCAGAAATCATGGGTTATCCGGTACAGGTTATCTATGGTGAGGCATTCCAGGATTGTAAGAACATTACAAGCGTTACCATTCCGGATACCGTTACCAAAGTCGGTCCGTATGCATTCTGTAACTGTACTGCACTCGAATCCGTTAAGGGCATGGAGAATGTCGGCATCATCGGTGAATGTGCATTCGTAAGCTGCGAATCCCTGACCGATATCACACTGCCGGAAACCCTGTACAAGATGGACACACAGGCATTTGCTTGCTGTACATCCCTGAAGGAGATCACACTGCCGGGCAGCCTCAAAACAATGGGTGAATACATGTTCTCCAGCTGTGCATCCCTCGAAACCCTGACAATGGCTGAGGGCTTCAAAACACTGGGCGGCTATGCAATGTATATGTGTACTGCACTCAAGACCATCAACTTCCCGACCACACTGGAAACACTCCGCGTTGGTTCATTTGCTTACTCCGGTCTGGAGAATGTTGAAATTCCGGATACCGTTACCCGTGTAGAGAGTGACTGCTTCACTTATTGCCCCGATCTGGTAAGCGTAAAGCTCCCGAAGGGCGCAACCCGTATTAACCTGAACGTATTCACCGGCTGTACCAATCTCAAGAGCGTGGATATTCCGGACACTGTAACAGAAATCCGTGACAGTGCATTCGTAAACTGCGCAAGCCTGACAGACATCAAGCTTCCTGAAGCTCTGACAGAGATTCGTTCCAATGCATTCTATGGCTGTGCAAGTCTGACAGAACTGCCGCTGCCGGAAGGTCTGACCAAGATTTCCAAGTATGCATTTGCAAAGTGCACGAATCTGACCAATGTTGTCATCCCCGAAGCTGTAGAAACCATCGGCACTTATGCATTCTATGAATGCGATTCCATCGAATCCATCGTGATTCCGGAGAAGGTACAGGTAGTGGACAGCTATGCATTCTATGAGTGCGACAAGCTCAAGACCGTGACATTCAAGAATTCCCTCGACAGCATCGGTATCTGGGGCTTTGCAGGCTGCGTAAGCCTGACAGACATCCAGCTCCCCGCTGGCATCACAGAATTCAGCAACCACCTGTTCTATCGCTGCACATCCCTGCCGTCCATCACCATTCCGGATACTGTTACCAAGATTGACAAGTATGCCCTGACTGCACTGGACAGCGCAACAACGATTGCAATTCCTGACAGCGTAACAGAGCTGTGCGAGCTGAGCGTTGGCTATGGTGATGGCGCAGAGCCGGTCGTTGATCCGGATATCGTTCTTTCCGGTGATTCTGCGGTAGTTCTCGATTACTGCGCAAAAACTAAGGTACGTCACGTCAATGACAGCCAGCAGACCACACCGCCTGAAGAAACCACAGCTCCGACAGAAACCACAGCTCCGGCAGAAACCACAACAGCTGCACCGACAGAGGATATGACCATCGGTACAGCAGAAAATCCGGCAGTCGGTGACGTGGATATGGATGGTCAGATCAACGTAACAGACCTGATTTATCTCCAGAGATACCTGCTGGGTACTGAAACCATGAACGAAGCACAGCGCAAAGTCATGGACGCAAATGCAGACGGCGTGATCAACGGCTTCGACCTTGCCATCTTCAAGGCAAAGATGCTTGCAGCAAGAGGCGAGGCAGCAGATCCGGTTGAGCCGGCTGAAACCACAGCTCCTGTTGAAACCACACCAGCTATTGAAACCACGAACTGTTAAATCACAAGCACATGACATATCCCCCTTCGGGCATCCGGAGGGGGCTTTTGTCGAAAAAATATTCTTGCAAAAAGCAGAGAATTGTGCTATAATAGAAACCAAAGTGAAAAAAGAGATGGGCGATGCATGGCGTGATTTCCGTGTATCGTCTGGTTTTGCTGCTGTTATGTGTGCTTTGCGCCATACCCTGCCCCCATGACCGCAGCAGAAAGGAGTACAAATATATGGGAATCATGGACATTTTTGCGCAGCTTTCTGCAAATTCCACACAATCCGGCGGCAAACCGGAATGGCTGATTGTGGGATTGGGCAATCCCGGTATGACCTATGAAAATACACGGCATAACGCCGGTTTTATGACCATTGACGCACTGGCAAAGGAAAAGAGCACCGATGTCACGCGCATGAAATTCAAGGCGTATTGCGGTGATGCTGTGCTTGCCGGAAAAAAATGCCTGCTCATGAAGCCGAACACCTACATGAACAACAGCGGCGAAGCCGTTGCAGAAGCCATGCAGTTCTACAAGCTCGATATGGACCATCTGATTGTGGTATATGACGATATTTCCCTCGAACCCGGCAAACTGCGCATCCGCAGAAAAGGCAGTGACGGGGGACATAACGGCATTAAGAGCATCATTGCACTGACCGGTTCGCAGGATTTTGCAAGAATCAAGGTCGGCGTGGGCAAAAAGCCCCACAAGGACTACAACCTTGCCGACTGGGTGCTCAGCAAATTCCGGAAAGAGGAGCTGCCGCAGATGGAGGAGGCATGCCGCAATGCCTGTGCGTGTCTGGAGCTGATGGTGCAGGGCAAAACGGATGCCGCAATGAACCGATTCAACGCATAAAAGGATACAGCTATGAATTTCTTTGCTGATACATTTGCAGAATTGCAGGACTGGAAACAGCTCTGCAATGCCTTGTCTGATAATGAAGTACCCGTCTGCGTGACGGGCATTTCTGCTGTCCACAAAGCGCAGCTTGCGTATACACTCGCACAGTCGCAGGAACAGCCCGTGCTCCTGCTCACCGGCAGTGAGGCAGATGCCATCAAGCTCTGCGCCGACATCAACGCCATGGCAGGGGAGCAGCTCGCACTGCATTACCCGTCCAAGGAGCTTTTGTTCACTGCCGCGGAAAGCAAATCCACGGAATATGAACACGAACGTCTGCACGTCCTCTCCGCCCTCTGTCAGGGAGATGTGCGCATTGTTGCTGCCGGCATTGAAGCTGCACTGCAGCCGACCATTCCGCAGCAGGCTTTGCAGGAAGCGTGTATCACGCTGCAATCGGGCGGTTCTGTGGATTTGCAGGAATTGACCACGCACCTCATTGCCGCCGGCTACAGCCGCTGCGAAAATGTCGAGGGCAAGGGACAATTTGCCATCCGCGGTTCGATCGTGGACATTTTCCCCGTCCAGCGCACCACTCCTGTGCGTATGGAATTCTGGGGGGATGATATTGATGTTATCATGGAATTTGACGTGGAAACCCAGCGGCGCACGGAGGAAATTACAGAAGTCACCATTTCGCCGGCATCGGAGCTTTTGTACCTGCCAGAGGAGCTGATTTCCGAAATACAGGCATTTTCTGCCAAGGTGCGCGGCAAACGCACCCAGCAGATCCGCGATGGTCTTTCCCATGACATCCAGCGTCTGGAGGCTGGGCTTTCCCTTGCCAATGCTGACAAATATTATACCCTGCTCTATCCGCGCACCACGCTTACCGATTATGTACAGGGTACGGTGCTTTTGTCCGAATATGCTGACATCGCGAAACATGCACAGGCATTGGACGCACAGCGTCGGGAGGACTTGGAAATCCTCTTTGAGGACGGCGTGCTGTGCAGGGGACTGGACGGCGGCGTACTGGAATTTTCCGATTTTCAGGCAATTCTCGCATCACGCAGCTGCGTGTATCTCAGCCAGTTCCTACAGGGCACGGAGCGTGTGCCGTTCCGGAAAATCATCAGCATCGAAGCGCAGCAGACTGCCACATGGGGCGGTGAGATCCGGCTTCTGCTGGAGGATCTGCAGGAATACACCGCACA
>SVNO01000085.1 GCA_015066845.1 Ruminococcus sp. | reverse complement strand
CCTGCATCCGCGGCGCACGGGAATAGTACACTTCTCCCGTCCGGAATCCCAGCATCGGTACCATGCCGCGCAGGAATACGTTCACTTCCTCATACCCCGAAAGCTCCTCCAATGCACGGCGGCTCATCAGACGATAGTCCGCATGGTTGTATACCATCTCCACACCCATCGCCCGCATCATTTTATAGTACCCCTGTGCCGTGCCGCGCTTGAATGCCGTGTCCGTTGTCCTGTCCTTGCGCACACCATAGACAATTTCACAGCCGTCACGATACTGCGCTACCATTTCGTCAATCGCGTTAATATCGTCCTGCAAATCCGCGTCCAGTGAAATCACCGCGTCACATTCCTCACGGATCGTCATCAGCCCTGCAAGCAGTGCGCGCTGATGACCGCAGTTGCGCGTGAGCTTGATGCCGCGAAAAATCGGGTTTTCTTCGTGCAGCTCCGAAATGACGCGCCATGTGCCGTCCTTTGAACCATCGTCAATGAACACGATCCGGCTCTCCGGTGCAATGCTGCCCTGTTCCATGAGCTGCGTAAGCTTTTCATGCAGCTTGACTGCCGTGATCGGCAGTGCCTCCTCCTCATGGTAGCAGGGCACTGCCAGATACAGCACAGGACATTCCGTCCGCATCATTCCCATGACGGCTTGCCATTCGCACCAAGCGCAGCGGAATATACCAGAATTCTTGCCGCGTCCACAGAATCCGCTTCGCCGTCCTCTGTGACATCCGCTGCCGCCAGTTTGTTGCCGCTGAGCGTACCAGCACCGCCGGAGCCTGTGCTTGCCGCATGAATCAGCACAGCAGCTGCGTCCGTTGCGTCCACTTCGCCGTCCATGTTGACATCGCCGCGCGTCACAAGTCCGAGCTTTGCAGTCAGTGCATTTCCTACCAGTTTGTGTCCTTCCGCCGTTGCGCTCATGTCGAGGTCGGACAGGTTGACATATTTATAGGCATAGCCCTTGAACATCGAGAATACGTCAAATACCTCGTAGCCGTTTGCAGCTGCCGCTTCCGTCATGGTAGCGTTAACGGATTCGTTCAGTGCCTTGGAAACCACATCGCAAATGGAGTTGTATGCTTTCTGCCGCTTGTCGGACAGGTCGGCGAGATTCTCCACTGTGTCGATTGGATTGTACACGTTCTGAAGAATGACACGCGCGTCAGCATAAGCGCGAAGCTCCTCTGCAATCGCAGCCATATTGGCAGCGGCGGTTTCCTTGTTCGTTTCTGCTGCATTGACAAGCTCTGCGTTGTAAATCATCAGATCCATTTCATTAAGGTTGTAGTCTGCAAGATTTGCAAAGAATACATCCGCAAAGCGTTCAAAGCCCCACTTGTCCATGTACTCGTTTGCCTTTGCCATGAACGGGTCCATAATGTCATGAATGCCCACGTTCACGACGATCACATCCGCATTTTTCAGAGCCGCTGTTACGTCACTTTGCTCCATACGGCTAAGTACGTCCTGCGTTGTGCTGCCGGCTTTGGAGAAGTTCTGCACATTCACATTTGCACAGTCCTCCAGCATCTCCACATAGGATTTGTCCGTTTTCTGCAAGGCTGTACCAGCTGCAAAGCTGTCGCCAAGAATGACAATATTCTGTGAATCCTGCGCTGCCGCTACCGGTACAGCACTGAGCATCATCATCGCGCCCAACATTGCCGCGGTGTACTTCTGCATTTTGTTTTTCATGTTTCATTACCTCCAAATTCATTGCACAGCTATCATGCCATGTATTCTTATTGTATAACAAAGTTCCGGTGATGTCAAGGGTAAAACCACTTGAAAAGGATGGAAATGTTCGCATTTCATGGGAAATTTCAGAATTTCTTGTGCCGGAGCATCACCACTGCCACGATCACCGTCAGTACAATGGAAAGCAGCATCGGGAACCATGTGTGGGGGAGTGGCAAATCCGTGGTATTCATGCCGTAGAAGCTGAAAATCATGGTCGGTATCGCCATAATAATGGTGACGACCGTCAACCGCCACATGACAAAGCTCATGTTATTGGAAATCACTGAACCGAATGCCTCCACCATGCTCGACAAAATGCCGGAATAGATATTACTCATCTCGATCGCCTGCCGCACCTCGATGAGGACATCTTCCAGTAAATCCTGATCCTCGTCATAGAGCTTGATGGTTCTGCCGCGCAGGAGCTTTTCGATGGTGACTTCGTTCGCCTTGAGGGAGGTCGAAAAGTACACCAGTGATTTTTCCAGCTCCAGCATCTGAATCAGTTCCTTGTTCTTCATTGCACCGCTTAATTTCTGCTCCATCACATAGGAGGTCTTGTCGATTTGTTTCAGGTACATCAGATAGATGGATGTAATGCGCAGCAGAAGCTGCATGACAAATCTTGTTTTCATGCGCGTCTGCACACCTCGCACCACGCCGTTTGCCATATCGTGCAGGACGCGGTTTTCCTTGAGCGTGATGGTGAACACATACTGCTCGGTGATGATAATGCCCAGAGGGATTGTGAAGAACAGGATGGTTTCTTCAGTCTGGATTTCGGACATGGCAGTGTCAACGATGATGAGCGTCTGATCATCCTCGCGCTCAATACGGGACGATTCCTCTTCGTCCAATGAGGAACGGACAAAGCCGCTGTCGAGTCCGTAGGTTTCAATGAGCTGCTGAATTTCCTGCGCTGTCGGGTCTACTACGGAAATCCAGCAGCCCGGAACAGGAACTTTCAGCTCGCGTACGCAGTTGTCCTGCGTCTGATAAAAATGAATCATGAAAACGCCGCCTTTCTCATTGACGGCATACGGATGCCGTCAGGTAATTGTATGTTTGCCCATACGGGTCCGTACTCATGATGCCACCTCCAATACGGTTGAGATACTGCGTTTTTACGCCATACTCCTATTATACCAGAAAAATTTGCGTTTGGCAACTGTTTTGTCATGCTTTCTCCACACAAAGCCCCACCTTTTTCAGCTGATGCCCATATTGTCCGGCACTTTTTCCATCCATTATCATACAGTTATCACAATTATGAGTATAATAGAGAGTGTAGGGAACACAATACAAGGAAATCAACGTGCTGATGGCACACAGATAAAGAAAGGATGATTGATGATGTTTGAACAGAACGATAATCAGAACACCCAGAATACACAGAACGAGTACAACGCGTACTATCAGAATGAAAATGGCAGTCAGGGTGGTACAAGCTATGTCAACTACTACTCCGACCCCAGTGAACCGCCCAAGAAAGGCGGCGGTAAAACGTTCCTGAAAATTGTTGCAGGACTTGCCGCAATTGCCATTGTGTCCGTATCTTCCATTGAGCTGTACAAAATGTTCGGCATGAAGAATACCGACTGGACGGGCGATAAGAATACTACCTCCGCTGCGGATTCCACTGCGGAGGAGTCCGAGAAGGAATCCATCAAGGCAGAATCCACCGCACCCATCGGCAATTCCGGTGCAAGCTGGATGAGCATGGCAGCCCCCGGCGATGCAATGAGCATTCCGGACATCGTTGACAAGGCACTGCCCTCCGTTGTGGGCATCAGTGCAATTTTCGAGTACACCGAGAAATTCAGCTGGGGTTTCTACCAGTACAATGGCGACACACAGCAGATTCCCGGAACGGGCACGGGCATTGTCATGAATGAGGACGGCTACATTATTACAAATGCGCATTGCATCTATGACAGCACCAATGGCTGCGGCAAGGCAGTAGCGGTCAATGTTGTGATGGGCGATGAGGAAGAAACAGAATATGAAGCACAGATCGTCGGCTATGATCTGGAAACCGACCTTGCCGTGCTGAAGATCGAGGCAGAGGGACTGATTCCGGCAGAATTTGGCGACAGTGACAATCTGCGTGTCGGGGAGCTTGTAGTAGCCATCGGCAATCCTCTTGGATTTGAGCTGTTCGGTACAACCACCTGCGGCATTGTATCCGCACTCAACCGTGA
This sequence comes from Ruminococcus sp., assembly GCA_015066845.1. Lineage (GTDB taxonomy): Bacteria > Bacillota > Clostridia > Oscillospirales > Ruminococcaceae > UBA3855. The sequence continues at coordinate 2,763 of SVNO01000085.1, read as the reverse complement.
AGTGACCATCAGCGAAAAGGAAATGACGCTGATTCAGACAGATACCGCTATCAATTCTGGTAATTCCGGCGGCCCGCTGCTCAACTGCTATGGTCAGGTCATCGGCATCAACTCCGCGAAGATCTCCTCCAATTATGCATCCGGCGGTGCATCGGTAGAGGGACTGGCATTTGCAATTCCGATTACGGACGCGAATGAGATCATCACAGACCTGATTGAACATGGTTATGTGGTAGGCAGACCGCAGATCGGCATTACCTCCACGGATGTGGACGAAGAAATGGCACAGCGTTTCAACATGCCGCAGGGCGTGTATGTATACTCCGTAACCCCCGGCAGTGCCGCTGAAAAGGCAGGCATCCGTCAGGGCGACATCATCACCGGCATTCAGGGCGAGACTGTCAAGAATACGGATGAGCTGAACAAAATCAAGGATGAATACGATGCCGGCGAAGCGATTACGCTTACGATTGTACGTTCCGGCGAAACACTGGAGCTGACGCTGACTTTACAGGAGATTCAGCCCACAGAATAATGATGCAAGTTCATGTACGCTCCGGCGAACTGTCAGAGCATACTTTCACCAGCAGGAACTCCGGCAACGGAACACGCCTGCACCATTCTCCATCGACAAGAGCAAAAGCGGCTGTCCATCCAAGGGCAGCCGTTTTTGCGCGCGGAACTCCCCACAAAGAAATTACCTCCCTTTTTGCCAATGTCATCAACTTAAGCGGAGGCAAGGGGACGATAGCCCCCAAACGGGGTTCCAAGGGGCGCAGCCCCTTGGGCGGTGGAGGCGGCGCAGCCGCCTCCCATAAGCCCCCTCCCTTTGGGAGGGGGCAGGGGGCAATCTTTGCACAACTTTCCTAAAGTTGATGACATTGCCCTTTTTGCCCCTTGAAAAAAGAAGAAATATTTCCCAAAGATGAATTTTTCTCCCATCACCCATCTGTTGAAAACCGTTGAAATTGTGCAAAACGAGCAAAGAATGTGCAAAAATAGTACCGAAAACTATCTTCATTGTGCAAAAGGCATAAAAATTGGGAGAATGTTTCGGCAATATTTTTGAGAAAAAACGATTTCCTGTCTTGACAACGGCGAAAAGATGTGATAAAATATATGATATGAAACGTTTTAGCGCTCTAACTATCGCTAAACGTTGCAAATGTACAACAGAACAGCGGAAGATACACAAGGCAGTTTGTAAGTATCAAACGAAACCCGCGGTTCTGCCGTAAAACAAAAACTACAACAAAAAGAAGAGAGAGGTAATTGAACATGAAGAAGTCATTTCTGAAAAGAGCTATGGCTGCTGCAATTGCAGTTCCGGTTGCTCTGACACAAACTCTGGTGTGCGCTACTGGCTTCGCTGCTGAGGATACTGCAGCAGATACAGGTGCAATCACGCTGACCATTGATTCTCTCACAGCTGTAGAGGCTGACACAACCAAGAATGTACCCGTAGAGGTTGAGAGAACAGAAAAAAGCCGTACCTATGTACAGGAATCCAGCTGGAATAAGGTTCTGTATGGTGCACTCGGTTCCGTAGCAGCAACCAACCCCACATTTGATCTGGATGCTGTTGCTATGGCAGGCGTTATCGAGAGCGAAGCATGGTATGCTGACCTGCTCAAGGATGCACTGACAAACGGCGGTTCTGCTAAGGTTGACGTTACTGCAAAGGACGTTACCATCACAGCAAACATCAGCTACGATTTCTCCAAGGATATCGCAGACGTTCTGGAGCAGAAGATTCCGGGCTCAAGCATGATGATCGAGGCTCAGCCCATCGTTGGTACTGTTACCATCAAGGCTGACACCGAGAACCTGATCGATGATACCACAGTAAGCGCAAGAGCTACCATCATCCTCGATGGCAAGAACATGAGCGCAAAGGATGCTATCGACTATGTACAGAACAAGATCGCTGAAGTAAGAACTGACGCTGAGGCTTCTGTTGCATTTGATGATGCGCTGTCCGCTGACGTTGCTGCACTGTTTGACTCCTATGAGAGCAAGCTGGCAAAGGCAGAACAGAAGTTTGAAAAGGCAATGACACTGAGCAAGTCCGGCAATGCTTCCGGTGACAGCTGCAATGCAATCCTGGCACAGGTAAAGGAAAAGTATGCTGGCAACAAGTTTGCTGACAAGATTCCGGCAACTGTTTCCGAGGCTCTGAGCAAGAATACAGTAGCTGCAATCTTCAACGAGGCACTCAGACAGATTAACGCAAACATGACGGACTACAAGCTGGATGTAACCACAGATGCTGTTGCAGTATTTGCTGAGTCCCTGTATGACATCACCGTTTACGGCAGCGTAGATGCTGGCAATGTTGAGGGCGAAGGCTCTGCAAAGTCCGCTGACAAGATTTCTGCCGCTGACTTCGAGGCACTGTTCAACTACTTCGTTGAGCTGGAAGGCGATGAGGTTGCAGTTGAGAACTTCAAGACTGAAATCGTTTATGAAGCAACTGGTGAAGGTTCTGTAAATGGTCTGAACGGCGATGCTGACCTGACCATCGAGAGAGTAATCACCTATGATGTAGTTCCGGTTGAGGAAACAACAACTTCTACAACAGAAACAACTGAAACAACTGATACAACTGATACAACAGATGAAACAGAGACATCCACAACTGAGACAACAGATGTAGATGAAACTGAGACATCCACAACTGAGACAACAGATGTAGATGAAACTGAGACATCCACAACTGAGACAACAGATGTAGATGAAACTGAGACATCCACAACTGAGACA
>SVNO01000014.1 GCA_015066845.1 Ruminococcus sp. | reverse complement strand
ATACCTCCTCTGTTATTCTAAGTTAGGTTGGCAGACCTTAACTTCATTATAACATTGGAGGTTCTCTTTTTCCACCATAGCTATAAGCTTTTTATCCCCCAGCATAGCTGGGGGTTTTCTTGCCAATGAAAAACCCCCGTTTCCGGTCGGAATCGGGGGTGTGGCTAAATGCTACACGATATGCAAATACCAGATTGTCATGATGGCAAAATCCGCGAACATATGAATGAACCACGAATGGTAGATCGTACCGTCCTTTTCATCCACATAGTCGAAAATCAAGCCGCCGACTGTCAAGCCGAGCAGGGACAGGAGCAGCAAGGGAATGGGGAACGAACCGCCAATCATTGCCACATGGTAGAGCGCGAACAGCAGCGAGCTGAACAGATACGCGGCTTTTTTGCTGAGATATGCGGAAAGTGCGAGAAATGCGGCAAGCCGGAACAGGAATTCCTCCAGCAGCGAATTACCGAACGAAATATAACCGGCAACCCAGAAGAAATTTTCAGGCGATACCTGCTGGTCAGCGGAAAGCGAGGAAACCAGCGCGTTATAGTCAAATACCCCTTTTGTCAGGCAGTATGCCCCCATAATAACCGCATAAATGAGCAGTCCAAGTCCCAATAGCTTCGGGACGCTTTTTTTATGCAGGGTAAAGGCTTTTTGCAGTGCCTGCGTTTTCTGCGTGAGCAGAAGAATGAGGGGAAGAATGAGAAAGAATACAACCTTCCAAGCGGATTTTATGGCATATGCCGGTTCAATGACGGTTTCAATCACTGCCATCACCGCACAGCTGAGCAGGACAAGAGCAATGATGAAAACCGCGTTTTTCCGTTTTTGTTCCATTGCGGACTCCTTTCAGGGATTGCACAGATGGGGAAAAATCCCTATGCAGTATATCCATATTATACCATGGAAGCGGTGCAAATGCAAGCATAAAACCAAAAAGCACCGCCTTGCAGTTGACATTTCAGACAAGCAGTGCTACAATGGAAAAGAATCAGGGAACAGCATTCCCACCAAAAGGAGGAAATTTCACAGCATGGCAACGCACGGAGAAATGACAAATGCATTCGGTACGGAGCGCATCAGCCGGATTCTGCTGAAAATGGCACCGCCCGTCATGCTTGCGCAGCTGATACAGGCATTGTACAACATCATTGACAGCATGTTTGTGGGGAAATATTCAGATGTGGGGCTGACGGCATTGTCCATCGTCTATCCCTTGCAGCTTTTGATGATTGCCCTTGCAGTCGGTACGGGTGTGGGCATCAACACGGTCATGGCTGCAAAGCTTGGCAGCGGCAAGGAGGAACGTGCGGACGATTATGCAGGCATGGCAATGCCGATTGCTGCCGCATTATGGGGAATTTTCGCAGCAATCTGCTATTTTCTCATGCCTGCCTATGCAAGACTGCAAACGGATTCGCCCGAAGTAACCGCGGATGTGATCGTCTATGGCAGAATCGTCTGTGTTTTCAGCCTTGGCTTGTTTCTGGAAAGCGTCTGGACAAAGGTGCTTCAGGCGCGTGGAAATATGCGCCTGCCGATGCTTGCGCAGATTGTCGGTGCTGTCACGAATATCGTCCTTGACCCCCTGCTGATTTTCGGTATGTTTGGTCTGCCGAAGCTTGGGATTGCCGGCGCGGCGATTGCAACTGTCTGCGGACAGTTCACAGCGGCTCTGCTTGTGATGAAAAAGGGATTCTGCAAATCACCGCCCATCCGGAATTATCCGCGTGATACCGGAAGAATCTTCTCCCTCGGTCTGCCGAATATCCTCATGCAGTCGGCATATACGCTGTATATTTTCGGACTGAACATGATACTTGCTGCCTTTTCGGACGCTGCGGTAACGGTACTGGGGCTGTATTACAAATGGCAGACGTTTTTCTTCATTCCCCTTGGTGCAATGCAGACCTGCATTGTTCCCGTTATCAGCTACAACTTTGCTGCAGGAAACGCGCAGCGATGCAGGAAAACACTGCATTTTTCGCTGATTTTCGGCACTGCGCTGATGTTTCTGGGAACGCTGTGCTTTGCCCTCATTCCAGAACCGATGCTCCGGCTTTTTTCCTCGGATGAACAGGTCATTGCTATCGGCATTCCTGCGTTCCGCATCATCGGGCTTGGATTTGTGCCCATGGTATTTTCTTTGTCCTATCCGGTACTGTTTCAGGCTGTCGGGGAAAGCATCAAAAGCTCCCTTTTAACCATCATCCGCACGGTTTTCCTGTTCGTTCCCCTTGCGTACCTGTTCTCGCGGTTCGGGCTTGGCTATTTCTGGTTCACTTATCCTGTCACGGATGGCATTGTGGGAATCATTGGCTGTCTGATGGCGCGGAAATTTTTTGCTCGTCCATCTCTGCATTCAACACAAACAGAATAGCACCCTGATTTTCTTGGGGCAATACTATTTCTGTTGACATACTGGGTTCTTGCTGATGCATTTCTACTTCGCCATATATTCTTCCAGTGTGCCAGTATATCCAGCTCCCACTGCTGCAGCATACTGCAAAATGCAGGCAGCGTCCGAGGCATTGACAATGCCGTCAGCATTGATATCACCGTACACCGCAGGAGCACCGGAAAGATTTGAAAGAGTAAAAACGATCCGGACACTTTCCGTGAATTCCATGTCAAGATCATTCAGCTTTGCATTTCGCAACGGCACACAGATCGTTGTGATTTCTCCGATTTCATAACCATGATCCGTTTTTGTCGCATAGCCCGGCTCGCCGGTAAGCGTTGTTACCTGCACACCATCCAGCCACACTTCATCAATGACAATCTTCACGTTCCCGTTGATACCCAGCGGGTTGGGATCAATATTATTGACACGCAATTCAATACTGTCCGCATCATCAAAATTCTCTGCACCTGAAATGTCCCATGTCATATCATACTGTCCATTTGCATAGATGCCTTCTCCTTCAAGATAATAGTCCTGCAAACTGGAATCATTAAATGTCCCCTCAAGCTTGGCAGCTCCAAGCTGTACAGCGGATTCCTCAGCAAAAACAAACTGTGTTTGTGCTGCTGACACAGCCATTACAGCAGACAGCACAACCGCCAAAAGTGTCTTTTTTCTTGTTACCTGATTCATAGTCATATCCTCCTACTTTTCTCGTTTAGTTATTAGCAGCCATTATGGAAGTAATCGCATTCAACCTCCTTTCGGGTATTCTTTTCGGTATTTAAATTATACCAAAGCGGATCAGCCAATTTACCTGTGAAACTATCCCTCTGCGTAAACCGTCCAATAGCCGCCTGATAATATCTGCCCTCAGATAGACTGTTCCGGTTTCGGTATCGAAATACTCGCCACAATATCTGAAAACATTCACATCGCCGGTCGTCGGGTCAAGCTCCACCCCAAACGCATCATAATGATACGTCTTAGTCACAGCACCGTCTGCATCCGTCAGGTTCACCACATCACCATGAGCGTTCTGCACATAGTAGGTGTAATCGGACTTTGCACCATTGACATAACTATAAGTTGCAAGAAGGTTCGTACCACGGATATAACAGTTTGCCTCATAGAACTGGCTCTCCGCTACGTCTGCGATAATCTGCTGATTGCCGTCCCATACATGGTGTACGGTTTCGCCGTCCACAGCCTTTTCATATCGCAGACCGCTTGCATTGTAAGCATAGCTTGCAGTGGTTTCGCCGTCGGTAAAGCCGACAAGCTGATTTACCGCATTGTAGGTGTTGGTTTCTGTCTTTTCCGAAGTAGTCTTGGTGAGCTGGCTGCCGTTCTTGTCGTAGGTGTAGGTTGTCTTTTCCGCTGTTGTCGTAAAGCCGGGCAGGGGCTTTTCGTCCGCACTGGTCTTGCTTTCGCTCATCAGCAGTGCTTTGTATTTGCCCTGCGAATCGCTATAGCTGTAAACAGTGGTGTAATTCTCAGAACCAGTTACTGTCATCTCAGCACGGTTGCCGTAGTCATCGTACTTGTATGTGTAGGTGTCGGTTGTGCTGCCCGCTGTCACGGACTCACTGGTCAGCCGTTTCAGACCGTCATACTCGTAGGATGTTACTTCCATTATACCATTTTCGGTACGGGTTTTGCAAGCGTCAGAACCATCAAGATAATACGAATATTCGTACTCAGAAATGGGCATATTGACGGAAATTGGTACACGTCAAATTACAAAAATCCATACCCACCGGTTATTCATGGTGACCCTGTTTTGTTTGTTGAAAAAGTCTTTTACAGGGGTCAGTACCCCTGTATCTGCCAAACTACCGTAAATCATTCACATCCCCCCTTAAAAATGTTATTTTATCCACCAAATCGTCAAAATATGGGTTGTTTTTCTCTCTGAAATCTGCTATGATAAAACCACATATAAATTAGGAGGGATACTTATGAAAAAACCACTTCGCATTCTCACCGCGGCTGTGCTTGCTGTGACTTCCATGCTCTCGCACATCCCCACTGTCCATGCGGATAACCCCATCGTGCAGACAAACTATACCGCGGACCCGGCACCCATGGTGTACAACGATACCATGTACATCTACACCAGCCACGACCTTGACGGCTCAACCTATTTCACCATGCCCGACTGGAAATGCTACTCGTCAACGGATATGCAGAACTGGACGGATCACGGCACTGTGCTCAGTTATACCGATTTCTCATGGGCAGAGGAAAATACTGCTTGGGCTGCACAATGCATTGAACGGAACGGCAAATTCTACCTGTACGTCACCCTCGTTCCGGCTGCAACCGGAGGCCGCGCCATTGGCGTTGCCGTTGCGGATCATCCTGCCGGCCCGTTCAAGGACGCACTCGGCAAGCCACTTTGCGGCCCAAACTGGGACTATATCGACCCCACTGTTTTCATTGACGATGACGGGCAGGCATACCTCTATTTCGGTAATCCCACGCTCAACTATGTCAAGCTCAATGAAGATATGATTTCCTATTCCGGACAGGTCAACCAGATAGAAATGACAACCGCTGCTTTCGGTACAAGACCGGACGGCGATGAGCGTCATCAGACCTTGTATGAGGAAGGTCCTTGGCTCTACAAGCGCGGCGAGCTGTATTACATGGTATATGCAGCATCCGGTATTCCGGAGAATATCTGCTACTCGACAAGCCCCACACCCACGGGGCCGTGGACGTTCCGCGGTGTCATTATGCCCTCCGGCGGCGGCAGCTTCACCAATCACTGCGGTATTGTCGATTACAGGGGCAAGTCCTATTTTGCCTACCATAACGGCAAGCTCCCCGGCGGCGGCGGTTTTACACGTTCCGTGGCAATTGAGGAGTTCACTTATCATCCGGACGGCACAATTCCAGAGCTTTCCATGACGGACGAAGGCCCTGCGCAGATTGAGGCAGTTGACCCGTATATCCGCAATGAAGCGGAGAAAATCTGCTGGGAATCCGGTGTAGAAACGGAAAAATGCTCTGCCGGCGGAATGAATGTTGCCAACATCGAGAACGGTGATTACATCAAGGTAAAGGGCGTTGATTTCGGCGGCGGTGCGACAGGATTCACCGCAAGCGTGGCATCGGCAGAAAGCGGCGGTCAGATTGAAATCTACCTTGACAGCATCAGTGGCACGAAAATCGGCACATGCGATGTGTCAGGCACAGGCGGCTGGCAGAACTGGGAAGAAGTCTCCTGTGAAATTTCCGGCGCAGAGGGTGAGCACGACCTGTATTTCAAGTACACCGGCGGCAGTGGTTTCCTGTTCAATGTGGACTGGTGGCAGTTCAGCGGTGCAGGCAGTCTGCCCAATGCGGACGGTCACTATTTCAACAGCACGTTTGAAAAGAGCGAGGACAGCTGGACGGGCAGGGGCAGTGCCGTTACTGCGGTCACGGACAAGGCATCCCTTGCAGGTGAATCCTCCCTCTACGTCAGCGAGCGCGAAGCTTCATGGAACGGCGCGACAAAGAAGCTGAGCACAACGCATTTCAAAAAGGGCGAAACCTACACATTCAGTGCGGAAGTAATGCAGGATGAGAAACTATTTGTGAATTTCATGATGAAGCTGCAATACACGGATGCAGACGGTGAAACGCAGTACGATACCATTGCAACGACAAGTGCCGTCAAGGGACAGTGGGCGCAGCTGCTCAACCAGAGCTACACGATTCCTGCGGATGCCACGGAGATGGAAGTATATATCGAAACGGGGATGAGCAGAACGAGCTTTTATGTGGATGAAGTCATTGCCGCATTGCCGGACATTGCGGTGGATGGCTCCGGTTCTCTGACGGTGCGCAAAGCGGACATTGACCAGAACGGCAAGGTTAACGCATTCGACCTTGCCTTTGCAAAGAGGGGGCTTGTCAAGGGCTTTCCGGATCTGGCAGCAGAGGCAGCCGCAGACATTGACGAAAGCGATGATGTCAGTGTAGCAGATGTCGTTCAGCTTGTACAGTTTTTGATGGGACAGAAAGATCGATTCGTGATTATGACAGAGGAGGCAGCAGAGTAATGCATATTGAACATATCGCGATGTATGTTGCGGACATTGAGAAAGCGCGACTCTTTTTTATGAAGTACTTCAATGCAGCATCCAATGATGGATACGAGAACAAGTCCACCCATTTTCGCTCCTATTTCCTGACGTTTGAGGATGGTGCAAGGCTTGAGATTATGACGCATCCCGACATACAGGACATGCCAAAAGCACTCCGCAGAACGGGGTATGCGCATATTGCATTCAGTGTTGGTTCGCAGGAAAATGTGGACGCGCTCACCCGACAATTGAAAAGCGATGGCTATGAGGTGCTGTCCGACCCAAGAACAACGGGGGACGGCTATTATGAAAGCTGCATTGTCGGGATTGAGGGGAATCAGGTTGAAATTACAATTTGAATACTGCTGTAACCCCTCCCCTATCTCTTTATTGGATCGACAGAGAAATGCCCCTGACAGTTGGATGCTGTCAGGGGCATTTTTCAGAGCCTGTTCATATTCACTTCTCCCCTGCTCAGAGCGCGCCGATTTCCATCAGTCTGCGTTTCAGCATTGCAAGGTCGAATCCGTCGATGACATCGTCAGGCAGCACATCCGCGCATTCAGGGGCGGTCAGTGTGCCATTGCACAGGAGGTATTTTTGCAGCATGATGGCATCGAGTACGGAGAGTTTCCCGTCCAGATTGCAGTCCCCCATGATTTTGTCTTTCCGGATGTGGAATATCCCCTCATCCACCGTCAGCCGGTAGGTTTTTTCGTCATCCACCACCACATTCAGTGGAAAGCTCGAACCGCCGTCCTCCAATGACGGCTCATCGCTGTTCATGGGGGCAGCGATACGGGATAATTCCTTGATATCGGGAGATGGCATCTCCAGATTGCCGTCACAGGTGCTTGAGGTGAAAAAATGCGTGATCAGGGAGGAAATGTCCATTTCCAGTGCGGTAACGCGCTGCGGCTCGTTGCCGTACATGTCCTGCTGTACGTCCCTTGATTCGTAGTTGACGCAGAAATAGGAATCCGTTCCGTAATCCTTATAGACATTCATGATGTAGCTGTCGTAGCCGTTCTCATCGCCGCGCAGCTGACCGTTGACGAAGGTGTAGTAGATGTTCTTATTCAGCACATCATCGGGTTCTCCGGCATATACGTCATAACACGAAACAGCACCTTCACGGGCTTCGAGTACTTCGCGTTCTGCGTTGATCTCCTTCTCGGAATACCAGCTCTTTTCCCCCATATACTGCACGGAAATTTCGCCGTTTTCCACATCCACCGTGTAATTGGTGACCACGGGATAGAAATAGTGGAAATGTCCGTTTGTGCATTCCACAATTTTCTCATAGTACTCCCTTGTGGAAACGACAAACCGTCCATCCTCATAAGGCATAAACGCACAGCCGTTGTTCATAAAGAACACGGAGGACTCCTCATTGCTGCTGACAATGAGATTGAACATGGTCGAGTCCACATCGGACGTAAACATCACGTTGTCAGCTTCAATGATGTAGGGAGGTATCGGTTCTTCGAGGGCGGATACGGATGCAGGGAGCATTCCTGCTAAAAGAGTGAGGGAGATCGCTGCGGCAAGTATGTGTTTCATTTAAATTCATCCTTTCTATTGATAATCAGCATTCTGCATCATCCTGCTGACCATTGGAACAGTACCGCAAAAACTGCCTGCGGTTCACGCGGTATCGCCTTGCAATTTGTTCCTCTATCAATACAAACGGAACAGGAGAACAAAGTGTTACACCTTTTTGGAAAATTTTTATCTCCTCAGCATTTCCAATGCCTCCTCCGCATCGCACGGGATGTCAGGTTCAATGAAACGGGTGGGATTGCTCTCGTCAATTCTGGACCATTTTGCGGTAGAAATTTGCAGGTTCAATCCGGAATGGGGCATTCTGAACTGCGTCACCATACCATAGCCGCGCGGATCATTCAGCGGTGCTTCGCCGACAGTCTGCCCCAGCTTGTTGTCTTTGATATACATTGCAAAATCCATTGCCGAGCTGTAGGTTATCCCGCTTGTCAGCACATACACCTCCCCGTCAAAGGTCAGGTCGCTGTGCTTCTTGTTCGCCACCTGCATTGCCTTGATTTTCAGATTCAGGCAGCCCATTCTGTGCGCCGCCGCCCAGCCCCAATAGCGGTCAACGGGCAGATACCGGATGAATTCCGTTCCGACTGCGGACGAACCTCCCCCGTTTTCCCGCAAATCCACGGCAACCCGTGTGATCCCCTGTTCCTTGACTGCGGTAAACATCTCGTGCAGTACATTGCGGTATTCCTCATTACAGATGCATTTGTTGAGTGTGAGCACGGCAAGATCGTGCGCCGTGTCAATCTCGTAGGACACGAACGAGGTTTCCTCCGTGCTGTCGGGAATCTGGTTGTATGCCGCGTATTCCGCATAGACAAGGAAGTCCTCATCATATGCCACGACATCCTCTGTCGTTCCGTCAGGATGCTCATAAGTATAGACAACGCCGTTCTCGATGGGAATATTGAGAAATGCAAGACCATCCGGACGTGTGAAGATGTTGCGGAAGGCGATATAACCGTAATCCTCCGCTTCTTCGTCATAGCTGAAATATGCCTTGTTCTGCTCATACAGCTCTCTGAGGGGGATGCCGTTGACGGCTGCCATCCTGTCACCTGCCTCATTATGGGCGTAGATGCACTTCAGATAGCGGTATTCGGGGAAGTTGCTGTATACATTGGTATGCCCGTCCTGAAAGCATGAAACGGCTGCGGACAGTGCACGCTGCAGCTCACTGACAGTAACGGATTCCTGCGCACGGACAGTCTGTTCGATTTCATCAAACATTTCGGCGGCATTCTGCGGCAAACCGCCCAATGCGGCTGGATGCACCTTTGTCAGGTATTTTCTGGCGGTAGCAATATCCTGCAAAGCCTGTTCACTGGTGAGGATTTCGCTGTAAGCAACCTTCTGTGCAGGAGATTGCAGGTAGACGATGGAATTCCAGTAGGGGGACAGATAGGTTGCCGCAAATCCACAGCAGACCGCAAGAACACTGACGGTTGTCATGATGATTTTCGGGGCTTTGGTTCTGCCCTTGGCGATAAGGCGGATGTTGAGCAGCAGAAGCACCAGCGCAAACAGCAGGCTCACCGCTTCGGGGATGTAGGCAGGGATGTAGTAGAAATTGCAGAGCACCAGCGCGGCAAAAAGGGCGATGGTGATAAGGATGGGGAGAATGTGTTTCATGGGGAGTCCTTTCTTCGGGCAATTTGCGAATCATTCTCCCCCATTATACCACATTTCCCCTGCAAAATCAAGCATAAAAGAGCAGTACCGCATTTCTGCGATACTGCTCATCAGGAGAAAATGATTTTGGGTATTACCCTTACTTTGAGCCTTCCTCCGCTGCGCGCTGGAGCACTGCTGCGGCATCAGAAGCGTCAACAGCTTCGTTATATACTACGTCACCGCGGTCGAGCCACTGCTCATCGGGCAGCTCCGGTGTCTGACCAGAACCAACGGCTGCTGCATAAATCAGAATTGCTGCGGCATCCTTTGCATCCACTACACCGTTGTTATCCACGTCACCGTTGTTCAACGGCTCTGCTTCCACAAGATGGAGCACATATTCCGTGTCCACACAGCCATCTGCGGATACTTTGAAAACGTACGGTATACCATCATAGCCCTTTGTATCAATGTGGAAGTAAGTGCCCTTTTGCAGCTCTCCTCCCTCATAGTTCACCTGTGCCGGCGAAATAATCATCATTGACGGTTCGCTGCTTCCCCAGTAATGCACAGTACCCTCAAAGTGGTTTTCAGCGGTTTCTGTGAATGCGATATCATATGTGGTGTAATAATAGTCCTCATACTCAATCTGCTCTGCCCATGTCATGTTCAGAATCTTTGCCTGACGCAGCTCGTAGGATTCTGTGTAGGTTTTGTCGCTGCCCTCCACATGCGCGGAAATTGTCATCGGTTCATTGCATACGATCGGACTCTCATAGGGCTGAAATTCGCCGCCGTTGATGGATACCATGATGGCTTTTTTCGCAGGAGAGCTAAGGCTGATTTCTGTACCGATTTTCAGTTCCGGCGCATATTCGGAAAAGAGCACGGTGTCCAAATCGTGCGTCACTGCTCTGACGCAGACGCTGCCATAGCGTTCTTCATTCACCCATGTGAATGTGCCGCCCTCCGGCAAGCCCCAGTCATCACCGTAGAACTCCAGAATTTCATCGCGCGTCATGGATGATTCTTCAGAATATGTGTACTGTGTGGTGTCGTTCCATTCCTCACCATCGAGACTGATAAAGCTGGTATTTGCCGGACGATTCTCCACCATTTCCACCGTGGTAGCACCGAAATAGCCCAGCTCCTCTCTGCCGTCAGAATAGTATTGGTGTGAAATCTCGCCATTTTCGCCGGTAAGGTGTACGCCCTTCTTACCGCTGAGCTTGACAACGATGGAGAATTTCTCACCGGCAGCCAGCGGTACCGGTTCGGACAGCTCCACAGTATGGTAGCCGATGTTGGACAATGTGCCCGTGGTTTCGTTCACAACTGTACCGGAGGTCGGGTCGGTTTCATCCGTCAGACCGGTATAGACGGTGATTTCATAGGTTTCATCCGTCTGTGCAGTACCAATCATGGCAGCGGTCAGTAAAGTATGCGTTTGCGCAGTAAAAACATTTGCCATGTACGCGCTCTCTGTTTCCGCTGAAGCAGGGCTTTCGATCGTGACGTATTCCTTGTTGTGGAACGCGCTGCCATAACCGCGTTCATCGTACATATAAACCGTGCCGCATTCCTCTGCCGGTGCACCTTCCAATGCAAAGACATCGAAAATTAACGCGTCATAATAGGACATCCAGAAATAGCCGCCGTCATCCATACTCGTGCCCCAGCTGTTTTTGATGAGCCATGCACCGTCACCGGGCGGTGTGATGTTGAAATTGTCCTTGGAGAACGTATCATCCCAACCGACGACCGAAACCGCATGACCGAAGCCATAATAGATTCCATCCTCTGCCGGCATACCATCATTGTAATAGCTGTGCTTCATATAATCGTGGTATATATCATCATCAACATAGCTCAGACAGATTTCTCTGCCCTCCATGAGCACCTGCTTCATGGCGTTGCACTGTGCAGCGAAATCCTCGCTGTTGATGTCATAGGGGAAGTAGGTAACATCGGTTACGCGGTAATCTGCCTGCGCACGAACAGTTTGCAGATCCTTCTTCCAGTCCTCGGATTCCTCCAGAAGATAGGGGAACTCTGCCTCATCAACTACGCCGATATTCATAATGCTTCCGATAGTCGCGTCCAGTGATGAACCGACTTCCGCCCAGAGGTACGGACACGGTCCATCTGATTCCGGAAGCAGATAACCGAATTCCTCGCAATAGGTATAGTAAGCCAGATACCATTCCGAAAGGTCGATATAGGGGTCGCGCTCCTGCATGGAGCTTTCAAGGGATGCAAGTGCACCGAATGCCCAGCATGTGCCATATGGGTCCTGATTCTGCACCCTTGTTACCTCGCCGGCAGGACGGGGGTCATAGGCAGCAGGGAGCTGTGCGTTCTGTGCTTCCTGTGTCACGCCATCGGACGCATAGGTCATGGGCTTTCTTTTACCGTCCTGCTGTCCGGTAAAGTGCAGTGTGGGCACCGGCTGTTCCTCGGCATGAGTCGTCAGCACCGGCAGGGCTGTCATTGTCATGGCTGCTGCCAGAAGGCAGGCTGTTTTTCTGAACTTTTTCATAATATCCTCCATCAGATTCTCTTTACAAAAAGCAGTGGTATTGCCTTTATTTCAAATTGTAAGAAGTGTCACCGCAAGAGAGCGTGATGCTCTCAGCGGCATTGTAGTCAATTGCCGGAAATGTCAGGGTTGCATAGCAGGTGTTCTTCTGTCCGCACTCTGCTTCTATATCAATCCACGCAAAATGGGGAATTTCCTCCATCAAAGGGCACTCCGTTCCATCAACGGTCAGCACGAGTGCGTCAACAAAGCTGTCCCAATCCTGCTGCAATTCGTCTTCCAGATAGTAAACATTATCCGGTGTGATGTTTTCGTCCGCATCATAACGATGGAACTCGAATGAGAGCATTGTATTGTAGTGGGATAATTCACCCCAACTGAAGATGTACTGCATACCATTGTGTTCAAAGGCATAACCGTAATAATTCTGCGATACCTCTGCATAGTTTTCTTCCGGAACGGACAGACGGTATACAAGATTCGTGTGGTGTACTTCGTTTTCTTCGTTCATCAGATATTCGCTCAGGCTGAGGTACGGGCCATTGGCAAGGGTAATATCCTCCTTGGTGAAATCCTCATCCAATCCGAGAATGATTTCGCACACATCCACCACGAATTCCTCACCATAGCATACCCATGCAGAAGCACAATGCAGGCTGGCATGGTAGAGATGCGGGTCGTTTTCATCCTGATAGGCAAGTGTATCAAAAGTACCGTACTGGTCAAGATCGTTTTCATACGCCTCCGGACCGAGCGTATAGGCGCATACGCCGAGGATCGCATTATTCTGCACGATGGTTTCATCCTGCACATAGATGTCCAGCAGGAGCTTGGGGTTGAGCTGGTCGCCGGTAATTGCAACCAGTGTTGTCTGAAAATCGCCGTCCTGTGCTGTCTGGTTAATCTCATGCCAATAGCCTTCTTCGACAATACCAGCAGTAACTTCATCCTGAAATTCCTTACGGAACAGCTCTGCAAACGGGCCATAGCCTGCTGCACCGGCAGTCAGTGCACTGACGAAGAGCAGTGAGAAGCAAGCAGCAAGTACTACCAGTGTTTTACGGATGGGAAGTCTGCGTTTTCTGCCGGATGTACTCATACGGATGGTTGCGCTGCCCTGCCTGACAGCTTCGAGCATTTCCTGTGCATCAGGTGTTTTTGTCTGACAGAACATATCAGTCTGTCTGCGGTAATCTTGTTTCATATTCATGCCACAGCGTACTCCTTTCCTAATTTTTTCTTCAGCATACTTCTGGCGCGGTTGAGTCTTGTTTTGACGGTTGCTTCAAGAATGCCAAGCAGTCCTGCAATTTCCCGCACGGAATAGTCCTCATAATAAAAGAGGTGAATCGGGATGCGGTATTTTTCCGGCAGCTCATGCACGGCGCGAAGCAGGTCGCTGTAGTCCTCCTGAATGGGTGCGGGGATGTTTTCGTCAATTTCGGAATACGCGTTGAATTTCATCCGGCGCAGGTGATTTTTGCTCAGATTGATGGCAACGCGCAGAAGCCATGCTTTTTCGTGTTCATCGCTATCAAAGGGCTTTTCGTTCGTATACAGGCGCATAAAAGTTTCCTGCAGCAGCTCCGACGCGTCCGCATCATTCCGGACATAGTGGAAAATTACTGCATACACGCTGTTTTTATGCATCTGATAACTTCGGGTAAATTGTTCGTCCGACATATCCTCTCTCCTACTGCAATTGCATTTGATAAATGTTCCAAGGCAATGCTGCACAAAGACCGCCTGCGGCTGTGCACATCGTCTTTGTTCGGGATTGCTCTGAAAAGCTTTTCATATACTATACACCTGTGGTATGGAAAAGGTTTCATTTTTTTGAAAAAAATTTTTGAGTGCAGCTTAAGCTCCCCACTCTATTGAAAAAGAGCCTCTGATCACTCAGAAGCTCTTGTATGGATTCCGCTGCTTCATTGCAGCTTTGGTGCCGCCGACCGGACTTGAACCGGTACGGAGTTTGAATTCCGGCGGATTTTAAGTCCGCTATGTCTGCCTATTCCATCACGGCGGCTAAAGAATTGCTGCACCCGATGCAGCATTACTATTATACCATATACCGGAAGATTTGTCAAGTGGCTGATACCCCATCCGCAAAAACTCTCCCCACCAATGGCAGGGAGAGCGTTTTTGTATTGTTTTCGCGATTTATCGTACAACACCGATACCGTAAATATTGAAATCGCTGCCTGCACTCTTCATCTGCATGGAAACTTCCAGTGTGCCGGAAGTGTTCTGGATGTAGGCAACCTCCGCTTCAGGGCCGCCCCATGCATACTGGCGGTTGCCGCTGACGGTCGAGGACTTGCCATTGACTGTCACAACAAGGTCGCCGAGGCTGGAATTCTGGTTGGACTTGAACACAATATAAATGCCCTTGCCCTGTGTGGTGAATGTCAGCGGCGCATTGCCCGTGTTCGGCTGGTAGGTAAAGCCGTACTCAAAGCGTGTATTGGCTCTGTCGGACTTGAAAGAACCGGTGTTCAGTCCTGTCAGCTCGCTGACGGGAACGATGGATGCGTCTGCATATTCATCGCCATATGCTGTTGTGGACGGGATGGTGTAGCTCTCGGCAATGTTCTCTGTTTTCAATGCCTGACGATAATAGTAAGCAATCGCATCGGCAATCAGTGCACTGCCGTTTTCGTGCGGATGGTATTCGTCAGAGAAATAATCGGATGCTGTGAGCGTGCCTCTGTCAAATGCCTTGGTCAGAGCATTGTCCATGCTGATGATCGGTACATTGTAGTTCATGCCGACCTTTGCCATCTGCTCCTGCATCGAATAGCCGCCCTTGGAACGGTTGATGAGGATGATGACCGCAGGCTCGTTCTCCTGCATCAGACATTTTTTCACAAGCCCCTCAAAGCTCTTGGTGTAGGTATCTCCCGGATGGTCATTGACCGAGAATTCAATGAAAATGACATCGGGGCTTGCATTGAGAATGTCACGCTGTGCGCGCATCAGACCAACTGCGGAGGATGTTCCGGACATGCCGGCATTGATGTAGGATACATTGCTTCCTGTGCCGAATGTTTCTGCAAAATAATTGTAGGAACGCTTTGCGTAGCAGGTTTCTGCCATGCCCACGCCCTCGGTAATCGAACCGCCGATGTAAGCAACAGTTGTCTTTTCTCCGCTTTGCGCCTTGGCAATTTTATTGCGCAGACGCGCGGTGTTGCCCATGTTGTAAATTGCGTCAGCATAGAATGTCTGCATTGCCGGTGCTGCGGTTTCCACATAATTGTCCCAGTCACCGGCTACGTTGTTTTCGGGGGCTTTGGCTGTAAATTCGGTAATCTGTCCGAGAATGTATGCCTGTAACTGTACAATATCATCGTCATCGGGCTTGCCGTTTCCGTTGACATCTGCTGCAAGTTCTGCAATTGCATTCGGGAGTTTTTTCGTCATGCCGCGCTTTGCCATTGCCAAATCAAAGCCGTCGATCACACCGTCACAGGTGACATCACCGCGGATATAGGTAATGGGCTTCGGGCCATCCGGTGCAACGCCGGATACCGCGCCGATGGCTTCATCCACATAGAAATCAATCGTACTGTCGGCAGTTTCGAGATAAACCTGCATATCGCTCGCGTCTGCCGGAATGGTGTACTCCGGATTGGACAGCTGCGTCCATTCGCCCTTGATGACGGTTGCTTCTGCAATGGAGGAATACATGGTTTCGCCGTTTGCGTCCGTGTACTGGAGTTTCATAAAGAACGTATCCGTTGCTGTGCCAGCGTCAAACATGACATCCGCGCTGAAGCTGTAAGTTTCGCCCGGCTTGAATGCCTGCGGATTCAGAGCTCTGGTCGCGCCGTTCCATGCGGAGGTTCTGCCGGATACGAACAGGGCATTTTTGCCTGCATAGGCAGCATTGCTGCTCATTTCCACTGCGGCTGCACCTCTGCCAGTCCAGCTGTCGGTGGAGTTTTCGTAGGTGCTGTGGTAGAAATAACCGTTTTCATCCGGCTCAATGGGAGCGACTGCACCTGCCATCTTATCTGCGTCCGTGCCCTCGTTCCAGTCTGCGCGTTCATAATCGAAGAAATCAATATCCGCATAGCCGCCGGTGGATTTTGTGCCGTAGCTGTAGATCGCGCTGCGGTAGCCTGTGAAGAGCTTGAGGTCGTAGGTCATGCCCAGTGTATCACCGATTTTCGTCCATGTCACACCGTCATAGGAATAGAAGAAATTCGCCTTGTCAATGTTATTCGAGCTGCTGCCGTTTGTTACGGATGAAAACTGGAAGTCAACTTTCAGGTATACCTCATCGCCGGCAAGTGCTTCCTGCTGTACGATATTTTCCTTGCTCATCAGGACATCGGAATCACCGGAATAATTGCCGTTATTGGCATAGTACACTTTCTTCGCGCCGAAATCGTCCACCAGAACGCCGACCTGACCGAAATTGTACTGGAATGCAGCAAGACCTGCACGGTCGCCGGGCTTCATGCCGGTGGTATCAAGCTTAATCACGCTGCTGCAGGAAGGACCTTCCGTGCGCGTGGTCAGAGTATTTCGCGCATTAAGCAGATGGCTTGCAATGGTCTTGTTAGTCAGCCGCAGGTAGCCCGGACGCTCGGTCAATGACCATGCGGTATTGTCAGGGTTGTGGTTCCACTGCCACTGCAGCGCGAGGTCGTTGCTCTTGTAATCGAATGCATCATCGCGGACAAGGTAGGTGCCGGCAGGTGTACCGGATGTACCGTCCACGGAAATGGTCAGCGGTGCTGCACCGTTCACGCCCATAATCGGCCAGTCATTCTGCCATGTCACGGGCACGAGCACGGGAATTCTGCCGACTGCACCGTGGTCCTGGAACAGCATACCGTACCAGTCGCCATTGGGGGTATCGACAATACCGCCCTGCGCAACGCCTGCGCCGTAAGTACCCAGACCGGAGTCAAGCACGGTCTTGTTCTCATAAGTTCCGAGCAGCTCCTTGCTGCGGTAGCAGATTTCAATACGTCTGCTGCCGGAAGGCCATGCGATGATGAACACATAGTAATAACCGTTGATTTTGTGCACATGTGCGCCCTCACCGGCAAGTCCGGAAAGTCCTGTCCGGAAGAGGGTTTTGGATGCGCCGCCCTCCTTAAAGCCGGTCATTTCCGCATTCAGTTCCTTGATTTCGATGTTGCCGCCGCCACCGTAGATGAGGTAATTTCTGCCGTCATCATCGAAAAAGAGCGATGCGTCATGGTACATGCCATTGATTTCACTGCGCGTCCATGTACCGTGTTCAATGTCATCCGTTTTATAGATGTAGGATTTACCCGAACCGTAGCTGCCGAAGAATACATAATAAGTACCCTTATGATAGCGCAGGCTGGTTGCCCACTGTCCATGGGCATAGTCATGCTTCCCATTTGCAAGATTCTGCACATCCCCGTCCGCATACTCATCATAGACATAGTTGCAGATTTCCCACGAAACGAGGTCGTTGGATTTCATAATGGGTGCACCGGGTGAGAAATACATGGTCGTGCTGACCATGTAGTAGGTGTCCCCTACGCGGATAACATCCACGTCGGGAACGTCCGCCCAGATGAACGGATTGCTGACAGTGGTGGCTGCTGCTTCTGCTGTTTGAGGTTCAGGCATCCAAGCAGCGGAGGATGCGAGAACTGCGATTGCCGTCATCGACATGAAAATGCGTTTCACAAGTTTTCTGAATTTCATCATCGAATACGCCTCCCTTTCATTGATTTTTTCCCTTGCAGCACCGGTGCTCTTCCATTCACCGCACTGCATCTTTCAAAACAAGATTGCCCATGGCAATACCGTACAAACACCGCCTGCGGCGCAGCACTGCTCATTGCGTGGTATTGCCCTATCTTAATTGTAAACATTTCATAAACAAAATACAACCCCAAAATTGCAGATTTGGTGGAGAATGTGAGGATTCGGTCATGGTTTTTTCATAATTTGAGGGAGGAGTTATATTGCAAGGGTACTGCGTACCCTCCAACCCGCCAAAGGACTCCGTCCTTTGAACCTAAGGCAATACCGCACAAAAACCGTCTGCGGCTCAGTGCGGTATTGCCTTTAGTCTCACATCTGTTGTAACACTACAATGCAGCCATAAGCCTATTGAAAAAAAGTGCCGGATGTGATATAATGGAAGTATCCTATTTTTCGGGAGGTTCATCATGGTTCTGCTCATTGTAGACACGCAAAAACTCATCACAAACGAAAAATTATACAGGTTCGAGGCGTTTGTAGCCAACATCAGAGCCCTCATCCATACCGCAAGGCAAAACGGCATTGAAGTGCTCTACATCCGTCACGATGACGGTGAAGGCAAGCCTCTTACCAAAGGCACGGACGGCTTTGAGATCTGTGAAGCATTTGCACCTGATGAGGGTGAAATGATTTTTGATAAAACCGTCAACAGCCCGTTTCGTGATACAGGACTTTTGGAATACTTGCAATCCAAAGGCGAAACAGAACTGATCGCTACAGGTCTGCAAACGGACTACTGCATGGATGCCACGGTAAAATGCGGATTTGAGCATGGTTTCAAGGTATATGTGCCTGCCTGCACCAATTCCACGTTTGACAATGCATTCATGACAGCGGAGAAAACCTACCGCTATTACAATGAATTTATATGGAACGGCAGGTATGCGGAGTGCATTTCTATGGAGGAAATGCTGGGAATTATGAAGAATGGAAATGAAAGGAGTACCCATGAACCATAAACTTTACATCATTGAAGGACTGCCCTGTTCCGGCAAAAGCACCACATCTGCTTTTGTTGCCGATCTGCTGAAAGCAGAGCATCCGGTTTGTTTTGTGGATGAGGGCAGCGGCGAACATCCGGCGGATTTTGAATTTCATGCATATCTTTCCGAATCAGAGTTGTCCGGCTTTTCGGTGGAGGAACAGGAGAAAATCAAAATATCAGCAGAATCTATGCAAGGAGGTTACATTGTACCGCTTGCCCGATTTGAGGGAGAGTTGTTTGAGCGACTTCTTTCGCATAAAATCTATGACTTCCTGCCATGGGAAACCGAAATGCCGGTGATACTTGCAAAATGGGAGCGTTTCTGCAAACAGGCGATGCAGTCGGACACGGTTTATGTGTTCAACTGCGTCCTGCTCCAGAATCCCATGTGCGAAACCATGATGCGGTTTGGATTTACAGTTGAACAGTCAAAGACATATATTTCTGAAATTGCAAAGATTATACAGCCCTTGCATCCGGCTGTGATCTATCTGAAAAATGACGATATGCAGGCATCTGTTGAAATGGCAGCAAAGGAACGTGAGGGCTGGCTGGATGCCGTCATCGATTATCATGTGAACAGTGCCTACGGAAAAAGCATTGGTGCAGAGGGCTTTGACGGATACATCCGCTGTCTGGAGGAAAGACAGAAACGTGAACTGGAGATTCTGTCACAGCTTCCCGTGACAAGTCATGTGATTGAGAATCCGCAGAGGGATTGGAATAACGCATATGATACCATCAGAAAATGGGTAGCATCAGAAACATAAGAAAGGACTTTTATCATGCACATCAGACAAATGAAAATCACCGACTATGACGAAATTTATGCCCTGTTCCTCTCCTGCAAGGGCATGGGGCTGAACGATCTGGATGATTCCAGAGAGGGCATTGAACGTTTTCTCAAACGCAATCCCGATACCTGCTTTGTTGCCGAAAACATGGGCAGAATCGTCGGCTGCATCATGGTCGGCAATGACGGGCGCAGGGGCTATATCTACCATACCGCCGTGCATCCGGACTGCCGGAAGCAGGGCATCGGGGCAGCACTTGTCGAAGCCGGCATGACGGCATTGAAAGCCAATGGCATTCACAAGGCGGCACTGGTGGTATTTGACCGGAACGAAACCGGCAATGCCTTCTGGGAGAAAATGGGCTTCACCACACGGGAGGATCTGGTGTATCGGAACCGGACGATCACGGAGATGGTGAGGATTGATACATAAGGAGGATCGCATGAACTACATGCCTGGCAAACTCGTCACCGTCACCGTAGACCGCCCGCTTGGCAGCTTTCATCCAGAATACAAGGATATGTATTACCCCATCAATTATGGCTATATCAAGGGAATTATAGCACCGGACGGCGAGGAACAGGATGCCTATATCCTTGGTGTGGACGAGCCTGTGAAGGAGTTTACAGGCAGAATCATCGCCATCATCCGGCGTTCTGACGATGTAGAGGAAAAATGGGTGGTCGCACCGGATGGGGTGACATTTACCAAGGACGAAATCATGGAAGCTGTGCGCTTTCAGGAACAGTATTTTCAGTCGGAAATGATTATGAATAAGGAGAAATAACAATGCCATTCGATTTCAAAAAAGAGTACAAGGAATTGTACATGCCAAAAAACAAGCCGCAAATTGTGACGATTCCGAAAATGAACTACATCGCCGTTCGTGGTAAGGGAAATCCCAACGAGGAGGGCGGTGCATATCAGCAGGCAATCAGTGTACTGTATGCAGTGGCGTACACGCTGAAGATGAGCTATAAGACCGATTACAAGATAGAAGGCTTCTTTGAATATGTTGTGCCGCCACTGGAGGGTTTCTGGTGGCACACCGGAGTGAAAGATAGGATGCTGTCTGTGTGCGAGGGCGTGTCGCCACAGGATTTAAGGCGGCAGGATGGTGTGGCAGGCGTGGATTATGCCAATAAGGACAATTTCAACTGGATTTCGGTCATCCGCCTGCCGGACTTTGTGACGGAAAAGGACTTTGCATGGGCGGTGGAAACAGCTGCGAAAAAGAAAAAGCTTGACTGCTCCATGGCAGAATTTCTGACCATCGAGGAGGGCTTATGCGTACAGATCATGCACCACGGCAGTTATGATGCAGAGCCGGAAACTGTCGCACTGATGGATGCTTACCTTGCAGAAAATGGCTATGTGAATGATCTGAATGCAGAACGTCTGCATCATGAAATTTATCTGTCCGATCCAAGGAAAGCGGCTCCGGAGAAATGGAAAACGGTGATACGGCATCCTATCAAGTACGGGGTGAGATAAATGAATGAAAAAACACGCAGCAGTGGTTTTATCCCGTGCCACTGTTCCTATCTCATTCACCTGCGGTACATCCGCGGTATCGGCAAAACGGCGGTCACCATGGACAACGGACAGGAGCTGCCGCTGTCACGGAGGCTGTATGAGAGCGTGAATCGGGCGTTTATTGACTATTATCGAGGTGAACAGAATGATTTTTAGCAGCAAACCCAAAATAGAAATTGTGAAAGAAATTGACACGGCGGCTTATCATTGGTGCAATGAAGCGTTGCTGATTTATGTGAAAAACGGACTTGCTGTATTGACAAAACGATCCAGCGAGTACGATTGTGATTATTCGTGCAAGGGTCAGCTTCTGCTGAACGGTACGCCGCTGATTCAGGGGAATTATCCCGGCTGTCCTACCTGCACGGCAATGCTGGCAAGGGGGTATGGCATTGAACAGGCAGATTGTCCGGAACTTCTGGAAGTGCGTGACCGCATCAATCAGGACTATGTGAACATCCGAACTTCTGCGGAAACGCTCAAGCCCCTTCTTGGACTTCTGGAGGATGGATATTATCTTCTTGCGGATGTGTATCATACGCCGACGGACGGAGAAAACCGCTACTTCGCCAACGTCCCCGATGCACTGGCGTATTTTTCACCCGCTTGTGATTCGTATTACAATCATGCATTTATGTGTGCAATATACGGATTCCCGAAGTACCTTTACCCCACACAGTCCAATGCTTGTCTGAATCAGAAACACGCAGAAAGCTATCTCGAACGAATGAAGCAACCGAACGCACCAAGAGCCATTGCCTATCATCACCGCGGATTCACAAGTGCATTACTGGACGGACATCACAAGGCATATGCCGCTGCTTTGCTCGGCGTACAGCTGCCCTGCCTGACAATCATTCCCATGACAGCGATGTGGCATCATGGGGTTAAGAATGCGGATTACTGTAGTTTTTCCGATATTCATTTCCTGAAAAGTGAGCTGCCGAAATTCAAAGGCATCCCCAAGCGTCAGCCGCAGGAGATCACGATTGAACCGCCTGCTGTCCCGAATCAGCCGATTTCCGAGAAAGATCTGCATCTTGAGAATTATATCCCGATTGACGTGCTGACGGGCTTTTTTGCAGCAGGCTTGGATGAATCCGCTATCACAGAGGCACTGATTCAGGAATGGATCGGAAGCTGTGAAAGCAGGGATAAGGATAAACTGGAGTCGGCTCTCTTGTATCTTGCGAAAACCAACCCAGAGCGAGCCTGCACATTTGCAAAGCTTGTGATTGCGGCAAAGGATGATACGCTCTTTCCGACAAAGACGGCATTTGCGGTGCTTCTGCAACACAAATCACCGGAAACGGAGCAGCTGTTTTTGGATTATCTGGTTTCCCATGACAAAACAAGCCGATACTGGGAGATTGTAACATCCTATTGGGAGGATGAAGCATGAGGATTCTATGCATCATCCTGCTCGGCATACTCCTGCAAGCTGCCGTTTCTGTGATAAAATTTTGGTGATGGAAAACAGCTCCTCCCCCATCCTCTAAAATCAAAAACCGCTGAGAATTTTCATTCTTAGCGGTTTTTTGCAATTCACTGACAAATGCAATTGCACATTGCTTGTTACGGAATGTACACGCGTTCGATTGCGGTAATCACATCGCTGCTCGTTGTTACCAATGTATTTGCATTGATAAATCCGGCTGCTCCATGGTCAAAGCTGAGGAATTCTTCTGCTGTGTATGTGACGGGATTGTCAAGATCAGAACTGTCCGTCAATACGAAATCATCCGCGAGAACAAAAGCCTTTTCACCGATTTCATAGTAGGATTTGACATCACTCATACCTGATTCAAAGTACACTGCACCATCATCGGTTTTGAGAACACGGCCGCCGTTTTCAATGCCGCCGTTGATGACAATTAAGCCGCTGTCCGTTTTTTCGATCGTATCAATCAGAACGTCACTGCCCAAACACCAGATAACATCGCCTTTTTTCAGCGTTTCAATGTCATCTGCACTGAAAAGCTCGTATCTGTAAATCATGACGTTCAGTGTAATCGTACCGTCATCCGCTTTTACAAGGTCCTCTTTCTCAAAGGATGCAGCAAAGGTTGCGCTGCCGAATTCGTCCGGTCCCTGATAACGTCCCAACGGTCCATTCAGTGCAAACACCTCGTTCTGTTCAGCTGCTGCGGATGTTGCGGATTCAGTGGTATTCTCAGCCGCGCCTGTCGTTTCTGCGGCAGATTCCGTCGTTTCTGCATCGGTAGGCTTTTCGGTTTCTGTTACGCTCTCGGTTTCTGTTACGCTCTCGGTTTCTGTTTCAGCTGCCTGTTCCGTTGCGTTCTCGGTTGCTTTCTGTGCTGTGGTAGTGGGGTTTGCAGCGTCTGCTATGCTTTCTGTAGCCGGACCACATCCGGTCAGGAGCAGGGAAAGCAGTGCTGCGATGAAAACCATGTTTGTCTTTTTCACTATTTTTCCTCCATTCTGTTTGGCAGAGGTGTTGCCCTCTGTATTTTTAATTATACCAGATTTTTCTGTAAAAGTCAATAAAGCAATGCACGCCGATTCCCGATGTTCTTTGTATGTCCTCCATCAACAAGTGGTTAATTTCATACAATAAGTTGCATTGACAGGAGAAGGAAAAAATGATATACTAATACTAAAGCCTCCGATTTGAACGTAAAGCGTTCAAATCCCGTTTCATGCAATCCGGAACGCTGTATGCGTTGCGTGATTACTTTTCAGGAGTCTGTATATGAAAATCATTATCGAATCCCCTCAGCCGGATGAAGAGGATGTTGTTATTGTCAGGTGCAAATCACCGGATCAGCGGCTTATCGCTATGCTTTGCACTTTTCATAAAGTAAAAAGCGAATTGACAGGTTATCTCAATGGGACGATCGTGCCCTTGAATTATCAGGACATTTACTACTTTGAAGCGATTGACAGCCGTGTGTTTGCCTATTCCCATTCGGATGTGTACGAAATCAAGCATAAGCTGTATGAGCTGGAGGAACTGCTTGCGCCACTGGATTTTGAACGCTGTTCAAAGTCGATGATCGTAAATCTGGAGAAAATTGAATACCTTGCTCCGCAGTTCAGCGGAAAATTGGAAGCGCATCTGAAAAACGGCGAAAATATCATCATTTCAAGGCATTATGCACACAACCTGAAAATCAAACTCGGCGTTTAGGAGGCACAAACATGATAAAAGAATTTTTCTCGTCCTTTCTGCGTTATTTTGTCAATATCAACACCGCTGTGCTTATCACGCTTGCAGTCTATCTGACATTCACCGGCAAGCAGACGGACAGCAGCATCCTGTGGGAAATCCTGTTCAGCGGTCTGATCACTGCCCTCCCGTCCGCCGCCCTTGTCTGTCTGGATATCAAAAGCGGCAAGGTGCAGTTTTTGCTGTGGCTGCTGCATTTTTTGCTGATATTCGGCATTGCACTGCTGATGCTCCATCTGTTCGGCTTATGTGCCATCACGATGAAATCCGTGTTCATTACCTTTCTGGCTGTTGTATTTATCTATCTGTTTACCAGTTATCTGCACTACCTCATGGACAAAAGTCACGTCGCATTGATGAATGAAAAACTCAGAAAACGGTATTTCAAATAATACTGCAATGCCGTTTGCACAAGAAAAGGAGGAAATACGATGAAACACACATTCCAGAAGCTCATTGCCGTACTCGCAGCACAAGCCGTGTGCACGGGAATGGTCTGCCCGATTCCCACCAGCCAAAGCAAGTCGGAACTCCCCGTTTCGGCGGCGCAGGAAGGGATTGCCATTAACGAAGAATTCTTCCCCGATGAAGCATTCCGCATCTATGTTTCGGACAATTTCGACACCGAAAAGGACGGCGTTCTGACGGAAAAAGAAATTGCCGCAGTCACGGAGCTTTCCCTCGGCAGAGATGTATTTCAGGAATCCGATGAAGCCCCCCTCATCTACACATTGTCAGGTATCGAGCATTTCACAGCACTGCAATCCCTCGATTGCGGCAATCAGAAGATTACCTCCCTCGATGTCAGTGCCCTTACCGCCCTCGAACGCCTGCGATGCAGCGGCACCGACCTGACATGGCTCGATGTCAGCGGTCTGACAAAGCTTGTTTATCTTGATGTCAACAATGCAGAGCTGGATAATCTCATGCTGGATGGCTGTACATCGCTGCAAAAGCTCTACTGCAATTCCAATCGCCTGATAAGCCTTGACACTAAGGACTGTACAGAACTGACCGACCTGTGCTGTGCTTATAACCAGCTGACAACACTGGACGTGCGCCATCTGAAAAACTTGCAGACCTTCTCCTGCGACCACAACAACCTTGCAGGACTTGACCTGAGCAAGAACGAAGAACTGGAAATGCTGAATGCACATCAAAACCGTTCCATGGTGCACACCAGTGAACCGACAGTGGATCTGTCCATACTGCCTGCGGATTTTGACGCTGCAAAGGTTGTGGAATGGACAAATGCAAGCGTTTCGGGTACGATGCTGACAGTGAAAGATATGCAGCAGTCCGTTACCTATTCCTATGACCTCGGCAATGGCATGACGGAAACCTTTATCCTCTGCATCGCGGACCCCTATCCGGCAGATAACCTGCCCAAGGGCGCGACAAGAGTCACACTCTATGACAGACAGACGGGCAAGCTTGTACCGAGCGCACCGCTTGCACAGAGCAATTGGGAATTCTGTACAAATATCGGTATTAAGAATCCGAACGTGCCGGGCGGATGGATGTATACTGGCCCTCTTTACACCATCGACTCCAATCCCTGTATCGTGGACAAGGAGCAGCTGGCAAGCCTTTTCAGCAGCGCGGACATTTTTGAGGTCAGTGGGCTGAAAAACGGCGAAGAGCCGATATATATCCCCCATGAGAACGGCTCTCTGGATATGCTGTTCTATGTCGATTACAACTACGCAATCGTGAAATGGATCGATGAGGACACAAACGAGGAAATCACGTTTTCGCAGGATGTGGAATTGAAAGCAATACCCTACAAAGGCAACCTGTCCGAACGGTACTACACCATTTCTGACTATCCCAGCTATCTGCCGTATGATTTCTTCGATGGGGATTATGATTATTCTCTGGACATGACATCATCGGCAGGCACATACACATTCAGAGGGTTTGCATTTGAAGATGAAGTATCGAATGTCAAATATTACAACGGCTATTTCAAGTGGAAGGCAAGGGGCGATGCAAACGGTGACGGTGAATTCGGCATTCTTGACGCACTCGCATTGCAGAAATGGCTGCTTGCCAAGGCTGATGCCGGATTTGCCAACTGGAATGCTGTGGACTTCTGCCGTGACGGGAAGCTTGATGGCTTCGACATGGCACTTCTCAAGAAAAAGCTCCTCGAAAAGCCCTATCTTGAGCCGGAAGTGGAAGTACAATACGGTGCGCCGTTCATCACTCTCGTTGATGAACTCAAGCTGTACGCTGCCCCCGACCTTGGCGCAGAGGTCGTCGGCACAGTGCCGGAACATATGAGGCTGTTTGAGCGCGGTTATCAGAAAAATATTGATGACTGGGTATTCACAGTATACGGCGGACAGCACGGCTGGCTGAAAATCTATGACGAAAACGGCGATATGACGGTGATGTTTGAAATCTATCAAGATAAGCCCGTCATCTACCTCTATCCTGAGGAGGAAACAGAGGTACATGTGGAACTGGAGCTGACGGAATCCGAGCTTGCAACGACCTATCCGAAATACAATAACGGCTGGGATGTTGTGGCATATCCGGATGGTACACTGCTGAACAAGGCGGATGGTTCTCATCACAAGTACCTGTTCTGGGATGCGAAAAACTGCCGCACAAGATTTGATTTATCCAGAGGTTTCTGCATTGCAGGCGAAGACACGGAAGCATTCCTGAAAGAAAAGCTGACCTATATGGGGCTGAATGAACAGGAAATGAATGAATTCATCGTGTACTGGCTGCCGCTGATGGAGCGCAATGCGTACAACCTGATCACATTCCAGGAGGAAGCTTACACGGATGCAGCTAAGCTGCACATTACCCCCACACCTGACAGCCTGTGCCGTATTTTCATGGTATATGTACCGCTTGACAGCCCCGTGGAAATCGCACCGCAGGAATTGACAGCCTTTGAAAGAAAGGGCTTTACCGTGGTCGAGTGGGGCGGTACGGCAATGCCGGAAGAATAAGAGGGATAGCCTTCGGAAAACCGAAGGCTTTCCTGTTGTCTGTTACTGCTTTTTAGTAGTTTGTAAAAGCTAAAACTTGATGATGCTTCTTAACTTGAACAGATAGCAAGAGCTGCCCCCTCCGCCGCCGTTCGGCGGCACCTCCCCCGCGAAGCGGGGGAGGGATATGCGGGGGTTGCACCCCCGAGTCCCGCTTTTTCATTCAAGATTTAGATTTTACATAGTAATAGAATATAATATAAGTAAAAGGAGTCCCCCATGAACCTCAAAAAATCCATTGCCAATCTCACGCGTATTGAAAAATGCATCTGGATCGGCTCTTTGTCCATCATTTTCCTCTCGTCCGTCCTATCCCCCACTGCGGACTGGCTCTCCGTTCTCACATCCCTTATCGGCGCAACTGCCCTGATATTTGTCGGAAAAGGCGACCCCCTCGGTCAGCTCGTTACCATTTTTTTCGGCATTCTCTATGCTGCCGTTTCATGGGGATTTCACTACTACGGGGAGATGATCACCTACCTCGGCATGACTGCCCCGTCCGCGCTCTGGGCACTCATCACTTGGCTGCGGCATCCCTATGCCGAATGCGAGGTCAAAGTCGCTGCACTGCGACCGCGCAGCTGGCTGCTCCTCCTGTCCGGTGCAGTGCTCGTTACATCCCTCATGTTCTTTGTCCTGCGCTTCTTCGGTACGGCAAATCTCATGGTCAGTACCCTGTCCGTAACAACCAGTTTCCTTGCCTCCATGCTCACCGTCCTGCGCAGCCCCTATTACGCGCTGTTCTATGCGGCAAATGATATTGTGCTGATCGTCCTGTGGGTACTCGCTTCGCTTTCAAATGCAGGATACCTGCCCATGGTGCTTTGCTTTGTCGTTTTTCTGGTCAATGATTTGTACGGCTTTGTCAACTGGCGCAGGATGCGTACACAACAAAGCACCGTTTAGACAATCGCTTTGTGCCGCTTGCTGTATTATTTCGCGAAAAGTGCATATTGTGCACCAAAAGACTATCAAACGCGTCTGCCAGCGCGGGCTCCGCGCTCCGCGAAAAAGTGTATATTGTGCACCAAAAGACCATCAAACGCGTCTGCCGGCGCGGGTCCCGCGCTTTATTACAAAATCGATACAAATTTATTTTTTCCTTGACTTTCCAGTGCCCCTATGCTATACTATGTTTATGCTGACGGTGGATTTTATCGGAAATGCGCAAAATTCCGTCCGTACAGCTGCCGCAGAACCCCTCGCCAGGCTTTGCAGGTAAACTACAGGCAGCTGCCGCTTTATGCCGGTACTGCCGCAAATCCAACGCCCTCAATTTCCACTCACATGAAAGCGAGGTAATACTATGTCAAACATCATTGAAATCAAAAACGTCACCAAAGAATTCAAAGTACTGAACCGCCGCGAGGGACTGAAAGGCAGTCTGCAAGACCTGTTTTCAAGGGACTACAAGATCGTCCGTGCGGTGGACAACATCAGCATGAACATTCAGCAGGGCGAAATTGTCGGCTACTTAGGCCCGAATGGTGCTGGAAAATCAACCACCATCAAAATGATGACGGGCATTCTGGAACCGACTTCCGGCGATATTCTCGTGGGCGGCAATGTCCCCTATCAGAACAGAACCCGCAATGCACAGGAAATCGGCGTGGTATTCGGACAGCGTTCACAGCTGTGGTGGGCATTGCCGCTTGTGGAGTCCTTCAAGATTCTCAAAGACATCTACGGTGTCAGTGATGCGGACTATGAAGCGATGCTCACGCTCTACAAGTCCCTTGTGGACCTTGAACCGCTGCTGCACAAACCCGTCCGCCAGATGTCCCTTGGACAGCGCACACTCAGCGATATACTGGCAGCATTTCTGCATAACCCGAAAATCGTGTTTCTTGATGAGCCGACCATCGGACTGGATGTATCCATGAAAGCGAAAATCCGTACACTCATCCACGCGCTGAACAAGGAAAAGAACACGACCGTCATCCTCACCACCCACGATATGGGCGATGTGGACGCGCTCTGTCAGCGCATTGTCATCATCGACAAGGGCAAGCTGCTTTATGATAATGATATTTCCCATCTCAAAGGATTTTTCGGCTCTTACAGAACGTTGAAAATCCGCATGGACGGCAGCCCTGCACAGCTGGCGCAGGACATCGGCAGGCTTCTCCCTGAATGCAGTGTTGACGCGGATGAGGACTGGATCTCCATTCTCGTAGACGAGGAGAAATCCAAGGTGATGGAAGTGCTATCACAGCTCCAGAAATCCTACGAAATCCGCGATATGCAGCTACAGGAAATTTCCACCGAGGAGATTATCAAGAAAATCTACGAGGAGGGGGTGCGGTAATGCTGAAAAAATATATCACCCTCACCCGTGCCGGCATCATCGAATCCCTGCAATTCCGATTGGGTACATTGGTGCTGATTGCCGGAAACATACTCTACCTGATCGTAGTGTATTTCTTGTGGAAAGCCATCTATGCTTCGGCAGGAACAGACATTGTGAATGGCATGACCTTTTCAGATACGCTCATTTACCTGGTACTTGCTACGGCTCTGTTCAATTTCATGGAAATGTACATTGTCTGGGAAATGGGCAGGGACATCCAATCGGGAAAAATCGCGCTCAACCTGCTCAAGCCCATGGAATACCGCAGTTATGAATTCTGGGCTTGCTCTGGCGCATTTGTCACACAGTTTTTCTTTACATTCCTGCCGACCTTTGCAGTTGTGGCGATCGTCACGCACGGCGCAATCCATTTCGGGTGGAATCTCCTGTTTTTCGTGATTTCCGTTGTAATGGCAGTGTCCATCAATTACAGCATTGACTTCCTTGTGGGAACAATCTGTCTGTACACCGAATCCATCTGGGGTATCAACATCATGAAACAGGTCATTGTGATGCTCCTGTCGGGGGCAACCGTTCCGATTGCATTCTTCCCGGAACCGCTGAAAACAATTGTATATTATCTGCCGTTCCAGTCCATCTACAATGCACCGCTGACCATGCTGCTTGATGATGCTTCACAGCCGCAGACAGTGCTGACAACGCTTGGCGTACAGCTGTTCTGGTGCATTGCCATGACAATTCTGAGCAAGCTGTTCTGGAAGGTATCGCTGCGGCAGATTACTGTGAATGGGGGGTGATGGGATGAAACGTAAAGGAATTGGCTTTTATCTGCGCATTTACGGGAAAATCCTTGCGCAGGACATAAAGAGCAAAATGAGCTACCGTGCGGATTTTATCATCTCCACCATCGGTATGATTTTCACCAATATTGCAGGCTTTGTGAGCTTCTGGATTCTGTTCCGGAACTTCCCGTCCATCAATGGCTGGAGCTATTACGAGATGCTGTTCCTGTACGGCTTCTCTCTGGTATCGCTCACGCCGGTACAGTGCTTCTTTGACAACAACTGGAGCCTGCGAATGTATGTGTATTCGGGGGATTTTGTGAAATACTGCTTCCGTCCGATCAACTTGTTTTTCTATTATCAGTCCGAGGTATTTGACATCAAAGGGCTGGGACAGCTTGCCTTTGGCATTGGTACGATTGCCTATTCATGGTATCATCTGGAGCTTGGCTTTTCGCTGCTGATGCTGCTCAAACTGATGCTGTTTCTGCTGACTGCCTCGCTGATTATGATTGCATTGCAGAATGCGGCGGCGGCAACTTGTTTCTGGATTCAGAATTCATTCTATGTGCTGGATTTGGTGACAAGATTCAAGGATTACGCAAAATATCCGATTACGATTTTCAGCCCCGTATTCCGATTTATTTTCACATTCGTCATGCCCATTGCATTTATTGCCTATTATCCGAGCATTGTGATTCTTCGTCCGGATGAAGTACCGCTTCTGTCGTGGTTCTCACCGCTGATTGGGGTACTGTTCTTCTGGGGCAGTTATCGCTTCTGGATGTATGGCGCAATGAAATACAGCGGAACCGGCTCATAGCGCGGAATCCGCGCCTTTGTGCCCTTGGGCACAAAAATACTTTTTCGACAGACCGGATCCCCCTTGAAATTCAAGGGGGATTTTTCTATACAGCCTCCTCCCTTCGATGTTTTTACCTTTTTTTCACCTTTGTAAAGTGTTAACACTCTCCCGTTTACAAAAAGTTGAATTTACAATTTCTATACATTGCACAAAAATCATTGACAAAGTTGGTGAAAAATGATATAATATATAAAGCAATTGCAGAAATTGTCGAAACAAATCTAATAAAGGAGGAACAGACAAATGAAGAAGCAAGGCATTCTGAACAGCGACATCTCACGAGTGTTGTCTTATCTCGGACACACCGACCAGATTGCCGTTGGCGACTGCGGACTTCCGATTCCGGATGAAACAGAACGCATTGATCTTGCACTCGCCTTTGGCATCCCAACATTCATGCAAACACTCACAATCATTGCACAGGACATGAAAATTGAAAAAATCATTCTCGCAGAAGAAATCAAAACCCAGAATCCCGAAATTCTGGAACAGGTCAAAGCCTTGTTCGCAGATGAAGCACCGGAGATGACATTCATCAGCCATGCTGCATTAAAAGAATGCACAAAAACCTGTAAGGCAGTA
This sequence comes from Ruminococcus sp., assembly GCA_015066845.1. Lineage (GTDB taxonomy): Bacteria > Bacillota > Clostridia > Oscillospirales > Ruminococcaceae > UBA3855. The sequence goes on along the minus strand of SVNO01000014.1, from coordinate 7,569 downwards.
ATCCGGACGGGCGAAACCACCCCGTATGCGAATATCATTCTGCAGGCTGGCTGTATTTTTGCATAGTAAGGAGAGGTGAACGTATGAACATTGAAATGAAAGGAATCAATAAAGCCTTCGGCTCAAATCAGGTGCTCAAGGATGCCGGATTCCTTCTGAAGGACGGTGAAGTCCACGCGCTCATGGGTGAGAATGGTGCCGGTAAATCCACACTGATGAAAATTCTCACCGGTGTTTATACCCGTGACGCTGGCACAGTCCTCGTGGACGGTAAGGAAGTTGTCTATAAATCACCGCAGGAAGCGGAAAAAGCAGGCATTGTCTTTATCTATCAGGAATTGAACGTGCTCTTTGACCTGACAGTTGAGGAAAACCTGTTCATGGGTAAGGAAATTACCAAGGCATTCGGTATCTGTGACCGCAAGGCAATGCGCAAAAAGGCGCAGGAAGTCATGGACAAAATGGGCGTGAATATCCCGATTAACGCGGTAATGTCCGACCTGTCCGTTGGTCAGCAGCAGATGGTTGAAATCTGCAAGGCTCTGATGGTGGACGCAAAGGTGCTGATTATGGACGAGCCGACCGCTGCCCTGACGCAGAGTGAAACAGAAGGTCTGTTCCGCCTGATTAAGGACCTGCGTAAGAAAGGCGTTTCCATCGTATACATTTCCCACAGAATGGAAGAAATCTTCGAGCTTTGCGACAGAATCACCATTCTGCGCGACGGTTCCTATGTTGGTACGGAAAATATCAAGGACATCAACATGGACGATATTGTCCGCATGATGATCGGCAGAGAAATCGGCGAACGTTACCCTAAGCGCGAAGGTGTGAAAATCGGTGACGAGGTGCTGTGTGTGGAGAATCTGACGAAGAACAAGGTGTTCGAGAATGTCAATTTCCGCGTTCATGCCGGCGAAGTTCTGGGCGTTTCCGGTCTGATGGGCGCAGGACGCACGGAGATTATGCACGCCATTTTCGGCAATCTCCCCTACGACAGCGGCAGAGTGCTGATTAACGGCGAGGCAATGGAAATCAGATGTGCCCGTGATGCTATCAATGCCGGTATCGGGTTTATCACGGAGGACAGAAAAACGGAAGGTCTGCTGCTGGAAAAGAGCATTGCGGAAAATATTGAGCTTGCAAATCTGGGCAAGGTTTCGAGCAGATCCGTACTGTCCAAGGCAAAGGGCAAGGAGCTTGTGAAAAAGGGAATTGAAGAATTCCATATCAAGTGCTTCGGCCCTGAGCATGAGTGCAGCAACCTCTCCGGCGGTAACCAGCAGAAGGTTGTCATTGCAAAATGGGTTTACACAGATCCCAAGGTTCTGATTCTGGACGAACCGACACGCGGCGTGGATATCGGCGCAAAGAAAGAAATCTATAATGTAATCAATGATCTGGCGGCAAAGGGCGTTGCCATTATCATGGTTTCCTCCGAACTTCCGGAGGTACTGGGCATGAGCGACCGCATCATGGTTGTTCATGAAGGCAAGGTAACGGGCATCATTGATGCCGCACAGGCAGATCAGGAAAAGGTCATGACATTAGCTACAGGAGGTACATTGTAATGGGAAATACAGCAACAAAATCGCTCAACAAAAAGAGCTGGACTTCATACTTAGGTGAATACGGCGCGTTTATCGCGCTTGTGCTGCTGGTCATTGTCATCAGTATTATCAGCCCCGAATTCCGAACCACTGGAAACTTTCTGAACCTGCTGCGTCAGGCAACGTTCAATGGTCTGATTGCATTCGGTATGACATGCGTTATCCTCTCTGACGGCATTGACCTGTCCGTTGGTTCAACACTCGCGCTGAGTGCAGTTATCTGCGCAAAGCTGATTATGCAGGGTATGCCCGCAATTCCGGCAATGCTCATCGCACTGGTAGCCGGCACACTCCTTGGCGTTATCAGCGGTCTGCTGGTTACCAAGGGCAGACTCCAGCCGTTCATCGCAACCCTGATCACCATGACAGCCTACAGAGGTCTTGCCATGATTCTCACCGATGGTAAGCCGATTTCCAACATTGCAAAGTCCCTTGAAGCAAACGGCAGCAGCTCCTTCCCGTTCAAGCTCATTGGTAAGGGTAATTTCTGCAACATTCCGATTCCGGCAATCCTGCTCATCTTTGCACTGCTCGTGTTCTTCTTCGTACTGAACAAGACAACATTCGGCCGTAAGATTTACGCAACCGGCAGCAATGCAAAGTGCGCAAAGCTCGTGGGTGTTAACATCTCCCTGACAAAGATTATCGTATACGCAATTTCCGGCTTTATGGCAGCCCTCACAGGTCTGATTCTGATTTCCCGTCTGGACTCCGCACAGCCCACACTCGGTGATGGCTATGAACTGGACGCTATCGCAGCGGTTGCTCTGGGTGGTACATCCATGTCCGGCGGCCGTGGTAAGATTACCGGCACCATCGCAGGCGTTCTCATTATTGCAGTACTCAACAACGGTATGAACCTGCTCGAAGTTTCCACCTACTATCAGGATGTTATCAAGGCAGCGGTAATTCTCGTAGCTGTTCTGTCCGACCGCAAGAGATGATTTGACTCATATTTCCAACACAGGAGGTAATTCCATGAAATCCATTAAGAAATTATTTGCACTTTTTGTAAGTGCTGCAACTCTGGCATTTTCATCCGGTTGTGCGCTGATTACCATTGACGGTGAAAACAACGGCGCAGCTTCCGATTACACGGGCAATGGCTCAATTGGTCTGTCCGTATCCACACAGAACAACCCGTTCTTTGTAACGCTCGTTGAGGGTGCAAAGGCTGCTGCAACAGAAAACGGCGTACAGCTCGTTGTTGTAGACGCAGGTGACGACTCCGCAAAGCAGGTCAGCGATATTGAGGACCTGATTGCAAAGAATGTCAGCGTTCTGATCGTCAATCCCGTAGACTCCGACACGGTTTCTTCCGTAGTTCAGGACGCAGTGAACAAGGGCGTGAAGGTGATTTCCGCTGACCGTGTGGTAAACGGCGTAGACATTGACTGCCAGATCGCATCGGACAATGTACTCGGTGCAGAGCTTGCAACACAGTACATCGTGGACATGGTTGGTGAAGGCGCAAAGGTTGCTGAGCTGCAGGGTACAAGCGGTGCATCCGCAGCCATCGACAGAGGCACGGGCTTCCACAACATCGCAGACGAAAAGCTCGAAGTTGTTGCAAGCCAGCCGGCAGACTTTGACAGAACCAAGGGCATGACTGTAATGGAGAACATGCTTCAGGCTAACGGCGACATCAAGGCAGTTTTCGCAGCAAATGACGAAATGGCACTCGGCGCAATGGAGGCAATTGCCGCATCCCGTAAGAACATTCTGGTCGTTGGCTTTGACGCGACTGATGACGCGATCGCATCCATCAAGGACGGCAAAATGGGCGCAACCATCGCACAGCAGCCCGACCTTATCGGTGCAACATCCGTTAAAACTGCGATTCGCCTGATGAATGGCGAAACTGTTGAAAAGTCCATCCCTGTAGAAGTAACACTGGTGACCAAGGACAACGCATAATTCCAAGCCCTGCTCTGCATTTGCAGGGCAGGGTTTTTACCAAGCATGGAGGAACGATTGAAATGAAAGTATTAACCATCGGCTCAATGAATATTGACCATGTGTACAGTGTTGACCACATTGTACAGCCCGGCGAAACCCTGACCACGGGCAGCATGAACATTTACCTCGGCGGCAAGGGCATCAACCAGTCCATGGCAGTGGCAAAGGCAGGCGCAGAGGTCTACCACAGCGGCATGATCGGCAGGGACGGCACGGTATTTCTGGAGGCTTGCAGGGAATATGGTGTCAATTCCGATTATATTCGCAAAATCAACGAAAAGACAGGACACACCATCATTCAGGTGGATAAGAATGCACAGAACTGCATCCTGCTCTACGGCGGCGCAAATCAATGCCTGACAGAAGAATTTGTGGATGAGGTTCTGGCGAATTTTGAAAAGGACGACATTCTGCTGCTGCAAAATGAGGTAAATCTCCTGCCATATATCATCGACAAGGCATACGAAAAGGGAATGCAGATCGCACTCAACCCCTCCCCGTTCGATGACAAGCTCAATGCTTGCGACCTGACGAAAATCAGCATTTTCCTGCTCAATGAAATTGAGGGCGGACAGATTACAGGTGAAACACAGCCAGAGGCAATTCTGGACAAATTGCAGGAATTGTATCCGGAGGCAAGAATTGTCCTGACGCTTGGCAAGGATGGCGCAGTGTATGCGCACAAGGGCGAACGTTATGCGCAGCCTATTTTCAAGGTACAGGCAGTGGATACCACCGCAGCCGGCGACACGTTCACGGGTTATTTCCTTGCCGGTCTGATTGACGGCATGGCAGTACCGGACATCCTGCGCATGAGTGCAAAGGCTTCGTCCATTGCCGTGACAAGAAATGGTGCAGTGCAGTCCATCCCCTATCGTGCGGAGGTTGAGGAAGCACTGAAGGCTGAATAGTAGTGAATGACCGGATGCATGTCCGGTCATTTCTTATTTCGTAAAGAAAAATTTTCCATAAACCCCTTGACAAATCCTGATTTCTATGGTAGAATAAATAGATAGAGGAACATATGTTTCTTTTTTGCATATGCCCTCTATAATGGATATGGGTAGTAAAAGGCGACACAAGGAGGATTTATTATGGCATTCAATGAAAACGTACTGGAACATGCACGTTATGTGGACGGGGTATTCACCTATTATGCAGAAATCACCTGCGACACGCAAGAGGATATCCCCTCCCCTGCGGAGCATCCGAACTGGGAGGCAGGCAGCAAGCTCTATGTACTTGAGGGCGGCGGTTCTTGCTATCGACTGAGCAACAGCAGAGAATGGAAGCCTGTAAATTTCGATAATATCGGGGAAGGGGGTGAGAATGGTTTAGACCCTGAGAATTTCTACACGATGCAGCAGGTGGACGTGCTGGTGGGCAATGTCCAGAATGATGTAACGACAAATGCGGAAAATATTGCGGATTTGCAGTACAATACCAAAAACATGATTCGCACTCTGAATGCAGCGACCGAGGAACAGGTGCGGCAGGCATTACAGTTTGCGGCTGAAAATCCGGGCTGTTATCTGAGCATTACACTGGCGGCGAATCTGAATGTGACGATTCCGTCCATCTATCTGCGCAATGCGACCGTATCCATTACCGGTCAGCAGGTGAACGGTGTCAACAGCAATACCATCACGTTTGAGCAGACATCCTCAACGAGCAATCTGCACCTCCAGAATACTGCACTGAGCTTGCAGAATCTGAACATGCTGGGCAATCACAACCACACAGCAGCAAGTTATGGTGTTATCCGCATGGCGTTCGGTTCTACGCTCTATTGCAGCGGCGTTGTATTCGGACAGGCAGAAGAAAGCCTGAATTTCGGTAATAATATCGAGGTGCGCGGTTGTTCAAGAGCCCATGTTGTCAGCACCACATTCCGCACCAACTCCCCTGCAGCCAATGCGGCATGTATGTATCTGTTCGGCAATGCGGAGGCGGTTACAAAGGACTGTACCATTGCGGAAGATTCTGTCGTACAGAATATTGCAAGACTGGAAACCGGCTCACATTATAACCAGATCGGCACGGATTACGGCGTGTATATGATTGCCGGACACGCGTCTATTTACTGTCACAACGGCATTCAGCGAGTTCCGGTGGATATGAGTACAATGTCTGTTTCTGATGCTGTTCCTGTAAACTCCAATGAATAATTGAAGTTTAGGGGGCGGCTGATTCGGGCAGTTTTTGATAGGATGCATGAACCAGTGGGTTTTCCACTGGTTCATTTTATTCCAAAAACTCAATGTTCCTTAAATCCTTTCCTTAAAGAATTTTTAATCTAATTTAAGACTCTTTTAAGATAGAACTGGTAGAATATGACTATAGACCGAAGCAGCAGTGGGCTGCATGGGTACAGACTTATGAAAGAAGTGAGCTTATGAAACAGAGATTTATGAAAATGATTGCCGCAGCCGCAGCTCTCCCAATTGCTGTTGCGCCCGTATCCCTCCCGACAACTGATGCTGTCGCATTGAATGCCAATGCCGCTGAACTGACAGAATCCTCCCCCATCCTCATTGAAATGGACACCGAGGATTTTATCAAAATCCGCGAATCTGACTACCACAGCAATTGGAACATGCTCGTGAGCACCGGACTGTGGTACTGCTCCCCCACTACCTGCCCGATGGACCTTGACATTGTTTATGCAGAAATTCTGGCAAATTCCGGCAGCTATGCGCCCTGCCTTGAGGCAATGTTCGCAGCAGCTTCCAACGAGACTCTGGAATATGCAGAAAACAAGTTCGTAATCAGTGCAGAGCTTGCATCCCTTGCAGATGCAATCACCAATGAAAACGGCGTGACGCTTACACAGCTGACGCAGGAGCTTGCAGAGAGCTATGGAATCACACTGGATACGAATGCAGTGTTAAACGATACCTGCCGCGCAACCATCACCTGTGACTGCGATGATGTTATGACAAGCAATACAGTGCATATTTCCTATGGATTTGAAACAGCGGACGGCACTTACAAGCTTGTAGGCGAAAACAATCTGTTCGACTACCTGCTCGGACAGCTCGATGCCTATGCTGCTTATGTGGAAGCATCCATCCCGACAGGTGCACAGGCATTTGCAGAGGATTTCGCTGCCATCATGAGCGACTGCCGCAGCCAGCTGGAAAGCTACGCTGCATTCGGCAGACTCACACTGTCCGAACAGACTGTGAACGTGTCCGGCGCAACCCTCGCAGACGCACTCTCCCAGCTTGAGCAGTCCTATCCGGATTATGCACAGCGCATTCCGGCATCTGCACAGACCGTGGCAGTGCTGATGGAAAACAGCTGGAATTCACTGATGGCACAGATTAACACAAATGTCGTTCCGGAGGGCGGTTCTCTGCGTCTGGATGTGCAGGAAATCGCTGCAATCCTTGACAGCCTGACCAATGTTTCCATCTCCCTGAGCAACGGCGTTGCATACATTACCGGTACACTTGAGGACGCAGAATCTGACGCAGTGAAGGCATATTATGCGGACAATGCGGATGGTCTTGCAAAGCTTGCCGCTGCTGCCAAGGCTCTTGGCGATGCGGAACTGACCGGACTTGCTGCATATGAGGACGGCATGACGCTTGCATCCACTGCGAAAACGCTGGAGATCTCCCTCCCGATGAACCTGCTCGCAGATGGCAGCGGTGATGTGTACTATCATCTGTACAGAACCTACGCATTCTCTGCACCTGTTTCCACTGAAACCACACCGAAGGAAACAACAACTGTGGAAACGACCACCGAAGTGACCGAAACTTCTGAGGAAACGACCACCGAAGTGACCGAAACTTCCGAGGAAACGACCACGGAAATGACTGAAACTTCTGAGGAAACGACCACCGAAGTGACCGAAACTTCCGAGGAAACGACCACCGAAGTGACCGAAACTTCTGAGGAAACGACCACGGAAGTGACCGAAACTTCCGAGGAAACGACCACCGAAGTGACCGAAACTTCCGAGGAAACGACCACCGAAGTGACCGAAACT
>SVNO01000013.1 GCA_015066845.1 Ruminococcus sp. | reverse complement strand
AAGGGGCGCAGCCGCCTCCCATAATCCCCCTCCCTTTGGGAGGGGGCAGGGGGTGGGACAATCTTTGCACAACTTTCCTAAAGTTGATGACATTGGGTAGGTGAGGGGAAACCTTCCCCACACGCTGCGCATTAGGTGCAATACCCCTATTATACCATATCTTTCCCCCGATTGCAATGCCCCATTCCGTTCTTACCAGAATCCCCCCGAAAAATCTCTGTTTTTTCCACTTCTGGCATTTCTCCTGCCACTCCGTACTGCATTTGTAATGATTCAACAAAAAAACAAATCAAACTTTGTGCAGAATCACGGTTGAAAAGGGACGTTTCCTTGTGATATAATATAATTGTGGTGAATTGTGGTTAAAAGCGGTGCGAAAGTGGGTGACAGTGCCTGAAAATCCCTTTTCGGACTGAAAACACACTGGAAACGCTGAACACAATAGCCCGATAGAAAAAGAATCCCTGCGCGAAAGTGACAGAGAGATTCAAAAAAAGAGAAAAAGAACAAAGGAAACAACAGAGAACCAAAAGACGGGTGGTGAACAGGAAAATGGATGAGTGCATTGGTATTGACAGCATGACCGGCTCGTACTATCATAATGTGGATGCTAAGGGACGCATGAATTTTCCTGCAAAGCTGCGCGAAGTACTGGGGGAAACCTTCTGGGTTGTCCGCGGTACGGGAGACAAGTATCTGTCCGTTTACACACTGGAGCACTGGAAGGAGATTTGCGCTCAGGTTGCGGCATTGCCCGGACCGAGTGGTGAAGGTCTCCGCCGCTGGTTGTTTTCGGGTGCATCCGAAATCACCGCGGACAAACAGGGCAGAATCCTGATTCCGCAGCCGCTGCGCGATTATGCCGGTCTGGAAAAAGATGTGGTTATTATCGGCGCGGGCAGAAAAGCGGAAATCTGGGAACGTGACAGATGGGAGCGAGTGAATGAAGCATTCGATCCGAAGGAAGTTCCTCAGCTTGAAACGCTTTGCCTGTAAGGAGGAAGCGCATGGATTTTGTACATATTCCTGTATTATTGCAGGAAACGATTGAGGGACTTGCAATCCGACCGGACGGCATTTATGTGGACGGCACGGTCGGGGGTGCGGGGCATTCCTATGAAATTGCCTCACGGCTGACACAGGGCGGCAGACTCATCGGGCTTGACAGAGATCCCGATGCAGTACAGGCTGCAACCGAACGTCTGCAGGGACTTCCGGCAACGGTGGTGCACTGCAATTATTCCGAAATGCGGTCGGCTCTCGATGAGCTGGGCATCGCATCGGTGGACGGTATTCTGATGGATCTGGGTGTATCCTCCCATCAGCTGGACGAAGCGGAGCGTGGTTTTTCCTACCATGCGGACGCGCCGCTGGATATGCGGATGAGCCAGACAGGTGTCAGTGCACAGGACATTGTCGGCACTTGGTCCGAACAGGAGCTGACAAGGATTCTGCGGGATTACGGCGAGGAAAAATTCGCCGGAAGAATTGCGGCAAATATCGTAAGGGCAAGGGAAACCGCGCCGATTACGCGCACAGGACAGCTTGCAGAGATTGTAAGAGAGTCCGTACCGCAGAAATTTCGCAGGGAGAAAAATCCCTGTAAAAAGACGTTTCAGGCAATCCGTATTGCCGTGAACGATGAGTTCGGACATTTGAGAAACGGCTTGGAGGCAGCATTTGACTGTCTGAAGCCGGGCGGACGACTTGCGGTAATCACCTTCCATTCACTGGAAGACCGCATTGTCAAACAGCAATTTGCCAAATGGTGCAGCGGCTGCACCTGCCCGCCGGATTTTCCGCAGTGTGTCTGCGGTAAGAAGCCGAAGGGAACACTTGTGGTGCGCAAGCCCCTGACAGCATGTGAGGAGGAACTTGCACAGAACAACAGAAGCCGCAGCGCAAAATTAAGACTGATAGAAAGGAGTTAAGTTGTCATGGCGTATTATGAGAGTCAGGGGAATCGGATACAGGTGCAGCACAATTCCAGTGCAGCTCCCTCGGAAGCTCCGGCCGTGTTCTCATATCCGCCCGAGGTCAACGCACAGATTGGAATGGAACGAAATATGGGCAAAAGAATCTCGGTTGTCAAGGTAATCGGATTTGTATTTCTGGGCTTTGTTCTGCTCGGTGCAGTGATTCTCAGTAATGTACAGCAGCTCCAGATCAGCAATCAGATTACAGAGAAAAAAAAGGAATACATGATTCTCCAGAGCGAAAACGTCCGGATGCAGTCCGAGCTTGCAGGCAAAACCTCGAACAAGAATATTCAGGAATATGCTGAAAATATACTCGGAATGCGGGCAATTGACGGTTCTCAGATCGAATACGTTGAAATCCAGACCAATGATGTCGTGGAAATTCTGGACGAGGAGCAGAATGTATTTGTTAAGATGAAAGATTGGTTTGATAATTTAGTGGAATATCTCAGAGGATAGGGTGCATAGAGTAAAAGAAAAGAACTCTGCTGAGAAATTCCCACAGCAGCGGCAGCAATGAAAGAAAGGGCATAACAGCGAGTGTATGCGAAGGCTTGACCGTTGTCCGCCCGAAATAGAAAAAGATGGGCGGACTGCGGTCAGGACGATGTGACAGCTTTGCTGTTGGCGTAGTGAGAGAGAGAACGGGCAGGGAATGAACCTGCCTGTTTGCATTTTCGGATGGCGCACAAGCCATCCATTCCGTCAGGAGGTAGGAAGTATGGCGACAAACCATGAACCGACACAGCGTATGCGGGTGCGCTCGAATCTGGTCGTGCTTGTGGCAATGGTGATTGCGGCGATTATGGTAATTGTCCGGCTGTTTCAGCTGAGTGTGGTTGACCATAAATATTATGCGGAAATGGCAAACAGTACCCATTTCAGCAATATCACCATCAGCGCGAACCGCGGCACGATTTACGATGCCAACGGTACGCCCCTTGCGTGGAGTGCGACCGTATACAAAGTATTCATCGACCCGTCACTTTATCGGGAAGAGATGGAGGAAATTGCAGGAATCATGGAAAAACGCCGGAGCATCATAGCATCTGGCGGTACATTGGAGGAGGGCAAGGAAGTCATTGCCGTGGAGGAACTGCAAATGCAGATCATCAATCTCCTCTCTTCCAGACTTGGCATTTCCAAGGATACCGTAGAAAAGGCAATGCAGATGGATACACAGTACTATGTCCTGAAAACACAGGTCGAAAAGGCGGTTGCTGATGAATTGATGCTGTTCCTTGATAAGTATGGTATCAATTCCATCACGACACGGGAGGATACCAAGCGGTACTATCCACAGAATGAGCTGGCAGCGCAGGTCATCGGCTTTACCAATAGCGATGGCAAGGGACAGTATGGATTGGAGTACTATTATAATGACTACCTTTCCGGCACAAACGGCAGAGTCATTTCGGCAACGGATGCCATGGGCAATGCCATGCCGTATCGCTTTGCCACCACCTATCCTGCACAGGATGGCAGCTCCCTGTATCTGACACTGGATACAACGCTCCAGTACTATTTAGAGAAGAATTTACAGGAAATGTGCCAGACCTACGAGGTGCGTAACCGTGCCTGCGGCATTATCATGAATGCCAAGACCGGTGCAATATATGCAATGGCAACCTATCCGAGCTTTGATTTGAACGATCCGTCCACCATCTTTGACCCGACGGTTTCCGAGCAGCTTCTGATGCTGCCGGAGGAAGAGTATAAAGATGCATATGTTAAGGCGCGTGAAACACAGTGGAAAAATAAGGCGATCACTGAGCTGTATGTTCCCGGCTCTGTATTTAAGGTGTTCACTGCCTCCGCTGCCATTGAGGAGGGTGTGTCCGACCCTGCGAAGGATGGTTTCACCTGCAATGGTTTCAAGGAGGTTGCTGGTGAGAAAATCCATTGTCATTTGTTGGCAGGACACGGGTATCAGTCTTTCTCACGAGCATTGACCAATTCCTGCAACCCAGCTTTCATCGAGCTTGGTCTGCGACTGGGAATTGACAGATTCTCCGAGTATTTCCGTGCATTCGGACTTACAGAAAAAACCGGTATTGATCTGCCCGGTGAAGTATCCAGTTTTTACAGAAAAAGCAGCGAAATGAGCGTGGTTGACCTTGCAGCAAGTGCTTTCGGTCAGTCCAATAAGCTCACCCCCATAGAGATGATCACAGGTTATGCCGCAGTCATCAACGGCGGCTATCTCGTACAGCCCCATGTGGTCAGCAAGATCGTTTCCAGTGACGGCAATGTCCTTGAAACCAAAGAAACGACCATCAAGCGTCAGGTGATTTCAGAGGAAACCTCCGCTGAAATGCGCAGCCTGCTCCGCGCAGTTGTCGATGACAACGGCGGCAGCAATGCGAAAATCAAGGGCTATGCCATCGGCGGTAAGTCCGGTACATCCCAGAAGCTGGACGAATACGGCAAGAACAACATGCAGTATGTTGCCTCCTATGCCTGCTTCGCGCCGGCGGATGATCCGGAAATCATCATGCTGATTATGGCAGACGAGCCGAATACCAACATCAACTACTACGGCGGCGTGGTCTGCGCTCCCTATGCAAGAGCCGTTCTTGAAGAAGCACTGCCGTATCTGGGTTATTATCCGGAATACACAGAACGCGAATATGCACAGCTTGACATCACTGTACCGCTGCTGATTGACGTGGATGTGGCAACAGCCAAGACCACACTGGAGGCATTGGGACTGAGCTGCGAAATTAAGGGCGAGGGTGACAGTGTTATCAAGCAGTGTCCGCAGACCGGTTCTGCAATTTCTGCCAATGGTAAAGTGATCCTGTATACTGACGCAGATTATACCACAGAATATGTACAGGTACCGGATGTGCGCCGGTTCACTGCAAATGATGCAAATACTGCGCTGACAAATCGAGGACTCAACTATGTATCCGTCGGTGCGTCCGCGGATAGAAGCGATGTGCTTGTACAGAGCCAGTCCGTCACACCGGGCGAAAGCGTGGAGGTCGGCACTGTCATTGAGCTGACATACATGGTCAATGACCAGAGTGGTTGATGCAGATCATCAAGGAGGCTGTTTATGAAGCTTGTAGAATTATATCAGAATGTAAACCCTGCCATTGCCGGCACGGAAATCACTGCCGTGACGGATGACAGCCGGAAAATCATAAAAGACTGCATTTACGTCTGTGTCAAGGGTGAACGCTTTGACGGGCATTCCGTTGCTGCACAGGCATTGGAACAGGGCGCGGCTGCCGTTGTTGTGGAACGTGACCTCGGTCTTGGTGAACGGCAGATTCTTGTGGCAGATTCCCGTGCCTGCTACGGTGAGCTGTGCGCTGCATGGTTTGATCATCCGGAACGCAAGATGCGATTCATCGGCGTAACTGGTACGAACGGCAAAACCACCATTACCACCGTCATCAAGCATATTCTCACGGCAAACGGACACAAGGTCGGGCTGATTGGTACGATTCAGAACGAAATCGGTGACGAAATTGTCCATACCAACAACACCACCCCCATGACCTTTGAGCTGATGGCACTGTACGACAGAATGTACAAAAGCGGCTGCGATGTAGTCGTGATGGAGGTATCTTCCTTCGGTCTGGTGCAGAAGCGCATCGGTACAACGCATTTTGACGTTGCCGTGTTCACCAATCTCACGCAGGACCATCTGGACTACCACAAGACCATGGACGCGTACTACGAGGCAAAACGGATGCTGTTCGACATCTGTGATACTGCCATCATCAATACGGAGGACGATTACGGAAAACGTCTGTTTTCTGAGATTTCCTGTAAAAAATACAGTGTCGGCACAGCCGCGGATTACAGCTATGCCACTGAATCCATCACCGCAGCAGGCACGGCATTCACCCTTGCTGCACCGGACGGCACCCATCCTATCCGGATGCACATGACCGGCGGCTTCAATGTTGCCAATGCGTCCGCTGCCTATGCCGCATGTGCTGCACTCGGACTTGGTGCGCAGGACATCCTGCCGCCGCTGGAACGCTGTACCGGCGTAAAGGGAAGATGTGAGATTATCCCCACAGGACGTGATTTTTCCGTCATCTGTGACTATGCCCACACCCCTGACGCGATTGAGAATATTCTGGAAAATGTCAAGCTCTGCACCGAGGGCAGACTCATCTGTCTGTTCGGCTGCGGCGGCAACCGCGATAAAACCAAGCGTCCGCTGATGGCGCAGGCTGCGGCGAAATTTGCAGACCGCCTCATCGTTACCTCGGATAATCCCCGTGACGAAGAACCGGACGCAATCATTGCCGACATTCTGGAAGGACTTGCCGGCTCTGCCATCCCCGTGGATACTGTTGCCGACCGCCGCGATGCCATTTTCCATGCCGTGCGCACGGCACAGACCGGTGATGTGATCGTTCTTGCAGGCAAGGGACACGAGGATTACCAGATTTTTGAAAATAACAGAACCGTTCATTTTGATGAACGAGAAATTGTTGCCGAAGCACTCGCTGCCTTGGCATAGGAGGATCAGGATGGAAGCACTTTCCTTAACAAAGATTGCACAGGCATTGGGGACAACAGCTCCCCTTGACGCAGAAATCACTGCCATCAGTACGGACACCCGTCAGCTGCCGGAGGGCTGCTTGTTCCTTGCCCTGCGCGGTGCGAAATTTGATGGGCACGACTTTGTACAGCAGGCAATAGAAGCCGGAGCTGTGGCAGCTGTCACGGATACACAGATTGCAGATTTTCCCTGTATCGTGGTACAGAATACCGGTCAGGCATTGCTCGACATTGCAAGTCTTTACCGCAGTATGTTCAATATTCCGCTGGTCGGTGTCACCGGCAGCGTGGGCAAGACCACGACCAAAGAGATGATTGCCTGTGTGCTTTCCGAGAAATTCACCACCCTCAAGACTGCACAGAACCTCAACAATGAAATCGGTATGCCGAAAACCCTGTTCGGACTGACCAAGGAACACGGTGCGGCAGTCATTGAAATGGGCATGAACCATTTCGGGGAGATTTCCCGTATGTCCAACAGTGCAAAGCCAACCATGGCAGTCATTACCAATATCGGTTATTCCCATATTGAGCATCTCGGCTCACAGGAGGGCATCCTGAAAGCAAAGCTCGAAATGCTCGAAGGCATGGCAGAGAATGCGCCGCTGATTGTTTCCGCGGATGACCCCATGCTCTGCAAGCTTGCCGAAACACTGGAACGTCCCGTTCTGACCTATTCCGTATCCATGGAAGAAGCGGATATTTACGCGGACGACATCAAGGAAGATGATGGCGTGACGACCTTTACCATTCATCACGCGGAGCGGTCCCTCCTTGCCGTATTGCCGACCGTTGGCATTCATAATGTGAAAAACGCGCTTGCCGCATACCTTGTGGGCAATCTTGCAGGCATGACGGCACAGGAAATCATCTGCGGACTTGCGAAATACCAGCCCACCGGCAACCGCCAGAATATCAAGCAAAAGGACGGTATTACCGTCATTGCCGACTGCTATAACGCAAGCCCCGATTCCATGCGCGCAGCCCTCGGCGTACTGGGGAATTTCCAGTGCACGGGCAGAAAAATCGCAGTACTTGGCGATATGCTGGAGCTTGGCGAGCACAGCACGGCACTCCATGCCGCAGTCGGTGACATGGCAAACAATGCCGGCATCGACCTTCTGTTCTGCTACGGCGAAGCAGCACAGGGCATTGCAGCACAGGCAAAGCCGCTGGAGAGCTTCTGCACACAGGATGCGGACGAACTCACTGCAAAATTGCAGGAAACCGTGCAGGAGGGCGACTGTGTTCTGTTCAAGGCAAGCCATGGAATGCACCTCGAAACCATCATTGAACGCGTTTTCGGTGCAATCTGATGACAATTCTGCTACAGCTTGCCGCCGCGCTGACTGCGGCACTGGCAAGCGGCTGTATGGGCATTGCACTTGTCCCGTTCCTGCGAAAACTCCGCTTTTGTGAGCCGCAGCAGCCGGATTCACAGCCGGACGCTGCACCGCGGCTTCTGCCGACCATGGGCGGTTTGCTGTTGATATCCGGCAGCCTGACGGGGGCGGTGCTGACCTATACGCTATACCGCATATTCTGCATCCCCGATACCACCTCCGCTGCCGTGCAGGACGCATTGCAGCAGGCAGGTGCAGTGCTTGGATTTACCATCCTCTGTGCAGCCATGGGCTTTGCACAGGATTTACAGTTAGTCCGGCGCAGAACCATCCGCAGAACTCCCCCCTTTCTGCAATTTCTGCTGATGTTTCTGTGCAGCGGTCTGTTTCTGCTGCTCTCCGGCATGGAGTCAACCGTGCTGGATTTCGGCTTCTTCCGGTTCGATGCCGGTGTATTCTGGCTGCCTCTGACGGCAGCAGGCGGCGCATTGCTCTGGCTCTGCGCAGAACGTGTGGAGGAGCAGCCCGATGGTTCGGGCATCTGTATCGGCGGTATTGTCCTGCTTTGTGCGGCTGTCATGCTGATGCAGGAGGGACGCGAGCTTCATGCACTGCTCACCCTTAGCGCGGCAGGTGCGTGTATGGGCTGTCTGGTCTGGACGCTCCATCCTGCAAAATGCAGGCTCGGCGCAACCGGACGGTTCTGGATTTGCGGTGCAGTTGTTGCTGTGAGTCTGATAATGCAGAAACCCCTTGTGATGCTTCTGCTGACGGCGGTGTATCCGGTCAATCTACTGCCGGCACTGCGCAGACATGGCAGAACATTGCAGCAGGAGCTTGCGCAGACATGCCAGAAACCGTGGCAGTGCATTGCAGTTCTTGCAGGTTTTGCGGCATTGTCCGGTATTGGTGCAATGCTCTGACAAGGATTTCTCAGCCGGAGAAACGAACAGAGCGTACATTTTAAATGAGAAGGAGGCGCAGCATGGCGCAGACGAAAGGGAGAGAAACGGCGAACAGCCGTGCATCGGAGCAGGAGATGAAGAAATGGCGGGTGCGCCTTGGCAGCGCGGATGTCACCTTCATCGTTGTTGTGCTGATCCTGCTCGGACTTGGCATCCTGATGATGTTTTCGGCAAGCTATGCCATTGCCATTGATGAGGGAAAGGACGGCTACTTCTATGCATTCCGACAGGTCATTTTTGCCGGCGTGGGACTGGTTGCCATGTTCATCATGTCCTTTCTTGACTACCGCATTTTCCAACGCGGCCCGATCGCGCTGATTGCCTATGTTTCCAGCGTGGTACTGCTGATACTCGTCCTGTTCATCGGTACGGATCTCGGAACGGGCTGTCAGCGATGGATCAATCTGGGCTTTACGACCTTCCAGCCATCGGAGCTGGCGAAATTTGCCATTGTCATTCTGTTTGCTTATCTGATCGACAAAAACTATGACCGGATGCACAAAGCTTCGATCGGCATGTTCCCCTTTATGGCACTGCTCGGTGTCATCGCGCTGCTCCTCATGCAGCAGCCCCATCTTTCCTGTACTTTGCTGATTTGTATGATCGGTCTGGTGCTTATGTTCATCGGCGGTACGCGGATCATGCACCTGTTCATTGCCGGTATCACGGCAGTCGGTGCGGCTGCGGCACTTGTGGTTTACAAGACGGTTGTAGAAAAGTACGACTATTTCGGTGAGCGTCTGAGTACATGGCTGCATCCGTTTGACAGTGAGGATTTGGATGTCACATGGCAGGCAAGACAATCCCTCATCGCCATCGGTTCCGGCGGCCCTCTGGGACTGGGACTGGGCGAATCCCGCCAGAAATACCTCTACCTCCCCGAAGCGGAGAACGACTTTGTATTTGCCGTTGTCTGTGAGGAACTGGGACTGATTGGCGCAATTACCGTAATTCTGCTGTTTGTTCTGCTCGTGGTGCAGGGCTTCCACATTGCCGCAAGAGCGCGTGACCGTTTCGGAATGCTCATCACCATCGGCTTTACACTTCAGATTGGTTTACAGGCATTTATCAACATGGCAGTTGTCAGCGGTCTTGTACCGAATACCGGTATCAGCCTGCCGTTCTTCAGCTATGGCGGTACTGCGCTCATCATGCAGCTGATGCAGATGGGCATTGTACTGAATGTTTCAAGACAGCGTTACATTCTCGATGAACGCACAAAGCCGGCAGTCAAGCCGACAGCACCGGAACCGGAGTTCCGGCAGAATGCGTAGGACAATACACGCATAACACAATGCGGCATTGCTCAAGAAAGGTGATATTATGAAAGTACTACTTGCAGGCGGCGGCACGGGCGGACATATCAATCCTGCCCTTGCAATAGCCGGCATCATCAAAGCACATTGCCCCGACGCGGAATTTCTTTTTGCAGGTACACCCAACGGCATGGAAGCAAAGCTTGTACCGCAGGCTGGTTACAAGCTTGCTCCGATTAAAGTTGCAGGATTTCAGCGCAGGATTACCCTTGAAAACATCGGGCGCAATGCAAAGGCAGTCTGGTATCTGGCAAATTCCGGCAGACGCGCCAAGCGCATTATCAAGGAATTCAAGCCCGATATTGCCATCGGTACGGGCGGCTATGTGGCAGGCCCCATTATCCGCATGGCGGCAAAAATGGGCATTCCCACTGCCATCCATGAGCAGAACGCCTTCCCCGGCATTACCAATAAGCTCCTTGCCAAGGAAGTTGACCATGTGATGCTCACCGTCAAGGAGGCGTTGCAGTATTTCGACAAGGATTTGCAGTACACCGTCACCGGACTTCCTGTCCGCGCAGAGCTGAAGCAGAAAACCCGTGCACAGGCAAGGGCGGAGCTTGGCTTTGACGATAGTTTCTGCATCCTCTCGTTCGGCGGAAGCCTTGGCGCAGGCTGTATCAACGATACCATGGCACAGGTATTGCGCTGGCATACCTCGAAAGGACTTTCCATCAACCACATCCACGGCTACGGCGGCATGGGCAAGGATACTTTCCCGCAGAAAATGCAGGAATACAACATCCCCATGCAGAACGGCAGAATCCGTGTGACAGAGTACATCAACGACATGGACACCTGCATGGCGGCAGCTGACCTTGTGGTCTGCCGGTCGGGTGCGTCCGTGCTTGCAGAGCTTGAAGCACTCGGCAAGCCCTCCATTCTCATTCCGTCCCCGATCGTCACCGGCAATCACCAGTTCCACAATGCCAATGTCCTCGGCAAGGCTGGCGCGGCGATTGTCATTGAACAGAAGGATGTCACCGCACAGGACATCATTACACGGATTGAGGAATTGTACCGCGACCGTGCCAAGCTCCAGAGCATGGCACAGAATGCAGCCTCCCTTGCGGTCAATGACACCGAGGAGCGCATCTGGGGCGTGATTGAGAATCTGCTGAAGAAACAGAAATAAGACCGCATTGCACCAAACTCCCTTTCTATCATAGAATGAAAACAGAAAGGAGTGGCGTGTATGCAGAAATTTGTGATACAGGGCGGCAGGCATCTGGAGGGAGAAATCTCCGTGCAGGGCGCGAAAAACAGCGCATTGCCCATCGCGGCGGCTGCGCTGCTCTGTGACGGCACGAGCTGTCTGGAAAATTGTCCGCGCCTGTCGGATGTATTTGCCGCCTGCAAAATCCTGACAAACCTCGGCTGCCGGTGCAGTATCAGCGGCAACATCGTAACGGTCGATGCGCATGGAATGCATTCCTCCGAAATTCCGGAGCAGTTCATGTGTGAAATGCGTTCATCCATCATTTTCCTCGGTGCAGTTCTCGGCAGAATGGGCAGCTGTACCCTCGGTTATCCCGGCGGCTGTGAATTAGGGCCGCGCCCGATCAACCTGCATTTGCAGGCATTGCGGCGCATGGGCGTGAAAATTCGCGAGGAAAACGGCATCCTGCACTGTACAACCCCAGTCGGTCTGCATGGTGCAAGAATCCATTTACAGTTCCCGTCCGTCGGGGCGACAGAAAATATCCTCCTTGCTGCAGTGACTGCAAAGGGGGAAACGACCATCAGCAATGCCGCAAGAGAACCGGAAATCATTGACCTTGCCAGATTCCTGCGCCGCTGCGGTGCAGTCATTGCCGGCGAGGGAACGGGAACTATCACTGTTTCGGGTGTTGCACAGCTCCATGGCTGTACATACCCGATCATGCCCGACCGCATTGTAGCTGCCACATGGCTTGCAGCAGCGGCGGCTGTCGGCGGTGTGCTCCGGCTGCGTCATGTGTGCCCGGCAGATATGGAGAGCATCCTTGCCGTATTCGAGGAAATGAACTGCCGCATCAGCACCGGAGAAGACAGCATCTGCTTTCATGCAGGCACACCCCTGTATGCTGTGCGGACGCTCAAAACCATGCCCTATCCGGGATTTCCGACTGACGCACAGGCAATCCTCATGGCAGCACTTTGCCGTGCAAAGGGCACAAGCGTAATTGAAGAAACCATCTTTGAAAACCGTTTCCGGCATGTCGATGCCCTTGTCCGGATGGGTGCGGATATCCGTACAGCCGGACGCGCAGCCATCGTCAACGGTGTACAGGAATTGCACGGTGCAGCTGTGGAGGCAACCGACCTGCGCGGCGGTGCGGCAATGCTCATTGCCGGACTGTGTGCCGCCGGAGAAACCGTCATCACGGAAATTCATCATATTGACCGCGGCTATGACAGTCCGGAACAGGTTCTGCGCAGTGTAGGCGCGGAGATTATCAGAACGTAGCGCACCGCTGCGGTGCGGCAGTAGAAAAGGGGAGAAGCTATGAGAGATGTAGAAAAAACCAGCATGGCGCACGAAACGAATTATCGACGGACCAGACGAAGGCGGCGCGGCTTTGCCATGTACGCGCTCGTTGTCGTGGTGCTGGCTGTCGGCGTGATCGTCACGCTGTCCATGACGGTCATGTTCAATATCCAGCAGATTCAGGTAATCGGTGACGCGAAAATGTACACCGCGGAGGAAATTGCCGCCGCAACCGGCATTTCCGCAGGCGATAACATGGTGCGCACGGATATTGAAGCGGCAGAACAGCGGGCACTGGATAGTCTGATTTATGTGGAGGAAATCAATATTTCCCGCCAGTTCCCCGATACGCTGGTGATTGATGTCAAAAAATGCGAGCCGACCTACAGCATCGAATATGAATTCGGTACGCTGACCGTCAGCAAGTACGGCAAGATTCTGGAGGACAGCATGGATGCACCGGAAGGACTTGTCAGCATCAAGGGCTATACTCCCAATGAACCGACCGTGGGCAAGTGGATCACCTCGGAAAAGGAACGTGACAACAGGATTCTCCAGCTGTTCATGGACATCATCAATGAAATGCAGCTGGAAGTTCCCATTGTGTCCGTGGATATGTCAGAGGCGCACAATATTCTGGTGAATTTTGATAACCGCATTGATTTCGACATGGGTACATGGGATGAGATCGAGTACAAAATTACATTTGCCCAGCATATCATCAGCAAGCAGCCGCCGGATAAGGAGGGTTACATGATGATGATCGGCACGAATCAGTGTTCGTTCCGCAACAAGGCGGATGTTGAGGCTGGTAAGGAAGCAGTCGAGGAAATCACGGAAGCGATGACCAATGAATTGGGCGAGCTTGTCACAGAAAACTCACAAATCGAATAAATGTTTATGTGCATATTTGTTAAATTCGCACGAAAAACACGGACTCAAGTTGTGGGAATAGGAAAAAAAGAAAAAAAGTAAAAAAAGTCTTGCAAAATTCACCGGAATGTGATAAAATAATACTGTGTATTGGTATCTGGTGAGATATTTAGTGTTTTTACATGGAAATAAAAGCTGGTAGGAGGAACTATAATGACGGACTTCATCTATGAGGAAGCATTTGACCCGGAGGTTAATATTAAGGTAATCGGTGTAGGCGGCGGCGGCGGTAACGCGCTCAACTGCATGGTTGACTCTGGTGTAAGTGATATTGAGTATGTAACGATCAATACAGACGCAAAGGCTCTGAACAATTCCAAGGCTGCAACACGCATCCAGATTGGCGCAAAGCTGACAAAGGGCAGAGGCGCGGGCAATAAGCCGGAAGTTGGCAAGCACAGTGCTGAGGAGAATATCGAGGAAATCGCAGCTGCACTCAAGGGCGCAGACATGGTATTCATCACCGCAGGCATGGGCGGCGGCACCGGTACTGGCGCAGCTCCTGTTGTAGCAAAGGCTGCACAGGAAATGGGCATCCTGACAGTTGCAGTTGTTACAAAGCCGTTCGCATTCGAGCGTGAGCAGAAGATGGCACAGGCTGAGAACGGTATTTCTGAGCTGAAGAAGTATGTGGACTCCCTGATCGTGATTCCGAACGAAAGACTGCTTGTTGGTCTGGAAAAGCCGCTGACCATGAAGGAATCTTTCGCACTTTCCGATGATATTCTCAAGACCGGTGTTAAGAGCATCGCTGACCTGATTGTTGAAGAAGGCTATATCAACCTCGACTTTGCAGACGTTTCCACAACGATGAAGGGTGCAGGCTATGCACACATGGCAATTGGTCATGGCGCAGGCAAGGACAAGGCTACCGAAGCTGCCAAGGCAGTTATCAGCAGCCCGCTGCTGGAAACTTCCATTGCAGGTGCAAGAAGACTGCTCATCAACATCGCAATGTCCGAGGATACCCTCGCTTCCGATGTAGATACCGCATCCAAGATGATTACAGAAGCTGCAGCTCCGGACGTACAGTTTATCTTCGGCGCAGCATTCAAGGAAGAAATGCAGGATGAAATGACCATCACTGTGATTGCTGCTGATTTTGCAGACGGTGAAACAAAGCCTGTTGAGGAAGCTCCTGAGGAAAACGTGATTCCGATTGACAACCCGATGCTCGGCGATATGAATTTCGGTCAGCCGGCACAGAAGTCCTCCATGAACATGGATGACCTCGATGACATCTTCGAGATTCTCGGCGGCAAGTAAGTTCCCCTACAATTGAAAAAAATCGGCTGATGTATCCGAAAAAAGGGTGCATCAGCCTTTTTATTTGCCGGTTTGGAGCGTATTGTGATATTTTTTAGGCAGATTGCACGAAAAATGTTGGATGAATTGTACATAAAATCTATTGCAAGTCAGGAAAAAATATGGTATAATGAAATCAATACTGAAAACAGAAATGTCTGCTTCACAATTTAGTCATTTCTGTAAGCAAAGGAGAGCTTTAACAATGGATATGTCATCTAACCTGACTTCGCTGAAACCTACGAAATTACGTGACGGCTTTGAAAGAAATTCCGTTATTACGTATCTTACTGAATTGCAGGACCGCATCTATGAACTGGAAGCGGAACTGAAAAAGCGTGATGAAGAACTTGACCCGGCGGAATCCGAGCTGGTGCAATCCTACAAGCGCGATCTTGACGAGGCAAAAAAGAAGGTTGCTGAATGCGACCAGAGAATTGCGGAAGCAGAAAAGAAGGCTGCAAGCTTTGAGCAAAGCGCGAATGAAGCAGCCTCCTACAGAGAAAAGGCAGCACAGCTGCTCAACGCACTGAATGCAGAAAAGCAGGCGAGAAGTGCGGATGAACAGAAGATGAAGCAGCTGGTTGCACAGGCAAAGAAGAGCGTGGATGAGAGCAAGGTTCGCGGCTATCAGCAGGAAATCGTTGCACTCAAGAACGAAATCGGCACACTGGAGAGCAAGGTTGCATCCATGAAGTCCGAGAATGCTGCGCTCAAGTCCAATGCAAATGTTTCCGAAGAGCTTACTGCTGAGATGGATAAGCTTAACGAGCAGCTTGAAGCTGCAAGAGCTGACGTGAAGAAGGCACAGGCTGACGCGGAGGCTGCAATTGCAGAGAAGGACACAGAGATTGCAAAGCTCAATGAGAAGGTTGCAGAGCTGGAGAAGAAGGCTTCCCAGTCCACAGGCTTCGCACCGAGCTTTGATATGAGTGCGATTTTCGCACAGGCACAGCAGAGCGCGCTGCAGCTGGAAGCTGCTGCAAAGGCTGAGGCTGATAAAAAGGTTGCGGAAGCGGATGAATACGCAGACAAGCGCGTATCCGAGGCAGATGCACAGGCAGAAACAACCATTGCTGATGCAAATGCACAGGCTGAGCAGACCATTGCAGACGCTAATGCAGAGGCTGAGCGCATTGTTAATGATGCAACCGAGAGAGCTGCAACTGCAAATGAAGAAGCTGACCGCATTCTGGGCGGCGCAACAGCAAAGGCAGAGGCAGAGGCTGCTGAAATCAAGAAGGAAGCAGTGGAGCAGGAAGCTCGCGTAAAGCAGCTGACTGCAACCATTCGTTCTATGCTGTCCATCGAAATCGACGGCATTGAGAAGCGTTTCCGCGAAATTGGCGACATGATGGCAGAAGCTGCCAAGACCATGGATGCAAAGATTTCCGAAGCAAGCGGTGTGATTGCAGATGCGCGTGAGAGTGTGGAAGAAACCACAAAGTCCGCAGCAGATGCAGAAGAAACCATCATGAATGCAGAAGTTCCGGTTGAAGAAGCAGCAGCAAAATTCGCTGCTGAAGAACCTGCACAGGAAGCTGCAGCACCGGTTGGCGATGCATCCTCCATGTTCGAGGAAATGGCAAAGCCCTCCGATGAGGATGCAGCTGCAATGTTCGGTGCATCCTCTGCGCCGGCTCCGAAGAAGAACGGCGGCAAGAAGAATTTTTCCTTTGACATGAGCGAGCTGATTAAGGATGCGGAGGCATCCATCGAATAATGGCAGAAATCCGTCATATCAACGCGCAGGAACTGAAGCAGTGTGCGAAGGAGCTGCGTGTCGGAGATAAGATCCTGCTTTCGGGGTATGTGTACACAGCGCGTGACGCTGCCCACAAACGGATCGCCGCGCTCCTTGATGAGGGCGGTGAACTCCCGTTTCCGCTGGAGGGGGCTGTGATTTACTATGCCGGCCCCACGCCCGCACCCCCCGGAAAGCCCATCGGTTCGTGCGGCCCGACCACATCGGGCAGAATGGACCCCTACGCGCCGAGATTCCTCGATGCAGGACTTGCGGCGATGATTGGCAAGGGCGAGCGTTCGCAGGCAGTGCGTGACGCAGTGACAAGGAATCAGGCAGTGTATCTGTGCGCAGTCGGCGGTGCCGGTGCATTGGCAGCGCGCTGCATTAAGGATATGCAGGTCATTGCGTTTGAGGACCTTGGCTGTGAGTCTGTAAAACGCCTGTATCTGGAGGATTTCCCGTTGGTTGTGTGCAATGACGCACAGGGCGGCGACCTCTTTTCCGAGGGCAGACGTGCTTTTGCGGCGGAATAAAACTTCCGCAGAAATCCAACAATACTGGAGGAATGGATGCTGGAATTGTCCGAAGAACAGCTGGAACAATTATCTGATGAGGAACTGGCGAAGCTTGCAGGGCAATGCGTGGACGCGCAGGCAGTACTGCTCAAGCGGTATCTGAAGCTGGTGCGGTTTCATGCCAGACATTATGCAGCCTCCGAAGCAGATGCGGATGACCTTGCACAGGAGGGGTTGATCACGCTGCTGCATGTGGTATCAAAATTCCGTGCAGAGGAAGGCGTAAAGTTTGCGACCTATGCGCAGGTCTGCATTATCAATAAAATGCGCAGTCTTGCAAGACAAGCTGGACGCAATGCCGCACCCGTGGCAGATATTGCGCAGCTGATGGCTGACTGTGACCAGATTGCAGATCCGGAAACACCGGAGAGCATTCTTCTGGAAAAAGAAAACTATGCTCACTGTCGGATGCAGGTGATGGCGATGTTGTCAGCAAGGGAGTGGGAAATACTGCAATGCATTATGGCAGGCGCGAGTTATGCCGCAGCCGCGGAGCAGCTGGGAATCAGCGTGAAATCCGTGGATAATGCCATGCAGCGTGTGCGCAGGAAGATGCGCGCGGTAAAAAGTACGGAGTACTTTCAATAATGTTCGACTCCTGCCGAGGGGCAGGTGCGATAGAGGGCTTGTAGCTTAATCAGAGCGTTGATTCATCAAAGGTGTCGGTTTCACCCCGTCCGTAGTCCAAAACAAATAATTAAGTGAGGTAAACAATCATGTACGAAGACAAGACATTGACTTGCAAGGAATGCGGAGCTGAATTTGTATTCTCTGCTGGCGAACAGGAATTCTACGCAGAGAAGGGCTTTGAGCATGAGCCCCAGAGATGTAAGAGCTGCCGCAGCGCAAGAAAGGGTGCGCCGAAGGCTGCAAGAGAGATGTTCACTGCAACATGCGCAGGCTGCGGCGGTGAGGCAAGAGTTCCGTTCCAGCCCAGCGAGGGACGCGCAGTATACTGCAGCGAGTGCTTTGCAAAGATGAGAGAGGAATAAATCTTACGACAGGAGAGCACAGCATTTCGCTGTGCTTTCTGTATCACTCAGAATATGGAGGTTTTTATGGCTTTTGAAGTAACAAAGGATACCATAATCGGCGATGTTCTGGACGCTGATTTCAACGTTGCACCCTATTTTTTGGAAATGGGAATGCACTGCCTCGGCTGCCCGTCTGCAAGAGGCGAGTCCATTGCACAGGCTTGTGCTGTGCATGGCGTGGATGCAGATGAGCTTGTTGCAAAGCTGCAGGCACATTTCGCTGAAAAGTAAAATGAAAGTGTACAGGGCGATTCCCTGTACGCAATACCGCACAGAGCCGGCTTGCGCCCTTTGTGCGGTGTTGCCATTTCATGCCGGTTTTGCAGTGCAGACGGCATGAACATTGCCTGCTGAGGGCTTACGAAAAGGAGAAACTATGCTGAATTCAAGATTACAGGCATGTGCTGCCTATGTCGGTCACGGCGGTACGGTCTGCGATGTCGGGACTGACCATGCGCAGCTTGCAGTGCACCTGATTACGCAGGGAATTGCCGCGCGCGTGATTGCTTCCGATATTGGGGAAGGCCCGCTTGCCGCCGCGCAGAGAACCATCGAAAAAGCCGGACTTACCGCGGAAATCCGCACGATTCTTTCCGATGGACTGCAAAACATACCGCCGCAAGGGGTGACGGATATTGTCATTGCCGGCATGGGCGGCGAAACCATGGTGCATATTCTGGAGCACAGCCCCTTTCCACTGCATGGAATGCGCCTGATTCTTCAGCCCATGACCAAGGCGGACATTCTGCGCCAATGGCTCTATCGCAATGGCTTTGCCATTACTGAGGAAACCTGTGTGCGTGATGAACGATTTCTCTATGCCGTGATGTGCGCGGCATATACGGGGGAGTGCATTGAGCCAGATTATGCCCTGATGCGCATTGGCAGGATGGATTTGCACGATCCCGATTGCCTTGCCTATGCACAGCGGCAGTATACCATGCTCTGCAAATCCCGTGACGGCAGGATTTCAGCAGGACAAAACCCCGCGCCCTTTGATGCGGCGGCGGCTGATGTAAAACGTAGACTGGAGGAAATACAGAAGTGAAGGTACAGGAGGTTCTTGCGGCAGTCAATGCGATTGCACCGTTTGAAACGCAGGAGGGATGGGATAATTCGGGATTGCTGGTCGGTTCTATCTGGCAGGAGGTAAAGCATGTGATGGTGTCGCTGGACATTTCTGCAAAAATTGTCGATGCAGCGGCAGAAAAGGGCTGTGATATGATTATTTCTCATCATCCCGTGATTTTTGACGCACTCAAATGCGTTCCTGCGGAGCATCCTGTGTATCAGCTGGCATCGAATAATATGACAGCCATCTGCTGCCATACGCCGCTGGATATTGTCGAAGGCGGACTGAATGACCTGCTCGTGGAGGCACTGCGCGAAAAGCTGGGGCTGACCGAGGAAGTACTGCCGCTGGAGGAATCGGGATTGGGCAGAGTCGTGACGCTCGCCGAGGAAAAAAGCGTGGAGGAAATTGCGAAAATTGCCAAGGAAGTCCTCAAATGCCATACCGTGCGCTATCTTGACGCAGGTGTCAACGGCGAAAAGGTCAAGACGCTGGCGATTTGCACTGGTTCCGGCGCATCCCTGCTGGAGCTTGCAGACGCGCGCGCGGACGCGCTTCTGACGGGGGATGTCAAGCACGACCGCTGGTACACGGCACAGGATATTTTCATGTCCCTGATTGACTGCGGGCATTTCCACACGGAAATAGCAGCGGTGGATTACCTCGCTGACAAGCTCAAGGAAAAACTGCCGGATTTGGAAATCACCAAATGGGATGGCGGAGAGCCGGTGAAGTATGTCTGATAGCATCTGGAGTTGTCCGGTTTGCGGAAAACCGCTGTATTCCGAAGAAAACCGGATGCAATGTGAAAGCCGGCACAGCTTTGACCGCGGCAGAAGCGGTTATGTGCATCTCCTTCCCTCGAACCGGCAGAATGCAAAGCTGCCGGGGGATAATCCGGAAATGGTATGCGCAAGACGCAATTCCTGCGCAAGGGCTACTATGCCCATCTGCTGGAGGCACTCTGCGGTGCGGTGCAGCAATACCTGCCGGAACGCGGCATTCTGCTCGATGCCGGCTGCGGAGAGGGGTACTATACCCATGCCGTGGGACGTTCTCTGACGGACGCGGCAGTGTACGGCGTGGACATTTCCAAAACTGCCGCCGACCTTGCCGCCCGTGCGGATAAGGACACGGATTATGCAGTCGGGAGCGTGTTCCATCTGCCCGTGCGCAGTGAGAGCTGCGACATGGTGATGAGCATTTTTGCCCCCTATTGCGGCGAAGAATTCCTGCGCGTCCTCAAACCGGAGGGCTGTCTGGTGATGGTGATTCCGGCAGCGCGGCATCTCTGGGAGCTGAAAACGGCAGTGTATGAAACCCCCTACGAAAATGCGGTCAAGGATTACGCGCTTGCAGGCTTCCGCTTTACGCAGCGATTGACCGCGGCGCGTGAAATTGCACTGGAGCATCCGCAGGACATTGCGGATCTGTTCAGCATGACACCTTACGCATACCGGACGGGCGCAAAGGAACGCGAACGGCTTGCCGCATTGCAGAGCCTGCACACGCAGGCGGCATTTGAAATTCTGATTTATCATAAGGTGTAATTGGAGGAAAACATGGCATTTGATGGTGCGTATTTATATGCAGTAAAACGAGAAATTGAACAGCTGATTGGTGCGAGGGCGGACAAAATCCACCAACCCTCTCGTGATGAACTTGTCATTCACCTGCGCAGCCGCGAAGGAATGCAGAAGCTCCTCATCAGCACCGCCGGCGACAGCGCGAGAATTCACCTGACGCAGGTAACGATTGAAAATCCGGCAGTACCGCCGATGTTCTGTATGCTCCTGCGCAAGCATCTGGGCGGCGGCAAGCTGCTTGCAGTGCGGCAGGATGGTCTGGAGCGCATTCTCTTTCTGGATTTTGAGTGCGTCAACGAGCTGGGCGACCGCGTGCAGCTCACGCTTGCCTGCGAGGTGATGGGCAGATATTCCAACTGCATTCTCTGCGATGAGAACGGGAAAATCATCGACAGCCTCAAGCGCAATGCGGATGTTACGCGTGAACGTGTGATTCTGCCGGGCTTCCCCTATGAAATGCCCCACAGAAGCCGCCGCCTGCATTTTATGGAAACGGATGATGACACCATTCTTTCCGCGCTCCTGCTCGCGCCGGACGTGCCTCTGGATAAGGCACTTGTGCAGCTGTTCGAGGGCGTATCGCCGCTGCTTGCAAGGGAGTGGGCATATTTCGTCTGCAAGGGGGATGCTGTGCATACCCATGCCATGACGCAGGCGCACAAGGAACGGCTGCTGTTTACCCTGCACCGCACAGCGGATATGCTGCGCAGCGGTGATTTCCAGTTCACCGTATTGCAGACACCGGAAGGCCAGCTGCGTGATTATTGCTTCCTGCGACCGGAGCAGTACGGCGCATTGATGGTTGTCCGTCCGATGCCGAGCGCGAGTGCGGCACTCGATGAATTCTACAGCAAACGCGACCTCCTTGCACGGATGAAGCAACGCGCAAACGACCTGTTCCGACTGGTAATGACAAGACTGGAGCGCGTGAGCCGCAAGCTCCAGAACCAGCGCGAGGAGCTTGCGCAGACTGATAAAATGGAGCAGAACAAGCTCTGGGGCGATTTGCTCTCTGCCAATCTCTACCGTCTGCAAAAGGGCGATACAACAGCAATTCTGGAGAATTTCTATGCCGAGGACTGTCCGCAGGTGCACATTCCTCTGCAAGTGAACCTGACACCGGCGCAGAATGCGCAGCGGTACTACACCCTCTACCGCAAGGCGGTAACGGCAAAGGAAAAGCTTTCCGAGCAGATTGCACAGGGCGAGCAGGAGCTTGCCTATCTGGAGAGCGTGTTCGATGTTCTCAGCCGTGCGGAATCCGAGGCGGATCTGCTTTTGCTGCGTGAGGAACTGTGCGAGCAGGGCTATACGAAAAAGCGCAGCGGCAAGCAGAAACCCCCGAAACAGCAGCCCCCCATGGTCTATCGCAGCGAGGATGGGTTTATGATACTTGTAGGCCGCAACAACCGGCAGAACGACCTGCTCACGACAAAGCAGGCGGCAAAGCAGGACATCTGGCTGCACACGCAGAACATCCCTGGTTCGCATGTCATTCTCGTGACGGACGGCGCACAGCCGAGTGAAACTGCCATCCGGCAGGCGGCAGTTCTTGCGGCATATCACAGCAAGGCACGGGATTCCGCGCAAGTACCGGTGGATTTCACACGCGTGAAATTCGTCAAGAAGCCAAACGGCGCAAAGCCGGGCATGGTGATCTTCACCAATCAGCAGACCTTGTACGTCAAGCCCGACGCGCAGCTGTGCCAGTCACTTGCACAGAAGCTGTGAGGTGGGGAATGAAACGACTGGACGAAGCCTTTTTCCACCGCGACTGCCTGCAAGTTGCCCCCGACCTTGTGGGGAAAATTCTGGTGCGCCGCCTCCCTGACGGTACACTGCTGCGCGAGCGCATTGCGGAAACGGAGGCATACCGCGGCACGGAGGACCTTGCCTGTCATGCATCCAAGGGGAGAACGCCGCGCACGGAAATCCTCTACCGTGAAAGCGGTCTGATTTATGTCTACCTCTGCTATGGGATGCATAATCTGATGAACGTCATCACGGGCGAACGCGAACAGCCGCAGGGCGTATTGCTCCGCGCCGGCGAAGTGCATGATGGTCCGGCGAAGCTGACGAAATACCTACAGATCGACCGCAGCTTCAACGGCGGCAGTTTTGTGACCTCACAGGAACTCTGGATTGAGGACGATGGCAGACAATGCACCTATCATACAGATGTGCGCGTAGGGATCGACTATGCTGGCGAATACTGGAAGAACAAGCCATGGCGGTTCGTCATGGACAAATGACTGCACCCCCCTGATTCTTTTTGGGGGGTGTTTTTTTTACGAAAAAACTTGCATTATTCGGCTAAATGTGCTATAATATAATTTGAGATTCTGAATTCTTACTTGTTTGAAGAAGAGAAACTCGACGAAAAATCAGTTGTTCGGATATTCCGGACAACTGCTTATCTATTGGAGTTTAGAGGATTAGTACGAAATCTTATATAAAAAAGCGGGATTCGGGGGTGCAACCCCCACATATCCCTCCCTTGCTTTGCGGCGGAGGGTGCAGCTCTTGCTATCTGTTCAAGTTGAGAAGCGTCATCATGTTTTAGCTTAGTACTATGTAAATTCTAAATCTTAAATAAAAAGCGGGATTCGGGGGTGCAACCCCCGCATATCCCTCCCCCGCTTTGCGGGGGAGGTGCCGCCGAACGGCGGCGGAGGGGGCAGCTCTTGCTATCTGTTCAAGTTAAGAAGCATCATCATGTTTTAGCTTAGTATAAATAAGCATATTCTGAAATTAGGAGGGAACATTTTGCCGGAAACACTGGATTTGAATGCGCTGCCGTCACAGGAGGACAGCGTGAAGGCGGTGCGTGAATGGAATGCCGGACTGCCCCAGCAGCCGCTTGCCTATGTGCATAGCTTCGGCTGTCAGCTCAATGTGGCAGATGGTGAATCGCTCTGCGGCGTATTGCAGGAAATGGGCTACGGATTTACGCAGGATACCGCGCAGGCATCCCTGATTCTGTACCATACCTGCGCCGTGCGTGAAAATGCGGAGGACCGCGTATTCGGAACGCTCGGCAGCATCAAGCGGCTCAAACAGGAAAACCCTGCACTCATCCTCTGCGTGACGGGCTGCATGACTGCACAGCCGCAGATTGCCAAGAAAATCCGCGAATCCTACCGCCATGTGGACATTGTGCTCGGTACATCCGCTGTCAGCCGTCTGGCACAGATGCTCTATGCACATATGCATGGAATGCGGTATGCGCAGGATATTGTCACAACCACGGACATTCCTGAGGGTATTGTACCGGTACGAGAAAGCCGCTTCAAGGCTTCTGTGCCGATTATGTTCGGGTGCAATAATTTCTGCACCTACTGCATTGTCCCCTATGTCAGGGGACGTGAACGCAGCCGCTTGCCGGAACGGATCATTGACGAGGTACGCGGACTTGTTGCCAACGGCTACAAGGAAATCATGCTCCTCGGACAGAATGTCAATTCCTACGGCAAGGATTTGGAAAACGGCATGGATTTCCCGACCTTGCTGCGTGAGCTTGACAAGATTGAAGGGGAATTCTGGATTCGCTTCATGTCCTCCCATCCCAAGGACGCAACGCCGGAAATGATGGACGCGCTGCTCGAATGCAAGCACCTTGCCAAGCATCTGCACCTCCCAGTGCAGTGCGGCAGTGATGCGGTACTCGAACGGATGAACCGCCGCTATACAGTGGCACAATATCTGGAAAAGGTCGATTACATCCGCAGCCGTGACGCGGAATTTTCCCTGACCACCGACCTGATCGTTGGCTTCCCCGATGAATCAGCGGAGGATTTTGAGGGAACACTTGCAGTAATGCGGCAGGTTCGCTATGACAATGTGTATTCCTTCATCTATTCCAAACGCACGGGCACAAAGGCGGCAGTGATGCCGGATGCCACAACGGACGCGGAAAAGAGTGAGAGAATGCAGCGATTGCTTGCATTGCAGCGTGAAATTTCCGTGGAGAACAATCGCCGTTTCCTCGGCAGGACAATCCGCGTACTTGCCGATGGGCAGAGCCGCAAGCGTCCGGAGATGCTCACGGGCAGAAGTGCGGAAAATATGCTGGTGGAATTTGCAGGTGCACCGGAGCTGATCGGCACATTTGTTGATGTGGAAATCACGGAAACCCATAATGGATTGATTACAGGACACCTCTAAAAACCTCCCTCACGGCAGAATTTCTGCTCGTGTTCCGGTTTTTAGAGATGCCCTACAGGTAAACTGAAATAAAAGGAGAAAACGTATGGATATCATTCAGATGACAAGAGAACTGGGCAAGGCAATTCAGGCGGATGACCGCTATATTGCGTACAATCTCGCAAAGCAGGCAAATGATGAGGACGAGCAGCTGCAAAACCTCATCGGCGCATTCAACCTCAAGCGCATGGAGCTGAACATGGAAATGGGCAAGCCCGACAAGGATACGGAAAAGGTGGCAGAGCTTGACGCTCTCATCAAATCCCTCTACAAGCAGATTATGGAAAATCCCAAAATGATGGTATTTACCGCTGCCAAGGAGGGTATGGACAGCCTGCTTGCACAGGTCAACCACATCATCACCATGTCCGCAAACGGCGAAGACCCTGAAACTTGCGGTACGGGTGAAATTTCCTGCAGCGGCAATTGCAGCAGCTGCAGCGGATGCCACTAAATAGAAAGAGGCAGACAGAACCATGGAGCTCAAGGCGATTGACAGAACAAAATTGTCCCCGATGATGCAGCAGTATGCAGATACCAAGGCGCAGTATCCCGACTGCATTCTGTTCTACAGATTGGGGGATTTCTACGAAATGTTCTTTGACGATGCCATCCGCGTTTCCCGTGATCTGGAGCTGACGCTCACCGGCAGGGAATGCGGACTGGAGGAGCGCGCCCCCATGTGCGGTGTACCCTATCACAGCAGCGAACTGTACATCAAGCGGCTCATTGACCTTGGGTACCGTGTTGCCATCTGTGAGCAGATGACGGACCCCGCGCAGAGCAAGGGACTTGTGGAGCGCGAGGTCATCCGCGTTGTCACACCGGGTACACTCATCGAAAACAACATGCTCGACGACGCGTCCAACAACTACCTCTGCTGCGCCTATTGCGGAACACAGGGCACGGCTCTGTGCTTTGCAGACCTTTCCACAGGTGAGGCGGCAGTTTATCCGGTTGCAGAACAACATGCGGAGGATGAAATTATCACGCTTCTTTCGCGCTATACACCGGCAGAAATCATTTTCAACAGCGCATTTCTTTCTCTGCGCGAAGTGGGGGATTTCCTGAAAGTGCGCATGAAATGTGCCGCTGCGCTGCGCGATGAGCGTTGCTTTTTGCCGGAACATTCCGGCAATATCGTGTGCGCACAGTTTTCCGTGCAAAGTCTGGGACAGCTCGGCTTGCAGGAATCGAGCTGCGAAACGGCGGCAGTCTGCGGCTTGTTTGAATATATCCAGACCACGCAGAAAGTGCCTGTCGGCAGATTCGTGAACCTCGAATTGAGCGACAGCAGCGCGTACATGGCACTCGATTATAATGCCATGCGCAATCTGGAGCTTGTGCGTACCATGCGCACGGGCGAAAAACGCGGCTCGCTGCTCTGGGTGCTGGAAAGCACACGCACGTCCATGGGCAAGCGGATGCTGAAAGCATGGCTGGAACGCCCCCTGCGCAGTCCTGCGAAAATTATGGCGCGTCTTGACGCGGTGGAACAGCTCATGCAGCACAGCATGGAGCTGATGGAAGTGCAGGATTCCCTCGACAGGGTGTACGATTTGGAACGTCTGATGGCGCGGATTGTCTACAAAAAGGCGATGCCCCGTGATTTACGCGCCCTTGCCGATACTGCAGCGGAACTTCCCGTGCTCAAGGAGATTCTGGGAACGCTTTCCTCCTGCGCATTGCTGCAAAAGCTCAACAGCCAGATTTCCGACCTTGCGGATATTGCAGACCTTGTCAACCGTGCCATCGTGGAAGAACCCCCTGCTACGGTCAAGGACGGCGGTGTTATCCGTGAGGGCTTTGATAAGGATTTGGACGAGCTGCGGCGCATTCAGAACGGCGGCAGCTCCCTGATTGACGCGATCTGTGAGCAGGAAAAGGAAGCGACCGGCATCAAGAATCTGAAGGTCGGCTATAACCGCGTGTTCGGCTATTATCTGGAGGTCACACGTTCCTATTATGAGTTTGTACCGGAGCATTACATCCGCAAGCAGACGCTTGCCAACTGCGAACGTTTCATTACACAGGAGCTGAAAGATGCCGAAAACACCGTACTCGGTGCAAAGGACAAGGCATTGCTCCTCGAACAGGATCTCTATGTGCAGGTGCGTGATTATCTGGCACAGGCACTTGTGAGCGTACAGGAAACTGCCGCTGCCATTGCTGCGGTGGATGTCCTTGCGTCCTTTGCGGAAACTGCCGCGAAGAACAATTACTGCAAGCCGGAAATTGCCATTGACGGGACATTGTTCATCCGTGACGGCAGACATCCGGTGGTGGAGCAAATGCTGGAAGAAGAAGTATTTGTGCCCAATGATACCTATCTCGATACCGGTGCAAACCGCCTGTCCATCATCACAGGCCCGAATATGTCCGGTAAATCGACCTATATGCGCCAGACCGCGCTCATTGTTCTGATGGCGCAGATTGGCAGCTTTGTACCGGCAGGCTATGCGAAAATTTCCGTTGCAGACAGAATTTTCACCAGAGTCGGCGCGTCCGATGACCTTGCCGCAGGGCAGAGTACCTTTATGGTGGAAATGCGCGAGGTTGCCGAAATCCTGCGCCATGCCACGAAGGACAGCCTTGTCATTCTCGATGAAGTGGGCAGGGGAACGTCCACCTTTGACGGCATCAGCATTGCCAGAGCCGTGGCGGAGCATATCTGCAATGCACGGAATCTCGGCTGTAAAACGCTGTTTGCAACGCATTATCACGAGCTGATCGCGCTGGAATCCCTCATGGAGGGTGTGCGCAATTACAGCGTGGCAGTGAAAAAGGGACGCGATGGCATCCGGTTTTTGCGCAAGATCGTGGCAGGCGGCACAGACGACAGTTACGGCATTGATGTTGCAAAGCTTGCCGGACTTCCGAACAAGGTGCTCACCCGCGCCAATCAGCTCCTTGCCGAGCTGGAGACACAGGCGGCAGCTGCCAAGGCAGTGCAGGAAAACCGCGAGGACGGGCAATTCAGTTTCGGCGGTATGCGCGAATCCGAAATCCCCGACCGTCTGCGCAGAACCAATGTCGCAGAGCTGACGGACGCGGAATGCCGCGAATTACTCGAAGAACTGGCAGGAATGCTGGACAGATAAGCAAATGAAAGGAACGCTGACATGGCAGTCATCACCGTATTGGATAAAACCGTTTCCGAGCTGATTGCAGCCGGAGAGGTCATAGAACGCCCCTCCTCGGTTATCAAGGAGCTGGTGGAAAATTCCATAGACGCAGGCGCGAAGCACATCACCGTGGAAATCAAAAACGGCGGTACAACCTTCATGCGCATTGTGGACGATGGCTGCGGCATGGCACCGGAGGACGTGCCGACAGCGTTCCTGCGTCATGCGACAAGTAAAATTTCCGAGAAAACAGACCTCGACAATATCTGCACCTTCGGCTTTCGCGGTGAGGCTCTCGCCTCGGTTGCGGCAGTCGCAAAGGTGACTGTGCTGACAAAGCGTCCGGAGGACGAATTCGGCACGAAATATGAAATAGCCGGTGCAGATGCCGGCGTACCGGAGGAATGCGGCTGTCCGGACGGTACTACCCTTGTCATCAAGGACCTCTTTTTCAATGTACCGGCGCGCCGCAAATTCATGAAGCGTGATGCAGCAGAGGGCAATGCAGTATCGCAGATTATCCAGAAAATCGCTATTTCCCATCCGGAAATTGCGTTCCGCTTCATCCGCGACAACAAAATGGAATTCCATTCCGATGGCAGCGGCACACTCTTAGCGGCGATCCATGCCGTCTATGGCAGGGATTTCGCAAGGGATTTGCTTCCCGTGGAGCATACACAGGACGGCATCACCGTGCGCGGCTTCGTTGTCAAGCCCCTCTATGCCAAGAGCAACCGCAGCTTTCAGAATTTCTTCGTCAATACGCGCTATGTGCGCTCACGCGCCTGCATGGTCGCACTGGAAAGTGCATATGAAAATCTCATCATGACCGGAAAATTCCCAGCCTGCGTCCTCATGCTGGAAATGCCGCCGGATACACTGGATGTCAACATCCATCCGGCAAAGGCAGAAGTGCGCTTTTCGGAGGAAAAAACAGTCATCAATGCCATCTATTTTGCCGTGAAAAACGCGCTGATGAAAGCCGGTTTGATTTACGAATTTCAGGCAAAAAAACCGGAGCAGGACTGGTACCGCAAACCCGAACCGGAATACAAGCAGCAGCCCCTTGTGGAGGAACAGCCCAAGCCTGCGCCCAAGCCCGTTCCTGCACCGCCCCCCTCACCGCTGCCACAGGCGGCAATGCCCTTTACCGCACCGCCTGCCGCAAAGCCTGTACCGGAGCAGACAAGTATCCTCGCTGCGCAGAAACCGCCGAAAATGCCTATCGTTTCAGGGAATCTACAGGAAATGCCGCCGGAACAGCCGCCAGCTGCACCGCAGCCGGCAGTTCCTCCAGCACCCCAGACCGCGCAGGCTCCTCCCGTACCCCAGACCGCGTCATCGGTAGCCGAAATTGAAACGGAGCCGTTTCCGGATGTACAGGTCATCGGGGAGCTTTTTGCCAATTACATCCTTGCGCAGTCGGGCGATACCATGATTATCATTGACAAACATGCCGCCCATGAGCGCGTGATTTTTGAAAAACTGCGGCGCGACAATTGCCGGCAGTACCAGCAGATGCTTTTAGAGCCGTGCCGTGTCCTGCTGACGATGGATGAATTTTCCGCGATGGAGGAAAATGTGCCGCTGCTCGACAGACTTGGCTTTGCGTTCGATTTCAGCCACAAGCCCTATGCTGTCACAACCGCTGCCCCGATTTTCTTCGAGGGGCTGAATCTTGACGAAATTGTGCAGGAATTGGCGCATAATCTCTTTCTCGGAAAGGTCAATCCCCAGACGCATCTGCTTGACGATATGCTCCATGAGCTTGCCTGCAAATCTGCCATCCGCGCAAATGACAAGAACTCCCGTGCAGAGCTTCAGGCATTGACCGAGCAGGTTTGTCGGGATGTGAATATCCGCCACTGCCCCCACGGCAGACCGGTAATGTTCACCATGTCGAAATACAATCTGGAAAAACAATTCCGGCGCAGAGTGTAGGTGAACTATGGAAAAACAACGTGTTATTGCAGTTGTCGGCCCAACGGCATCCGGTAAGACTGCATTGGGCATCGCCCTTGCCAAACGGCTGAACGGCGAAATCATCTCCGCTGACTCCATGCAGATTTATCAGGGTATGGACATTGCCACGGCAAAGCCCACAGCGGAGGAAATGCAGGAAATCCCCCATCACCTCATTGGCATTCTTCCCAGAAATCAGGCGTTTTCCGCCGCAGAGTATGTCACCCTCGCCAGAGAAAAAATCAGCGAAATCACCGCAAGGGGAAAGCTTCCCATTCTGGTCGGAGGTACGGGGCTTTATGTCGATTCCCTCCTCAGCGGAATGCAGTTTTCGCAGGAGGGCAATGACGCGCAGCTGCGCGAAACCCTCTGTGCACGGGCACAGTCCGAGGGCAAGGAGGCACTTCATGCACAGCTTGCCGCCCTTGACCCTGAGGCAGCGCAGAGTATCCACCCGAACAATGTGGTGCGCGTGGTACGCGCGCTGGAGGTATGTCTGTCCAGCGGCAGACGCTTTTCCGAGCTGAAAGCGGAAAATGCTGCCCACCCGTCCCCCTATGACGCGGTGAGGATCGGTCTGGACTACGCGGAACGTGCCGTGCTCTACGACCGCATTGACCGCCGCGTTCTGCGGATGGTCGAGCAGGGACTTGTGGAAGAGGCATATGCAGTGTGGAAAACAGGGGAGATGCAGACTGCTGCGAATGCCATCGGCTATAAGGAATTGATTCCGTTTTTTGAAAATCAGGCTGCATTGCCCGACTGCATTGCCAGAATTCAGCAGGAAACTCGCCGTTATGCCAAGCGACAGCTCACATGGTTTCGTCGAAATCATCAAATTTCATGGTTGATTTTGAGTGAAAATGATGAAGTAGAAGAAATTTCAGAAAAAGCCGAAAAAATGATAGCCAAATGAGAGAATTTGTGGTATAATAATATAATAGGCGAGATAGCATAAGTTTACGATGTGACTTTGCATTGCATCCGCCAGTGGGGAATTGATAGAAATAAAGGGGAAACCATCTTCCTGTCAATGGGAAAGGAGCAGAACGAACAATGAACAAAAGCATGAATCTTCAGGATACCTTCCTGAACCTTGCGCGGAAAGAGCGCAATGTTGTGACAATTTATCTGGTTAATGGATTTCAGTTCAAGGGCATTGTAAAGGGTTTTGACAATTACATTGTTATTCTCGATTGCGACGGCAAGCAGCAGCTTGTATACAAACACGCAATTTCTACCATTGCCCCCTCACGTCCGATTTCCATTCTGGACGCAGAAGAAAAATCTGAATAAGTTGGTGATGCCATGAATTCCGGAATGCTCAAGCTCGTGTTCGGGCTGCTTGCAATCTGCGGTATCGTGACGACGGTCAACATCTTCTACAAGAAGATGCATCAGGACTACAAAACAGAAACGGCTCTGCTTTCCGTGGGAAGCGATTCGGAGATGGTCAAGGGTGTATTCATCCGCAACGAGGAAGTGGTTACTTATGACGGGCAGGGAATCCTCAATTATGAAGTCCCTGACGGCGGCAAGCTGGGCATCGGCTCGGTGATTGCCAACGCCTATTCCTCGGAAAACCAGATTCAGATCAAGCGGCGCATTGAACAGCTTGAAAACGTCTATGCACTGCTTGAACGCATTTCCAATCCGGGTACAACACAGACGGCGCAGCCGACCAATATTTCCACACTGCTGACGGAAACCTACAAGAGCTTTCTGTATGACCGCGAGCGCGGTGAATTTTCAGACCTGCAATCCGAGCGTGAGGAAATGGCAGTGCTCCTGAGCACCTACCGCCTTGTGACCGGAAAGGATGCCGGCTATGAGGAACGAATGGAATCCATCCGTTCGGAAATCAACAGCCTGACGCTGGCACAGGAAGCACCGCTGAATACCATCCGTGCGAACAAAACCGCGTATTTTGTCAGCTATGTGGATGGACAGGAAGAAGCACTGCGGCTGGACAATCTTGATTCGCTGACCGTTGCACAGCTTGATGCTGTCACGGATTCCTACAGCACGGAGAAAAGCACAGTCGGAAAGCTCATTGACTGCTACGACTGGGTGCTTGCAGCGGTTGTGGATAATTCAGCGAAAATCTACGAGGTAGAGGACAAGGTGACGCTGAAATTCGCTTCCACCTCGGATACCGTGACCGGTGAGATCGTATTGCTCAATAATGACGAAGGCGCGGAAAAAACCATCATTGGCATCAGCTGTGAAACGCTGACCTATGATTTGGTACAGCACCGCACAGAAAATGTGGAGATTATCCGCGGTGAATATAAGGGAATCAAAGTTCCCAGAAACGCGCTCCATTTTCAGACCTTTACGGAGGAAACCACCGACCCGATAACTGGCGAATCTGTACCGCAGACCGTCAGCTACAGAGGCGTGTATGTGCTCAACGGCGAACAGCCGGAGTTCCGCAAGCTCGATGTGATTTATGAGGGCGCGGATTATGTGATTACATCGCAGAACGCCGGCAGCGGCTACCTGCTGTTGTATGATTCCATTATTACAGGAGGTATTGATGGAAATGGAAACTGATCTGGTGCGTGAAAATATTCTGCGGATTCGCGAAAACGTCCGGAATGCCGCTGTCAGATGCGGCAGAGATCCGGAAGATGTTGCAATCATGGCAGTGACAAAAACCGTAGCACCGGAGCTTGTCAATATTGCCGTGGACTGCGGTATCACCCTGCTCGGTGAAAACCGTGTGCAGGAATTTCAGGCGAAACGCGAGAGCTACCGTCCGCAGGCGCAGGTGCATTTTATTGGGCATCTGCAAACCAATAAGGTCAAATATCTTGTCGGTGAGGTGGAAATGATACATTCCGTTGACCGCATGTCCCTTGCCAATGAGATTGAACGCTGCGCAGAAAAGCGCGGTATTGTGCAGGATATCCTGCTTGAAGTCAACATCGGCGGA
Source organism: Ruminococcus sp. (assembly GCA_015066845.1). Lineage (GTDB taxonomy): Bacteria > Bacillota > Clostridia > Oscillospirales > Ruminococcaceae > UBA3855. The sequence continues at coordinate 6,613 of SVNO01000013.1, read as the reverse complement.
GAGGAAAGCAAAAGCGGCGTATGTCCCGATGCTTTGCCGCAGCTGCTTGCACAGGCTGCTGCACTGCCGCATGTACATATCTGTGGTCTGATGACCATTCCACCACCAACGCAAAGCAGCCGGCATCTTGAAGCGATGCAGAAGCTCTTTGCTGATTGTAAAGCAAGCCCTGTACCGAATACAGAAATGCGGATTTTATCCATGGGCATGTCCGGCGACTATGAAGCCGCCATTGCCTGCGGTTCCAATCTTGTGAGAATCGGTTCTGCATTGTTCGGTGCAAGAAAATAAAGGCAATACCTAAGATTATTTTGATGACCGCGCGCATCGAAAGAAACCAAAACGTGCGGAGAAGGAGATTATTATGAAGATTTTTGACAACATGAAGGAATTCTTTTTCCCGTCCGATATGCCTGAGCCGGTTGCCGGAAGCGAAATTCCTGCACCCGCACCGGGTATGCCCAACACACCGGGATTCGAGGATATTCCGCTGGAAAGAACACCCGGTTCCAACATCGTAAACATTCAGGCAACTGCACAGCTGCAGGTTGTTCTGGTAAAGCCTGAGGTATTCACGGATGCAAAGGCAATTGCTGACCATCTCATCAGCAGAAAGACCGTTGTACTGAATCTGGAAACAGCATCCCCTGAGAACAGAAGAAGAATCATCGACTTCCTCGTGGGCGTATCCTATGCCATCAGCGGAAGCCTGAAGCCCGTAGCAAACCTGACCTACATCATCACCCCCTACAACGTAGGCTTTATCGGTGACGATCTGGCAGCAGAGCTGGAGAACAACGGCGTAATTATCTAAGTCCATGCTGGCGGATAAAAAACAGCAGGAAGCGGATAAAATCCTGACAGCTCATGTGCAGGACATGGTAAGACGCGGCGCATTCCGGAGCTTTACGGCATTTCTGGACATGCGGCAGTACACCATGCTTGCCGGAACGCTGCAGGCAGGTACTTACCGGTTCTATGGCGGTTATCCGCAGGCGGAGCGCGGTATACTCTGCATCCATCCACAGGATTTTCCGCCGGAGGATGCGGAATTCCCCCTTGTCTGTCTGACCATCACACATCGTCAGGCAGATAAGCTTACCCACCGTGACGTACTCGGCAGTATCATGGCACAGCAGGTGCAGCGTGATACCATCGGGGACATCATCGTCACACCGGAAAAAATCCAGTGCTTTGCAACACCTGCCGCCGCTGCCGTCTGTATGCAGATGGAAAAAATCGGCAGAGTGGGTGTGCATATTACTGATACTTTGCCATTTTCCTGCGAAATCCGGCAGGAAGTGAAAGAAATCACCGGTACAGTGGCAGCCCCGCGGCTGGACGCTGTCCTGCGAACGGCACTGAATACGGGCAGGAATGCCTGTGCGGACTATATCCGTGCAGGGCTTGTTATGCGCAATTATGTGCAGGTGCAGGATGTGGCATGTCAGGTGGTGCAGGGGGATGTATTTTCCGTCCGCGGATTCGGTAAATTCCGGGTCAGTGAGCTGAGCGGCCCGACCAAAAAAGGTCGTTTGCATATAACCATTGAGAAATACTTATAATACTTTAAGAGGTGAGGCACAATGATGACTGCACAGGAAATCAGAGAGAAAAATTTTGAAAAGGCAGCATGGGGCTATCGTCAGGAGGATATTGACGAATTCCTTGCACAGCTTGATGCAACGTTTCAGGAAATTGATAACGAACGCGAGGACAATAACCGTAAGATTCAGATTCTTGCTGACAAGGTACGCGAGTACATGAAGGACGAAGAAGCCCTCAAGGACGCACTGCTCGGTGCACAGAAGCAGGGCCATCAGGTCATTGCAGAAGCCAATGAAAAGGCTGCACAGATTCTGGACAAGGCAAAGGAAGAAGCCGCAGTCCTGCTCGATGAGGCAACCCGTCAGCATGAAATTGCCATGGAAAAGAACAATGCAGAGATTGCAAAGGCAAAGGAAGCTCTTGCTCATGCACGGGAAATGGTTGCCGATTTCAAGCGCAGCCTGTTCGATATGTACAAGGGCCATCTGGCAATGATTTCTGCAATGCCGGAAGCAGATGAGAATGACGATGAGGCAGAAACCACCGCAGCAGAGGAGGAAAAGAAAACTGTCGAAGAACCGGCACAGTCCGAGGAAAGCAGACCCGATCCGTTTGCAACTTCCCAGTTCTCCACAAGAGTGATTCGCGGTGCATATGAATCCCGTTTCAGCGACCTGAAGTTCGGCGAGAACAATCAGGGTGCGCAGGAATCCAAAGAATCCTAAAGTAATACCGCGCAAAGCTCTGCCTGCCGTCTTTCAGGGACGGCATCGCAGTTTGTGTGGATTTTCATCCTGTTAAGGAGGGAATACCTTGCTGATTATCGCAGCAATTGTAATTGCACTTCTGGTCGGTATCGACCAGGCAATTAAAATCTGGGCGATTGACGTGCTCAGACCTGTCGGAGAAATGGAATTTCTGAAAATTGGAAATCTGGACATTCTGCATCTGACCTATCTTGAAAATACCGGCTCTGCATTCGGAAGTCTTGCCGGACAACGCTGGCTTCTGCTTGCAGTCACCATACTCGGCGCAGGGGCGTGTATCTACATCCTCATCCGTCACGCGCGTAAAAAGCCCTTTCTGTTCTGGAGTCTGGTGCTTGTCATCGGCGGTGCGCTGGGCAATATGTACGACCGGGTGTTCCGCGGCGGTGCCGTAGTGGATTATCTGGATGTGCAGCTGTTCGACTTTGCCATCTTCAATTTTGCCGACTGCTGCGTCTGCATCGGTACGGCAATGCTGTTCGTTTATATTCTTTTCTTCATGGACAAGGAACAGAAGCCCGTGCAGGAGGTGGAGCATGGAGAAGCATGAGCTGATTTATCCGGAAGAAGCAGTCGGTTCGCGTCTGGATAAATGGATTGCCACCCTCGCTATCGGACTGACGCGCTGCGCAGTACAGGGCTTGATTGCCAGCGGCAACGTGCTTGTCGATGGCAAGGAGATCCCCAAGAATTACCGCCCGAAAGCAGGGCAACTGGTGGAAGTGATCGTTCCGCCGCCAGAGGAGATCGACGTTGTTCCGCAGGATCTGCCGCTGGACATCGTATATGAGGATGAACACCTGCTTGTTGTCAATAAGGCAAAGGGCATGGTCGTGCATCCGGCTCCCGGAAATTATGACGAAACTCTCGTCAATGCGCTGATGTACCATTGCCGCGGCAGCCTGTCCGGTATCAACGGAAAGGTGCGTCCGGGCATTGTCCACCGTATTGACAAAAATACAAGCGGTCTGCTGATTGTCGCAAAGACTGACGCTGCGCACAAGCATCTTGCCGCGCAGATTAAGGAGCACAGCTTCACAAGAGAATATGAAGCCGTTGCCGCCGGTGCATTTCAGGAACCGACCGGCACCATCAATGCTCCCATCGGCAGACATCCCACCGTGCGCATGAAAATGTGCGTGACGGACAAGAATTCCAAGGAATCCATCACACATTATGAGGTACTGCGCCAGTATGCAGGCTATGCCCATCTTCGGCTGCGCCTCGAAACCGGCAGAACCCACCAGATTCGTGTACATCTGTCCTATATCGGACACCCGATTTACGGCGATAATGTCTATGGAAAAATCATCAAGGGTGTGCAGGGACAATGTCTACATGCACGGAAAATCGGGTTTATTCATCCGGCAACCGAGGAATACATGGAGTTCACAAGTGAACTTCCGCCATATTTTCAGAAAATACTCGACAAGTTGGAGAGGATGTGAGAACGATGGCACTTTCCCATATGATTCTGGTATCCGACCTTGACGGCACATTGCTGCCACCCGATAAAATCGCACGAGAGCAGGATTTGGAAGCCATTCGCCGCTTTGAAGCGGCAGGTGGTCGCTTCGCCATTGCAACCGGACGTACGATTCAGGCTGCCATCCGTTATCAGGAGCAGCTGCGGCTGACCACGCCCATGATTGTCTACAATGGTGCGGCAATCTATGATTCTGAGCAGAAAAAAGTGCTCTATTCCGAATCCCTGCCCCATGACGCACTTGCAATTACAAGGGAAATCATGCAGGCACATCCCCATGTGGGCGTTGAGGTGCTTCGTGCAGAAAATGCCTATGTTGTGCGCAATAATGAATGGGAGCGCAAGCATATTGCACTGTGCGGCGTAGAGCCTGCATATTGCACATTGGAGGAAATTCCCCCCGATGGCTGGCTGAAAGTACTCTTTGCCATGTCGCCGGAGGATGTACCGGCGTTCATTGAGGCAGTACAGGCGCGTGGTGACCAATGCGTGGATTATATGCAGTCCGCGCCGATTTTCTATGAAATGCTGCCGAAAAATGTGACCAAGGGCAGCGCACTCCATGCCTATCGCAGACTTTCCGGAATGGAGCAGGTTTGCTTTGTGGCTGTGGGGGATTTTGACAATGATGTGGAGATGCTCCGGCAGGCAGATATCAGTGCAGCACCTGCCAATGCTGTGGACGCGGCAAAAGCTGCGGCACAGCGTGTTCTGACACGAACCTGCGAGAAGGGTGCGGTTGCAGAGCTGATTGACATCCTGCTTGCGGAATATCAAACATAAACGAGCAGCCAACGGGCGGCTTCGTTTGAGAATAATGGAGGTATACTCATGGACGAAACAATCAAGAAGCAGCTGCAAAAAACAGCCTGCGCCATCCGCATGGGCGTTCTGACGGGAACATTCCATGCAAAATCCGGTCATCCGGGTGGTTCTCTTTCCATTTCCGACCTGCTGACCTATCTGTACTTTGCGAAAATGCACGTTGACCCGAAGAATCCTGATATGGAAGACCGCGACAGACTGGTGCTTTCCAAGGGGCATACTGCACCGGCACTGTATTCCGCACTTGCAGAGCGCGGCTTCTTCGATAAGGAGGAACTGACACATCTGCGTCACATCGGCGCGATGCTGCAGGGCCATCCGTGCATTCACATCCCCGGCGTGGACATGTCCAGCGGTTCTCTCGGACAGGGTATTTCAGCAGCCTGTGGTATGGCACTGGCTGGCAAGCTCAAGTCCTCTCCCTACCATGTATACACCATTCTCGGTGACGGTGAAATTCAGGAAGGTCAGGTCTGGGAGGCTGCAATGTTTGCAGCACATAACGGACTGGACAATCTGACTGCCATCGTGGACAACAACGGTTTGCAGATTGACGGTAAAATCACAGAGGTATGTTCTCCTGAGCCGATTGATGAGAAGTTCCGTGCATTCGGCTGGCATGTTATTGTTATTGATGCCCATGATTTCGACGAAATCGAGCGCGCATTCAATGAAGCTGAAACCATCACCGGCAAGCCCGTTGCCATCATCCAGAAGAGCGTAAAGGGCAAGGGCGTATCCTTTATGGAAAATCAGGTAGGCTGGCATGGTACAGCACCGAATGCAGAACAGTATGAGCAGGCTATGGCTGAACTCCGTCAGCAGATGGCAGAATTGGAGGCGTAACAATGGCTGATGTAAAGAAGAAGGCAACCAGAGAGAGCTACGGCGAAGCTCTGACAGCTCTGGCTGAGAAATATGAAAACCTCGTTGTTCTGGATGCTGACCTTGCTGCTGCAACTAAGACAGGCATTTTCAAGAAGGCATATCCGGACAGATTTTTTGACTGCGGTATTGCAGAAGCCAACATGATGGGCGTTGCAGCAGGTCTTGCGGCATCCGGCATGATTCCCTTTGCAAGCACATTTGCAATGTTCGCAGCTGGCAGAGCCTATGAAATTGTCCGCAATTCCATCGGCTATCCCGGTCTGAACGTTAAAATCGGCGCAACTCACGCAGGCATCTCCGTTGGTGAGGACGGTGCAACCCACCAGTGCAATGAGGACATTGCTCTGATGCGTACCATCCCCGGCATGACGGTTATCGTTCCGAGCGATGATGTGGAGGCAAAGGCAGCTGTAGAAGCAGCCATCCTGCACGAAGGTCCGGTGTATATGCGTTTTGGCAGACTGGCAGCACCGGTTCTGAATGATCCTGACAATTACAAGTTCGAGCTGGGCAAGGGTATTACCATGCGTGACGGCAAGGACATTACGATCGTGGCAACTGGTCTGATGGTTGGCGAAGCTGTACAGGCAGCCGAGGAGCTTGCAGCACAGGGCATTGATGCAAGAGTGCTGAACATCCACACCATCAAGCCTCTTGATGAGGAACTGATTCTCAAGGCAGCAAAGGAAACCGGCAGAATTGTGACAGTCGAGGAACACAGCATCATCGGCGGTCTGGGCAGTGCGGTAGCGGATTGCGTATCTGAGAACTGTCCCGTTCCGGTGACAAAAATCGGCGTAAACGATGTATTCGGTTATTCCGGTCCGGCAGTTGACCTGCTCAAGGAATTTGGTCTGTCCGCGGAAAATATCGTGGCGACTGTTAAGAAAGTACTGAATCAGTAAGGAAAGAAACCCATCCGGTGAAATGCCGGATGGGTTTTGTATTGGTATGAAAACAGCCCCGTTCATCACGGGGCTGTCAGCTTGTCGAAAAAGTCTTTTTCTGGGGTTAGCACCCCTGTAACTGCCCCCACAGCCGCAGTTAAATCCTATTGCGGCATACCGTCGCCCTCAAGCAGCATCCTGACTCAGGCTCA
>SVNO01000012.1 GCA_015066845.1 Ruminococcus sp. | reverse complement strand
ACTTTTTTGCAAAAAAGTCCCCCTCTCAAAAAAACAGTCCACAGGACTATTTTTTTGATTCACCCCTGAAAAAAGCGACGGCTTAAAGAGATTTCGCGCACTGCGGTGCGCGACCAGAGGGCGTTGCCCTCTGGACACCCACGAGCTTTTTGAAAAAAGCTCGACCAAAAACTTTTCCATTGCCTCCGGCATAAGAGGATAGTTTTTTGACAAGCTGGTGCTCCCTCAGCGAGGGAGCATTTCCATTATCCAAGCAGTTCCGGAATCCCTGTAAATTCACCGCTTCCATACCCTGCGGCATACCGCAGAAGTGTGCCTGCGTCCGTGGCATTGATACTGCCGTCACGGTTGAAATCCGCATATTCCCGTTCCTGTTCACTCAGCTGCGGTTGCCTGTTTGCCCCAAGGTGCGCGGCAATCTGCAAAATCCGTGCCGCGTCCTGCGCATTCACTGCACCATCCCCGCTGCAGTCGCCGAATCCCTCCCAGACGGATACACCCTCATAGGCGCGGTGCTGCTTCGTCAGCTGAAAATCAATATAGCAGGTTACGCCTCTGTCCGTGCCGTAAATTTTCCGCACTTCCTCTGCAAATGTCTCGCCTGCCTGTACCATCTCATAATCGGACGGAATGCCCGAAAAGCTCCGCGACATCCAGTAATCTTCCTCCGTCATGCTGCTTGGGGGGAATTGATAATTCCATGCCGTCACCTTTTCCAGCCACTTCAGCCAGAAATCCTCCGCGCGGTGCTCGACCATCAGCTGCTCACTCAATTCCATGCCGTTCGGGGCAGTGTCGTTCCAGCTCACACGCAGCTTGCCGTTCCATTGCCCATAGCCGTAATTCGTCACCGTCACCAGAGCCGCGTCCAGTGCACCATCCAGCGCGAGCGTGAATTCCTGCGCGTACTGCGTGAGAATTTCCGTGTATGCAGGTTTGAGCGTGACCAGCCAAACGCAGGCATCCTTGCCATGAAGTGCGAACAGGGTTTGCAGCTGCGCCGACCATTCGTGGGACTGCAGGGATTCCTGTGAAAGCTGTTCTGCCCCTGCCACGCCCTTGACTGCGGCAATGTCCGCCGCCGTGACTTCCTCACGCGTCAGGAGCAGAAACCCGTTGTAATCCCCCTCGGCAAGCTCCACGCGCACTATCCCATGGGGCGGTACTTCGGTATAGGATGCAGCACGGACAGCATGGACGTGCAGGGGACGGCACAGCAGAACGGCGGCAATGATGATGAATAGGGGATGTTTCATGGGAATGCTCCTTTCGATTGCTTCCTTTTACACTACTATAACAGTCCACACGCAAAAATATTGGAAAATCCCTGTCACATTCCTGTAAAAATCCCGTCTTTTTTAGTAAAGGCAATATCTGAAAGGAGGTATACATATGGAGGACGCTGACATCATCGCCCTGTATTTTGCAAGGGATGAAGCTGCCATAGACGAAACAAGCCGGAAATATGGCAGCTATTGCCGGACGATTGCAGACAATATCCTGCAAAATCCGGAGGACGCGGAGGAATGCTTCAATGACGCACTCATGCGCACATGGAATGCCATTCCGCCGCAAAAGCCCACAAGACTGCGCTTGTTTCTTGCGAAAATCACGCGCAATCTCGCATTCGACCGCTACGCGCAGAATCATACGGCAAAACGCGGCGGCGGTACGATCTGCGCGGTACTCGATGAGCTTGCCGAATGTGTGGCAGATACCGCAAATGTGGAAAATGCACTGCAAAGCCGCGAGCTGCGCAAGGCTTTGTCCGATTTCACCGCGGCACTGCCCCAGCGTGAACGGCAGATTTTTGTCGCGCGGTATTTCTGCGCCGACAGCATTGCACAAATTGCCCGAAAGCACGGCATCCGTGAAAACCATGTGTCCGTTCTGCTTGGGCGCATCCGCAAGAAACTGCGGAATCATCTGGAGAAGGAGGGCTTCTGCATATGACAAAGGAAGAATTATTTGCAGCCATCGGGGAACTGGATGAATCCCTGTTGGATGAAAATGTACTGCAAGTCGGGAAAAAACACAGCCTGCGTATTTTCGCTGCCATTGCTGCCTGTGCCGTCATCGGCGTTGGCGCATTCATCCTGCCGCGCCTGACCGCACCGCCGCAGATGTATTCCGGCAACCCCGTGCCGACCGAGGAAACAACGGAGAGCACGACAGAAAGCACAACGGAAAGCATGACGGAGGGAACAACGGAATTTGAGGGATTTTTACTTCATCATAATATTATCCACTGTCCGCTGCCGGAGGGCAGTCCGGCGGATGCAGCGAGAGCTATGGCAAATCAGGACGATCTGGAGCCGGGACGTTTTGCCTTTTTCATCTTTGATGAAGCATTGGGACTCTACCAGATCACCGATCCCCTTTCGTCTGCAATGCCCGAAACAGGGACATTCACGCGCGAGGAGGATGTGATCACGGCAGTTTCCTATGACGGCACGCAGTCCCATACCCTGCATGTTCTGGACGAATTCGCAATGGAGCTGACCGAAAGCACGAACTGGGAGCATCTGGTCGGGCGTGTCTTTACGGCGCGTTGTGACAAATCACAGACTTTCGGACGTGTTCAGCCGGAGATGATCAGCGATATCATCTGCAACGGCTGGGAGATCACGCTTGATGATGCGCAGATGGCAGAGTTCGTGGAGCATCTGTACAATGTGACGAGCTATCAGTTTGTACCGCCGGAGGCAGTGAAAACCGGCGGCAGTGAACGCAGTCTGGAATTCACACTGAATGAAGTACCCGGCCGTCCTTATCATTACCGCCTTGACCGCTACTATCACGCAGATCAAAACACCACGAGATCGTATCTGCTGGAGCAGTCAAGCTGTGACGCGCTGTATGCATTCCTTGCACCGTTTGTGGAGCAGGCGCGTCTGGATTGGGAGGAGGATGCAAAGGCTCTCCCCTACCAGTCCAATGTGACCTATGGTACGCCGGCGGAGGAGCTTTCCCTCACCATCGGTCAGGGCAATTATACCATCGAATGCAGTGACGGCAGAACGGAAAGCGGCATCTATTACATCAAGGACGGCATTCTCTACTGTGTGTACGGCGAGGAAGCACATGAATTCGCGGTTGTGGATGATTACACCATCGAATTGCAGAAAACCACGCAGTTTGGCGAATTTGTCGGCAGTCAGCTCACCTGCCGCCTGCATCCCGTGCAGCCTTTTGCAGAGCTTACCGAGGATACGATCGTAATTGCGCAATATCTGGCAGAAGAAATCGCACTGCAAATCACCCCCGATACAGCGATCATGACAGCATTTGTTGACGCGCTGCAAAAACTTGTCATTTACGACAACCCCCTGTATTCCGTTACTCCCGAAACCACAGACCTGTCACAGGCAACGGAAATCAGCATCACGCGCGAGGACGGTACAACAGAGCTGGATATCGCGGATTACCTCCTCCTCGATGGCGTGGGCTATGTGTACGACACCGCAAGCGCGGCGGATTTGCTCAGCATTATCGAACGAGTCACAAATGGGGAATTGATAGAGATGGAAACAGAAACGATGGATGAAACAACACCGTAGCTTTCACCGGACATGAAATTCCCGTGCCCCCGATGAACAAACGAAGCACCCCCTCAATGTCCTTGTCCACGGACAAAAGAGGGGGTGCTTTCAGCGTGAAATAAAAGTGGCTTTGTACAGGGTACGTCATGCGTTCCCTGTACGGGGCTGCCTGCCCATCATAGAATCACCGGCAGCATACCACACTGCCCATTGGCGCGCGTATCTGCCCTCGTTTCAGCAGCAAGCTCCGGACGGAACGTTCCATACAGCCGTATCCATTGCCGGCTGCCGGAATTCCGGCATATCCGTTTGCCTGCTGGTCTGCACAGCAATGCAAACCGGTGTTTCTTTGATTGTGTGATGTGATTGCTGCACGGCGCAAACGCTCCATGCAGGGCGGAGTGCTGTGAACAGCTCCCCATGAAAAACGTACATATTTCGGGTTTATCCTATTATCGAATACTAATACTCTATCGTAATTGTAAAAAACTCTACTTCAATACAATTACAGTATACAGCAGCAATACCGCGCCGCTTCCTATGCAGCGCGGCATCGCCGGATACGCGATGAATGGCAGTTACTTGTGGTAAGAATTAGTCATTGTTGTACAGTGCTGCCAGTCTTGTCAGATAATCGTAACGATCCTTTGCATTCTCAACAGCTGCATTGAACAGAGCCTCTGCTCTTTCCGGATTCTGGCGAGCCAGTGCGTTGTAACGTACTTCACCCATCAGGAAGTCCTTGAATTCGTCAGTGTTCGGAGCCTTGGAATCCATTACGAAAGGATTCTTGCCGTCTGCCTTCAGCTCAGGATTGTAACGGAACAGGTGCCAGTAGCCAGCCTGTACTGCCTTCTTCTCCTCAGCCTGTGCAGTTGCCATACCAGTCTTGATACCGTGGTTGATACACGGAGCATATGCGATGATCAGGGACGGGCCATCATAAGCCTCAGCCTCACGGATTGCCTTCAGGCACTGGTTCATGTCAGCACCCATAGCGATGTGTGCAACATATACATAGCCGTAGCTCATTGCGATACCAGCCAGATCCTTCTTCTTTACAACCTTACCAGCTGCTGCGAACTGTGCGATAGCACCAGTCGGAGTGGACTTGGATGCCTGACCACCGGTGTTGGAGTAAACCTCAGTATCGAATACCATTACGTTTACGTTCTTGCCGGATGCCAGTACATGGTCCAGACCGCCGAAGCCGATGTCATATGCCCAGCCGTCGCCGCCGAAGATCCACTGGCTCTTCTTGCGCAGGTAATCCTTTTCAGCCAGAATTGCCTTGCCAGCTTCACAGCCGCAAGCTTCCAGAGCTGCAATGAGCTTTTCAGATGCCGGTGTGTTTGCTGCACCGTCATTCTTGGTTGCGAGGAATTCATCAATTGCTGCCTTTACGTCAGCGCATTCTGTAGTTTCAGCCAGAGCCTCAACCTTAGCGATAACGCGGTTTCTCAGTGTTTCCTGACCGAGGAACATACCATAACCGAACTCAGCATTGTCCTCGAACAGAGAGTTGGACCATGCCGGACCGTAACCCTTCTTGTTGAAGGTGTAAGGTGTGGACGGTGCAGAACCACCCCAGATAGAGGAGCAGCCAGTTGCATTTGCAATGTACATTCTGTCACCGAACAGCTGTGTAACAAGCTTTGCATACGGAGTTTCGCCGCAGCCTGCACATGCGCCGGAGAATTCGAGCAGGGGCTGCTTGAACTGAGAGCCCTTTACAGTTGCTTCTGTGAACTTAGCAGTAACCTCAGGCTTGATGTCCTTTGTTGTGCCGAAGTCGAAGCAAGCCTGCTGATCCATCTGAGAAGCGATGGGCTTCATTACCAGAGTTTCAGCCTTCTTGTTACCCGGACATACATTGGAGCATACGCCGCAGCCTGTGCAGTCCAGAACAGAAACTGTCATACCGAACTTGAGGTCGCCGATAGCGGGCTTCATATCAGCCAGCTTCATAGCGGACGGAGCTGCAGCAGCTTCTTCAGCAGTCAGTGTTACCGGACGCAGAACAGCATGAGGACATACATATGCGCACTGGTTGCACTGGATACAGGTTTCCGGATTCCATGTCGGAACATTTACAGCGATACCGCGCTTTTCAAATGCAGCAGAACCCTGCGGGAATGTACCGTCAGCCATACCAACGAATGTGGATACCGGCAGAGTATCACCCTTCTGTGCGTTGCAGGGGATCTGGATGTTGTTTACATAGTCTTCCAGAACCTTGTTGTCGCATGTAACCTTGCCCATGCCCATCTGGGTATCAGCAGCGTCAGCCCATGCAGCCGGAATTTCAATCTTCACCAGACCCTGATAGCCTGCGTCAATTGCGTTCCAGTTCTTCTCAACAACGTCCTGACCCTTCTTAGCATAAGAAGCTTCAGCAGCAGCCTTCATGTAGCCGAGTGCATCCTCGAACGGGATAACGTTAGCCAGCTTGAAGAATGCGGACTGGAGAATGGTGTTGATTCTTGTGCCCATGCCAGTTTCCTGACCGAGCTTTACACCGTTTACAGTGTAGAAGTTTATGTTGTTCTGTGCCAGATAACGCTTTACCTGACCGGGCAGGTTAGCCTCCAGACCTTCCATATCCCAAATGGTGTTGAGCAGGAAAGTACCGCCGGGCTTGATGTCGGAAACCATATCGTACTTGTCGATATAGCTCTGGTTGTGACATGCTACGAAGTCAGCCTTGTTGATGAGGTAAGTAGATTTGATCGGAGTCTTACCAAAACGCAGGTGGGAAACAGTAACACCGCCGGACTTCTTGGAGTCATAAGAGAAGTATGCCTGTGCATACATATCAGTATGGTCACCAATGATCTTGATGGAGTTCTTGTTAGCACCTACAGTACCGTCAGAACCCAGACCCCAGAACTTGCAGGAGATCGTGCCAGCCGGAGCTGTATCGGGGCTGAAGGAAGCATCCAGAGAGAGGTTTGTTACGTCATCCTCGATACCGATGGTGAACTTAGCCTTCTCAGTGTTCTTGTAAACTGCGATGATCTGGTTGGGAGTGGTATCCTTGGAGCCCAGACCATAACGACCAGCAAATACCTTTACGCTGTCGAACTTAGTGCCCTTGAGAGCTGCAACAACGTCGAGGAACAGCGGTTCACCCAGAGAGCCGGGTTCCTTTGTTCTGTCGAGTACAGAAATCTGCTTTACAGTATCCGGCAGAGCTTCAACGAGCTTTTCAGCTACGAACGGTCTGTACAGACGTACACGAACCATACCGTACTTGCCGCCGTTTGCGTTCAGGTAATCAACAGTTTCCTCAATGGTATCGTTAACAGAGCCCATAGCAACGATTACATGCTCAGCATCAGCTGCGCCGTAGTAGTTGAACAGCTTGTAGTTTGTACCGATCTTTGCATTTACCTTGTCCATGTACTTCTCAACAACTGCCGGCAGAGCATCGTAGTACTTGTTGCAAGCCTCACGAGCCTGGAAGAAGATGTCGGGGTTCTGCGCAGTACCGCGGAGAACCGGATGGTTCGGGTTCAGAGCCTGATCGCGGAAAGCCTGCGCAGCTTCCTTGTTCAGCATCTCGTCAAGGTCAGCCTGATCCCATACCTCGATCTTCTGGATCTCGTGGGATGTACGGAAACCGTCGAAGAAGTGCAGGAATGGAACTCTGCCTTCGATAGTAGCCAGATGTGCAACTGCACCCAGATCCATAACTTCCTGCGGATTGGAGGAGCAGAGCATTGCATAACCAGTCTGACGACATGCATACACGTCGGAATGGTCGCCGAAGATGTTCAGAGCGTGAGAGGATACGCAGCGTGCAGAAACGTGGATAACGTTCGGCAGCAGCTCACCTGCGATCTTGTACATATTCGGGATCATCAGGAGCAGACCCTGAGAAGCGGTGTATGTAGTTGTCAGTGCACCAGAGGACAGGGAGCCGTGTACAGTACCAGCTGCGCCAGCTTCGGACTGCATTTCAACAACAGTTACAGGATCACCGAACAGGTTCTTCTGACCCTTTGCGGACCACTGGTCGGTAACTTCAGCCATTACAGAAGAGGGAGTGATCGGGTAGATCGCAGACACATCTGTAAACGGATAGGACGCCCAAGCAGCGGCGTTGTTACCGTCCATGGTTTTCATTTTTCTTGCCATGGGAATATTCCTCCTAAAAAATGTAAAATTATGCTTGGTGCTTTAATGCAGCACCTTACATAATATATAATAGCACAAATTCCGTCATTTGTAAATACCCTTTTTGTAAATTTTATCGTGTATTTTATCCCTAATATGTTCAAATTTCGATATATCGGGATTTTTTTACTGAAAAAGAATTGTACATAGTGGACATATTCGCGCGGTTTGAATTGTGCAAGGTCAATAAAAATGAAAAGTTTTTTTATTTTTTTCGCAAATCGCTATTGACGAAACGCAAAATTTCATTTATAATAATGGTAGTGTTAAATACGGATTCCGTATGATTAACACTCGTTTTGTTGTCTCCTTTCTTTTGTTCTACACAAAAAAATGCTTTCATTTTATCTGTCGGCGAAACCGTTGGGTTTCGCCATCTTTTTTGAGACAATACCGCTGCTGCAATTCTGCGCGGCGGCTTTTTGCACTCTTCTGTTATTGATATCAATGTTTTTTGAGGGTGAGTGTAACATATCATTGACAACTCTGCAAAAACCCCTTGAAAAATTGAAAATACCCCTTGCAAAATCCTACGCGATATGGTACAATAGAAGCAAGTGACAGCTGTTTCCGGATGCCACATCAACAAATCCCCCGAAAAGGAGAATTTCTATCATGAAATATGGTTATTTTGACCTTGCAAACAAGGAATATGTCATCACAAGACCTGACACCCCTGCGCCGTGGGTGAATTATCTCGGTTCCCCTGAATACGGTGCAATCGTTTCCAATAATGCTGCCGGCTACAGCTTTGTACAGTCCGGTGCAAACGGCAGAATCGCAAGATTCCGTTTCAATTCCATGATGGCTCTGCCCGGCAGATATATCTACCTGCGTGACGCAGAAAACGGCGACTACTGGTCTGCAACATGGCAGCCCGTGGGCAAGCCCCTCGATTCCTACAAGTCCGAATGCCGCCACGGTACGGCATATTCCGTCATGACCTCTGAATATGCAGATATCAAGACGGAAACCACATACTATGTGCCCGCTGGTCAGACCTATGAAGTATGGCGCATGAAGGTGACAAACAATGACAGCAAGGAAAGAACACTTTCCGCTTTCGGCTTCATTGAATTCACCAACGAGAACAACTACGAGCAGGACCAGGTAAACCTCCAGTACACCCTGTTCATCACCCGTACAGAGCGCAAGGGCAACAAGATTCTCCAGCACATCAACGAAAACTCCGGCAAGGATGAAACCGGTTCCAACCATATGGAGCGTTTCTTCGGCGTGGCAGGCGCACAGGTACTTGATGGCTGCGGCAATCTGGACAAGTTTGTCGGCGCGTACAGAACCTACTCCAACCCCATCATGGTAGAAGAGGGCAAGTGCGATGATTCCATGAACTTCAACTCCAATTCCTGCGGTGCACTGCGCACAGAGCTTACCCTCGCACCCGGCGAAACCAAGGAGATCATCTATGTCCTCGGTCAGAAGAATGACGCAGAATCTGCAGAGATCCTCGCTTCCTACGAGCAGGCAGGCAAGGTGGACGAGGAGCTGAATGCCCTCAAGTCCTACTGGCACAACAAGCTGTCCAACTTTGAGGTAGAAACTCCCTCCGAGGAATTCAACAATATGATGAACGTATGGAATGCTTACCAGTGCTTCATCACTTTCATCTGGTCGAGAGCTGCATCCTTTGTTTACTGCGGTCTGCGCAATGGCTACGGCTACCGCGATACCGTACAGGATATTCAGGGTATCATCCATCTTGACCCTGAAATGGCAGCGGAAAAAATCCGTTTCATGCTCTCCGCACAGGTGAGCAACGGCGGCGGTCTGCCTCTGGTAAAGTTCAACCACAATGCAGGTCATGAGAATTGCCCTGATGAGCAGAACGAAGCAAGTGCCTATGCCAAGGAAACAGGTCACCCGTCCTATCGTGCAGATGACGCACTGTGGCTGTTCCCGACCATTGTCAAGTATATCGGCGAAAGCGGCAACAAGGGCTTCCTCGATGAGGTGATCACCTACGCAGAAGAGGGCGGCGGCGAAGCGACCGTTTATGAGCATCTGAAGAATGCCATCCGTTTCTCCATGGAGCGTCTGGGCGACCACGACATGCCTGCCGGACTTCATGCGGACTGGAACGACTGCCTGCGGCTGGGCGCAAAGGGCGAATCCACATTCGTGGCATTCCAGCTCTACTATGCAATGAGCGTCATCCGTGACATGGCAGCGGACAAGAACGATACAGAATATATTGCCTATATTGACGGCGTACAGGCAAAGCTTGCTGAAACACTGGAAAAGTGCTGGGATGAGGACAGATTCATCCGCGGCATCCGTGAGGACGGTGTGATCGTCGGCGCAAAGGCTGACCCTGAAGCAAATATGTGGCTCAATCCGCAGAGCTGGTCGGTCGTATCCAGATTTGCAAGCGAGGAGCAGGCTGAAAAGGCAATGGATTCCGTGCATGAGCTGCTCAACACGCCCTACGGCGCAAAGCTGCTCGATCCGCCGTACAAGGAGCATTATTTTGACGGCGCACTGATGCACATTTTCAATCCGGACACCAAGGAAAACGGCGGTATCTTCTCCCAGTCACAGGGCTGGCTGATCCTTGCAGAAGGTCTGCTCGGTCATGGTGACAGAGCATTTGAATATTTCATGGAATCCGCACCGGCAGCCATGAACGACAAGGCAGAGATCCGCGTGATGGAGCCGTATGTACACGGTCAGTTCACCGAATCCAGACAGTCCCCGTTCGAGGGCAGATCCCATGTTCACTGGTTAACAGGTACAGCGTCCACTGTTATGGTAGGATGCACAGAGGGTATCTGCGGCATCCGTCCGGACGCTGACGGCATCACCATTGCACCGTCCATTCCGGCGGCATGGGATGGTTTCAAGATGAAGAAGAATTTCCGCGGCAAGCAGCTGAACATCGACGTACAGAACCCGAACCATGTGCAGAGTGGTGTTGCAAGCGTGACGCTCAATGGCAATGCAGTGGACGGCGGCTATATCAAGGCAGCGGATCTGCAGGATGTGAATGAAGTGGTGATCGTGCTCGGTTAAGGCATGACGCTCATTAGAAAAATTCCGGAATGCCCCCTGTTCTGGGGGCATTTCTGCATTTCCCCCCCCGTATGCGGAAATTTTGAAAAAATCCCCCGAAACTCTTGCAAAATTCCACATAATTTGGTATAATAAAGGATAGAGCATTTCAAAGGAGGCTTTCTGCATGGATGAAACGATGAACACGGGGTTGATTGTAGAATTTCTGTTGACAACGGTGTCCGTTCTTGCGGTGATTGCACTGATTTCCATCCTGACACCGTGGATGGCAAAGCAGGTGGACAAATGGATCGCCCGATACAGAGGGAATCACTCCCCCGATAAGGACAGCGTTTACACCGTCCGTTCCATCTATGACATTCCGCCCGAAGAAAAGGAAGCTGCACAGAAAGCGGAAATGGCACAGGACTCCGAAAAAGAATAATACCGAAAGGATCTGAAGAAATTATGGCGAAAAATGATAAGAAAATGGTCGATGCCATTACCTCCATGGATGAGGATTTTGCACAATGGTATACTGACATCTGTAAGAAAGCAGAGCTGATCGCTTACACCAGCATCAAGGGCTGTATGGTTATCCGTCCCTATGGCTATGCCATCTGGGAGAACATCCAGCGCATTCTTGACGGAATGTTCAAGGAAACAGGACATGAAAATGTCAATATGCCCATGTTCATTCCGGAAAGCCTGCTCCAGAAAGAAAAGGACCATGTAGAGGGCTTTGCGCCGGAGGTTGCATGGGTAACACACGGCGGTCATGACAGACTGGAGGAAAAACTCTGCGTTCGTCCGACCTCTGAAACGCTGTTCTGCGAGCATTATGCAAATATCGTGCATTCCTACCGCGACCTGCCCAAGCTCTACAATCAGTGGGTTTCTGTCGTAAGATGGGAAAAAACCACTCGCCCGTTCCTGCGCTCCAGAGAATTCCTCTGGCAGGAGGGTCATACCATCCATGCAACTGCACAGGAGGCAATCGAGGAAACAGAGCGTATGCTGAACGTATACACAAGGTTCTGCGAGGAATCCCTTGCAATGCCCGTGGTACAGGGTAAAAAGACAGAATCCGACAAGTTTGCCGGTGCAGTTTCCACCTATGCCATCGAAGCACTCATGCATGACGGCAAGGCAC
Source organism: Ruminococcus sp. (assembly GCA_015066845.1). Classification (GTDB taxonomy): domain Bacteria; phylum Bacillota; class Clostridia; order Oscillospirales; family Ruminococcaceae; genus UBA3855. Next base: position 27,837 of record SVNO01000012.1, on the reverse strand, counting down.
TGCAGGCAGGCACATCCCACTATTTCGGCGATGGCTTTGCAAAGGCATTTGAAATCGAATATACCGACCGCGACAACAAGAGAGTGCATCCGCATCAGACAAGCTGGGGCGTGACCACAAGACTCATCGGTGCTATCATCATGACGCACGGTGATGACAATGGTCTGGTACTGCCGCCGGCAGTTGCACCGATTCAGGCAGTGATCGTTCCGGTTGCAATGCACAAGGACGGCGTTCTGGACAAGGCAAACGAGCTGAAAGAACGTCTGAAGAATGCAGGTGTACGCGTAAAGCTTGATGATACGGACAATTCCCCCGGCTGGAAGTTTGCAGAATATGAGATGAAGGGCGTTCCGGTTCGTGTAGAAATCGGGCCGAAGGACATCGAAGCAAACCAGTGCGTAGTAGTAACCCGTCACAACCGCGAAAAGACCTTTGTATCTCTGGATGAACTGGAAACAGTGATTGCACAGAAGCTGCAGGAGGTACATGACGGCATGTTCCAGAAGGCTCTGGAAAACCGCGAGAACAAGACCTACCAGTGCACAAGCATCGAGGAAATCAACAAGGCTCTCGAAGAAAAGGGCGATGGTTTCATCGAGGCAATGTGGTGCGGCGAGGAAGCCTGCGAGGATGAAGTAAAGGCACAGACCGGCGCAGGTTCGAGATGCATCCCCTTTGCACAGAAGAATCTTTCCGACAAGTGCGTATGCTGCGGCAAGCCTGCACAGCATATGGTGCTTTGGGGTAAGGCGTATTAACACTATAGTTCCCCCTCCCAATGGGAGGGGGATTTCAACAAGTATTTGAAATTTCAGCGCGAATTGTGCGCAGAAAGGAGTATCCGGATGCATAACGAACGCTTTCAGCAGCAAATTGCATTCCTTTTGGAACTCGATAAACTGAAGAATATCTACCGCCAGACGCTTGTCCTGCATGAGGACAGGGCGGAAAATGATGCGGAGCACAGCTTTCATCTTGCCATTATGGCTTGCATTCTGGCAGAACACGCCAATGAGCCTGTGGATGTGCTGCATGTGATGAAGATGGTACTGGTGCATGATGTGGTGGAAATTGACGCAGGGGATACCTACTGCTACGATACCAAGGGCTATGAGGACAAGGCGGAGCGTGAGCAGAAAGCTGCTGACCGGCTCTTTGCCCTGCTGCCGGAGGAGCAGGAACGCGAATTCCGCGGACTTTGGGAGGAATTTGAAGAAAAAGCAACCCCCGAAGCGAAATTTGCCAATGCACTTGACCGCATCCAGCCGATGCTGCTCAATTACAAAAAGGGCGGTATTTCGTGGATGAAGCACGGCATTTCGGAACAGCAGGTCACAAACCGCAATATTCCGACCGTTTCCGCAGGTTCGGACACCATCGGAGAATTTGCGGCAGAAATCATCAAGGCGGCAAAGGATGCCGGTTATCTGCAATAGGAGGAATCAGGATGAAAGAAATGACAATTGGCTGTAAGGGCACAGTTACAACCATTGCAGCATCGGAAAAGCTTGCAGTGAATGTGGGCAGCGGAGATTTGCGCGTTTTTGCGACACCCATGATGGCTGCACTGATGGAAGCGGCAGCTTGTGAGGCGATCCGCAATGTTCTGGAGGATGGCGAAACCACGGTCGGCACACAGCTGCACATCGACCATTCTGCCGCAACACCGGAAGGAATGAAAGTGACCGCAGAAGCAGAAGTAACCGCTGTCAACGGCAGAGAAATCTGTTTCAATGTCCGTGCATTCGATGAGGTCGGCGAAATCGGCAGCGGTACGCACAAGCGGTTTGTGGTATTCGCGGAGAAATTCCAAGCAAAGACGAACCAGAAAGGCAAGCAGTGATGAATGAGAAAAATGGCGATATGCCGAGAGAAATTGAACGCAAGTATCTGATTGTAATGCCCGACCGCGTAAAGCTCGCGCTCATTCCCGACTGCAAGGTCACGCAGATTATGCAGACCTACCTTGCAGACGATGGCGATGGGATGTGCCGGAGGGTACGCAAGCGCGGCAATCCGCAGGAGGGATGGCAGTACACGCTGACGAAAAAGCGGCATGTGGGGAAAGGGGAGCGTATTGAACTGGAGGAGGAGCTGACAGCGGAGCAGTACCATGCACTGCTGGAAGAAGCAGCTCCCGACCGGCAGACGATATGCAAGACGCGCTATGTGTTCCCATTCCGCAAGCAGGTATTTGAACTGGATGTGTATGCATTCAGTGAGGTTCTGGCAACACTGGAAATTGAGGTGGAGCAGATCGACACACCGGTACAGCTCCCGTCCTTTCTGACAGTTCTGGCAGATGTGACGGAGGATGAACGGTACAGCAACCACGCACTTTCGGAGAAACTGGCGTTTCCGGAACGGTAAAAGCACGATCCCTCTTAGGATGACTAAGGGGGATCGCTTCTTTCAACAGCGATGAAGCTCTGCGCAGCGTAGGTTGACAATTGCCCATTCTTCCATTATAATGGAACTATCCCCAACAGAAAGGAGCATTCCCATGCAGTATATCACCGCTGAAACCATCCGTACCCTCCGTGAACAGAAAGCCCTCACACAGAAACAGCTTGCACAGCGGCTCAATGTCAGTGACAAAACCATCTCCAAATGGGAAACCGGCAGAGGACTGCCTGATATTTCCATTCTCATGGACCTTGCCGCCGCACTGGGCGTGTCCGTGCCGGAGCTTCTCACAGGAGAATGCGCCGTCAATGCCAACCGTTCTTCCAATATCCGGAAAATGCAGTTCTATGTCTGCCCCGTCTGCGGCAATGTCATTCAATCCGTCGGTGCAGGTGCATTTTCCTGCTGCGGTGTTGCTTTGCCGCCCCTTGAACCGGAAGATGCGGACGAGGCGCATTGCATCCATATCGAGGAAAGTGACGGTGATTACTATATTACCATGGAGCATTCCATGGAGAAATCACACTACATTTCCTTTTTCTGCTATGTCCATGCCGACCGCACGGAATTTGTCAAGCTCTACCCCGAACAGAATGCCGCCTGCCGTATTCAGAAACGCAAACGCGGTGTGCTTTATGCATTCTGTAACCGTCACGGACTGTTTCGTGTGATCGTGTAGGCAATAATGTATTGCCTCAGCTTGTCGAAAAAGTCTTATTTCTGGGGTTAGCACCCCAAGGCTGCCCCCACCCCAACCCCTCCCCCAAAGGGGGAGGGGCTATTTTTCGGGGACTTCGTCCCCTCCCCCCCTTTTTTGCGGAGCTATCGCTCCGCGTTTGATTTTAGGTTTTTCGACAGACCGAGACAATAATGTGTTGCCTGTAATTTTTTCAAAAAGTATTCCATTTTTTCACAGAATGTGGTATAATAAGAAAGTACAGCATCTTTTACAGGATGCCCTGACGTATTACACCAGTAAGGAAGGATTCACTTTGAACAAATATAAACAGCTCGCCATGAACACGCTGGTCTTTGCAATCGGTTCATTCGGCTCGAAAATTCTCCTGCTCCTGCTCAATAAGCTCTATACCCATAATATCCCCTCTGCGGAATATGGCACCAAGGCTTTGCTCGAAAATACGGCGAATTTCATCATTCCCATCGTTACCCTCTCCATCGCTGAAGCCGTTATCCGCTATGGTCTGGACAGGGAATTTGACAAAACGGAAATTTTTACCTCCGCCTGCCTGACGGAAGCCGCCGGAATGCTCGGCTTGCTCCTCATCTCCCCAATGCTCACCCTATTGCCCTATGCAAACGGCTATGTGCTCTATCTGATGATTTACATTATCGCCTCGTCATTCCGCCAGCTCAGCTCCCAGTTCGTCCGCGCGCGCGGTATGGTAAGGCTCTTTGCCCTTGACGGCATCATTGCCACATTAACACTCTTTTGCTTCAATGTCCTGTTTGTGTCCGTCATGCAGCTCGGTGTCATGGGCTTCATGCTCTCGGTCATCCTCTCGGACTTCCTCTCCGGTGTGTTCCTCTGGATTACTGCAAAGCTCTGGAAATTCTTCAACGTGCGCATGTACAACAATGAAATTACCAAGCTCATGCTGCGCTTTTCCATCCCCATGATTCCTACCACCGTGCTGTGGATCGTCACCGGCTTTTCGGACAGACTCTTTGTCCGCTACATGGACGGCTTTGCCGTCAGTGCCGATGTGGGTGAAACCGCAGCCGGCGTTTATGAGGCATCCTCCAAAGTGCCCAACCTCATTTCCATGGTGTCCACAATTTTCTTTCAGGCGTGGAATATGTCCGCCATTACTGAAAATAACAGCAAGGACAGGAGCAATTTCTACTACCGCATTTTCTCCGCGTACCAGTCCCTGATGTTCCTTGCGGCAGCGTTTATGATCGCACTGGTCAAGCCCCTGTCCGCAATTCTCATTGATTACAGCGTCTATCCGGAATATGCCCGTGCCTACCAGTACACCCCCGTACTGATTATTGCCGTGCTCCTGATGAGCTTCAACCAGTTCCTCAGCAGCATCTACACAGCCACCCAGAAAACCACACATAGCTTCTGGTCAAGTCTGGCGGCAGCGGCGGCAAATCTGGTGCTCAATACGATTCTGATTTACCATTTCGGTGTGCATGGCGCAGTGATTGCTACCTTTGCCAGCTATTTTATCTGCTACCTCATCCGTATTGTGGATACCAGAAAGCTGATCCCGTTCAAGGTGCATCATATGCGTTTTGCATTGAATCTCGTGATTCTGTTTGCCATGAGCTTTGCCGCGATCCTTGAGCCGTCCTTTATCATTCCGTTCCAGATCGTCCTGCTCCTGTTCATGTGCGTGTTCAATTTTCAGGCGATTTTGCAGACGGTGAAGAAAGTGCTCAAGAGAGGATAATACAACCAAAAAGGAGGTCATCCCATGTCCACTCCCCATCTTCAAGGCAGCAAGGGCGATTATGCCCCCATTGTCCTCATGCCCGGCGATCCGCTGCGCGCGAAATTCATCGCCGAAACCTATCTCGAAAATCCCACCTGCGTCAACGAGATCCGCGGAATGCTCGGCTATACCGGCACTTACCACGGCATCCCCGTTTCCGTACAGGGCAGCGGTATGGGCATCCCGTCCATCGGGATCTATTCCTACGAGCTGTACCATGAATTTGACGTGCAGGCAATTATCCGCATCGGTACGGCAGGTGCTGTCGCGCCGGAAGTAGAACTGCGTGATGTGATTCTCGGTCAGGCAGCCTGCACCAATTCCAATTTTGCTGCACAGTACAAGCTCCCCGGCACCTATGCCCCCATTGCCTCCTACCGCCTGCTTTCTGCGGCGGCAGAAACTGCACAGACCTTGCAAATGTCCGTGCGCGTGGGCAATCTCCTGTCCTCGGACACGTTCTATGATGACGCAAATTCTCTCGCAGAATGGAGAAAAATGAATGTTCTCGGCATCGAGATGGAATCTGCCGGACTCTATTTGAACGCAGCCCGTGCCGGTAAAGAAGCACTGTGCATCTGTACCGTGTCCGACTGCCCGCTTGACGGAAAATTCACCACCGCACAGGAACGGCAGACAGGCTTCACCGCAATGATGGAGCTTGCATTGCAGACTGTAGTGCGTCTTGGCGGCAGATAACAAGTAATCCCCCCCGATATTCCAAAAAAAATGGTGCCCAAATGCAGGCACCGCAAAGAGAGATAAAATAAGGGGGAATTTTAGGGGGGATTACTAAGGAAATACCATGTAAATGTATCACCTTAACCAACTTTATTATAGCACACTAACCTTTAAGAATTCTTGAATTTCACAGCTTGCAGAAAAAAGTCTTTTTTCTGGGGTTGGTAAAAGAAATGAGGTGAATCCCATGGAACAGCAAAAGCTGGACCGCATCAATGCACTGGCGAAAAAAGCGAAAGCGGAGGGACTGACGGAGACAGAACGTGCGGAACAGGCACAGCTGCGCGAAGAATACCGCGCCGGTTTTCTGCGTAATCTCCGTGCGCAGCTTGACAATACCTATATCATGGACGAGCAGGGAAACAAGCGGAAGCTGAAATGAACATCATCTTTGCCGGATTGCCCTCGTCATCCTGCCCAAAAATTCCTTGCTATACGATAGGATGCCTGCGGAATTTTTGTTCAACCTGACGAAAAAACGCAGCAAATCGGATGCACTGCAGTCTGTCGAAAAACCTGAAATCAAACGCGGAGTTCCGCAAAAGGGGTTCGGGTGACTCCTCACGGAGTGGGCAATGTCATCAACTTAAGCGGGATTCCAAGGGGCGCAGCCGCCTCCCATAATCCCCCTCCCTTTGGGAGGGGGCAGGGGGTGGGACAAGCTTTGCACAACTTTCCTAAAGTTGATGACATTGACAGAGTGGGGGCAGTTACAGGGGGCTAACCCCTGAAAAAAGACTTTTTCGACAAACTGATGCACTGTTCTTTGTGCGGTATTGCCCTTGACTTTTTGAACAAATTATGGCATAATGAAAGTATCTGTAAACGTTTCGGTCAGAGTCTGCGATTATCTGTCCGTACAATTATGAGAGGAGTATGTTTATGCTGAAGAAAATTACAGGAGGGATCGTTTCTGCTGTGATGCTCGCCGCTTCTCTGGGTGCAGCCGGTTTTGCCGATGCAGTACAGAACAACACGGTCGAGGCAGCAGAGAATCCCAATTACGCCGAAGCACTCCAGATGGATCTGTTCTTCTATGAATGCCAGCAGGCAGGCCCGCTGCCGGAGTGGAACCGAGTGGAATGGAAAGCCGATGCTACCATGATTGACGAGATCCAGGGTGGTTGGTACGATGCCGGCGACCATGTGAAATTCAATCTGCCCATGGCATTCACCGCGTCCATGATGGCTTGGGGACTCTATCAGTATCCCGATGGTCTGGAAAAAATCGGCGAGATGGAGAACTATGTCAATAATCTGGAATTTGTCATGGATTATCTGGCAGCCTGTGACCAGGGTGACGAGGTAGTATTCCAGGTCGGCAACGGTACACTTGACCATACATGGTGGGGCCCCGTTGAGATGTATGAATACGGTATGGCAGAACAGGGTAATTCCTATGCTGCATCCCGTGCATCCCTGAAGGCATCCGATGGCTGCTCCGCAGTATTCGGTGGTATGGCAGCTGCACTGGCAGCCGGCTATTGTGCATTGGACGGCAGAGTGGATGATGCAAAGCGCGAGGGCTACCTTGCCGCAGCGGAAAATATTTTCAAGCTTGCAGACGCATCAAAAAGTGATGCGGTGTACAATGACAGCAACGCGTCCGGTTTCTATCGCTCCAGCCATTTCTATGACGAGCTGTTCTATTCTTCCAACTGGCTGTACATCGCTACCGGCGATAAGGCATATCTGGACAAGGCAACGAGCTACATTCCGAATCTGGACAAGGAGCTGGGACAGGATATTCTCAAGTACACATGGTCACACTGCTGGGATGATACCATGCAGGGCGCAATGCTGCTCTATGCCATCAATACCAATGACGCTACCTATATCAACCATGTGAAAAAGCACCTTGATTACTGGACATACGAGGTCAAGGAGCTGGAAGGCGGTATGCGCTGGAATACCACATGGGGCTGTCTGCGTTATCCGCTGAATGCCGGATTCCTTGCAGCAGTTGCAAGCGATACCATCCTCAAGGACAAGGATACTTCCGATTATGAGGAGTACTACAAGGAACAGATCGACTATGTACTCGGCGACAATCCGCTGAATATGAGCTACATGGTAGGCTTCGGCGACAATTACCCGAAGAATCCCCACCACAGAACCGCACACGGCAGCTGGAAAAACGACCTTGCCGTACCGGAAACCAACCGCCACATTCTGTACGGTGCACTTGCCGGCGGCCCGAACGAGGACGGCAGCTATGAGGACGACCGTCAGAACTACATCAACAACGAGGTAGCGGACGACTACAATGCAGGTCTGACCGCACTGCTGTGCAAGATGGTAGACGTATACGGCGGCGAAACCGACCCGAATTTCCCCGAACCTGAGCAGCACGACGGCCCTGAGATTTATGTGGAAACACAGCTCAAGGATCTTACGGACGGCGGCGTTACGCTGAGCCTGAAGCTGACCAACCATACCGCATGGCCGGCAAGAGTTGTGGACAATGTATCCTACCGTTATTACATGGACCTCTCCGAGCTGGCTGCAGCAGGTTATGATCCGACAGCGGTAGAAATCCGTGTTGATCGTGATCAGGCGGCAATGTATGCATCCGAGGGCGTAGCGACTCCCACTGTTTCCAAGCCGCAGAAGTATGACGGCGATGTATACTATGTAGAAGTAACTTATCCCGACGGTCGTGCAGCACTTCCGGTTTCCGAGGGCAGACAGCAGTGCGAACTGCTTCTGGCATTGATCGTACCGAATTACGGCAAGGGCTGGGATGCATCCAATGACTTCTCCAACGAGGAGCTTTTGGGCATTGACAGCACGGATACCATCGTGACCAAGAACATTCCGGTTTATATTGATGGTGAGCTGTACTACGGCACAGAGCCGGACGGTACTACAGCGGATGGCAATGCAAGTGCAAAGCCCCCTGTAACACCTACCCCGACTGAGCCGACTACCACAGAGCCGTCCACGACCGAGCCGACCACCACAGAACCGCCCACGACTACCGCAGAGCCGGATGAACCGGAAGTAGGCTATGGCGATGTCAACTGTGACGGTGAAGTCACCATCGTGGATGTGCTTGTACTGACACAGAACCTGCTTGCAGGTACACCTATTACGGAACAGGGCATGGTCAATGCAGACGTTGACCTTGACAAGAAACCGACAACAACGGATGCACTGAACATCCTGAAATTCACAATCGGACTTGTCAAGAACTTCCCGGTATAAAACACAACAGCTCCGCTGCAAAGCGGAGCTGTCTGTCTGTCGAAAAACCTAAAATCAAACGCGGAGCGATAGCTCCGCACAAGGGGTTCGGGTGACTCCCCGCGGGGCGGGGAGATGCTGAACAAAGTGAAGCAGAGGGGACGGGCTGTACAGCGAAGTCCCCGAAAAATAGCCCCTCCCCCTTTGGGGGAGGGGTTGGGGTGGGGGCAGTTACAGGGGTGCCAACCCCAGAAAAAGACTTTTTCTACAAGCTGACAGCTCCGCTGCAAAGCGGAGCTGCTCTATGTCTTGTGCGGTGGTTTTCTTAGTAATTACCAGAAGTATCTTCCTCCAGCAGGAACGAAATCTCAAAATAAGTGATACTCTCGTCCTCCTCGATTCTTGCACATTCTGCCGTTACCGTGTCACCGCCCTCGAAACCGTCCAGTACTTCCAGTACAGTGTCATAACTGTCTACATCCACACCGTTCATTGAAATAATGAAATCATACGGCGCAAGCTCGGTATTGGAAATGTCGCAGTCCTCGCTGATTTCCTGCACCCAAAGTCCCTGTACACCATCCGGCAGCGGCTTTCCGGTTTCCTGTTCGTAGACGTATCCGCCCATTTCCGTGCCAATTTCAAGGAACGTGATGCCAATGCGGAAGCGTCCGGATACATAGCCCTGTGCGATCAGATCTTCCACGATCGGAAGTGCCTGATTGATGGTAATGGCAAATCCCAAGCCCTCATAAGCATTGCCCGTCATGTAGTTGGCTGCGTATTTCGAGGAGGTAATGCCAATGACCTGCCCGTACATGTTCACCAATGCACCGCCGGAATTGCCCGGACTGATTGCTGCGTCCGTCTGAATGCAGCTCATGACAAATGCATTGCTCTCCGCGCGTACCTGTCTGTCCACTGCCGATACGATGCCCTGCGTTACAGTGCCCGTCAGTCCGGCAGGATTGCCGATGGCAACGACGTTCTCACCGACATAGACTTCATCCGAATCCCCCAGTACTGCCGCCGAAAGCTCTTCAGCCTCGATTTTGAGCACGGCAAGGTCGGTTTTTGCGTCACTGCCGATGAGCTGCGCCTCATGCTCACTCTCATCCTCCAGAACGACCATGAACGTCACACCATCTACCACATGCGCGTTGGTGATGATGTACCCGTCCTCCGAGATGATCACGCCCGAACCTGTACCACTCAATGCCTTGTCGGAAAAAGAATCATCCGAAAATGTGTAGATTTCCACAATTGAGGGCTTGACAAGCTCCGCAATGCCGCGCACGGTATAGGTGCCGTCCGGCGCAACGTTTTCATCCTCCGGATCCAGCTCCGGTTTGGGCTGCTGGGAAATGATGACCTCCTTCACCACCGGTGTATCCGTCAGAACACCGTGCAGCAGGTCGGAACCGATGCAGAACAGACAGAGCAGGAAAATCAGCGCGGCAATGACGGCTGCCATCGTGTAAATGCGGCGGTTCATCACCGGTATGGGCTGTGGTTCGATCGGAACATACTGGTACTGTATCGGCTGCGGCTGTACGGGTGCGTGGGGGTCGCCGTAGAATGCGCCGCCGATTTCTGCGGATTCCTCCGGAATTTCGGGGATTTCCGTTTCTTCCGGCATGTCGCGCTGCACGGGCGCGTCCATGACATCCGGCATCTCCGGCATGGAGATTTCTGGCGCAGCGTCCTGCGGCTGATTGGTGTTGAAATTGAAAAAATCGTCCATATATCGTATCCTTTCCGAAAAATCATGGGACCGCCGGAATTGCGGTCCCATCCATGCTATCCCTTGATGGGAAGCTGAATTTCAAATGCCGTGTACTCTCCCTGCACACTCTTGACAACAATATGTCCCTCATGGAGATGTACAATCTTCCTTGCGATGGAAAGTCCCAGTCCCAGTCCGGTTTTGTCCTTACTGCGTGAAGCATCCGTTTTATAGAAACGGTCAAAGACCTTGGTCAGCTCATCATCCGACAATCCCTCGCCGGTGTTCTTTACAAGAATGTATGCCGTATCATTTTCCTTATGCACGTCGAAACTGATAATTCCATCCTTGTTGACGAATTTTACCGCGTTCTCAATCAGGTTATAAAACACCTGAAAAAGCAGATCTTCATCGGCAAGCAATTGCAGGGAACTGCTCTCAAGTCCCTCTACTTCAACATTCTTTTCCGTGATGCGCTTCTCAAACATCAGTACCGTCTTGATCAGAAGCTGTCCGACATCGAACTGCTTGAGGCGCAGCTGCATTTCGCCGGCTTCAAATTTCGACAGATTCAGCATGGAATTGACAAGCGTCCGCAGCCGGTGAATTTCATCGGCAATAATGCGCGTGTATTTCTCATGCTGCTCCGGCGGAATCGTACCGTCCAGAATGCCGTCCGCAAAGCCGCCGATGGTCGTCATCGGGGTGCGCAGCTCATGGGATACGTTCGCCACGAAATTTTTACGCGTGGTTTCGTTCTGTTCAATGAATTCTGCCATACGGTTGAGCGTACAGCCGAATGGATACAGCTCGTTCTGCTCCGGAATTTCCACACGCGCCGAAAATTCACCCTCTGCATACTGCTCCACCACCGCGTTGAGCTTTTCAAACTGCCGGTCAAGTCTGCTTGCACCAATCCGGAACAGCAGCATGAACAGCATCATGGACAGCACCATGCTGATAACCAGCTGCACGGCAAGCCGCGTTGCATAGCTGACCAGATTGCCCGCCTTGCTGACGGCTGCCAGATAGAATCTGTCATCCGTGCCCTCTGTGGAACGCAGGTCAAACTGCATGGCACAGCAAAGCTCCGGCTGGTCTGGTTTATCCGAATAATAGCCAATCTCCATGAAAACATCGTTGCGCAGCATGGGCTTGACGGAAGGTGCAAGGGGTTTTCCCATTCCCTTCTGGTGAGGATAGATCTCATCCCCGTTTTCATCGTACAGGTACACCAGATAGTCGTATTCCTGCTCTGCCGTTTGCAGCAGACTGGTGATTTGCTCATTGGGAATCCAGTACTTGTTTCCATAGCCTTCCTGAATATTGGCAATCAGCGCGGTACAGTTTGTCTGGAATGTTTTTTTTGCAGAATTGGCGTAGGTGTTGATGGTACTGCATACCATGACAAGACCGGTCAGCAGAATGCCGCAGAACAGCAGAATCTGCGAAAGACGCAGATAGCCCTTGGAAAGCTTGCTGATGTCCTTCTTTGTCGTTTTATTTTTCAATGCTAACTCCTGCCCTGTAGCGGATTTGCGGAATTATTCCTCGTCCGCCTCAAATTTATAGCCGACACCCCAGACCGTTTTCAGTGCCCAGTGCGGTGATACATCCTGCAATTTCTCACGCAGCCGCTTGATATGCACGTCAATGGTGCGGGAATCACCGTAGTATTCAAAGCCCCATACTTCGTCCAGAAGCTGGTCACGGGTGTAAACATGGTTCGGATTGGACGCAAGATAGAACAGAAGCTCCAGCTCCTTGGGCGGTGTGTCCAGTACCTTGTCATTGACGCGCAGTTCATAACGCGTCATATTTACCACAAGCTTGTCATAGCGTACTTCCTTGGTTTCCGGCTCGGAGGAATTAGAACCCATGCGTCTTGCAATTGCCTTGATACGCGCAATGACCTCCTTGGTGTCAAAGGGCTTGGAGATATAGTCATCCGCACCCAGCTCCAGACCGAGTACCTTGTCAAAGGTTTCGTTCTTTGCGGAAATCATGATAATCGGAACATTGGAATTCTTGCGGATCTCACGGCATACCTGTCTGCCGTCCAGAGATGGCAGCATAATGTCCAGCAGTACAATGTCGGGATTGAGTGCGTTGAATTTCGCCACTGCTTCTTTGCCGTCATTGGAAATGATGACACTGTAGCCTTCCTTTTCCAGATACATTCTTAAAAGGTCACAGATATTCTGATCGTCATCTACAACCAGTACTTTTTCAAGTGCCATAATATTTTTACTCCTCTCATTGAATTTGTTTCGTACTGCCGTTTCCAGTAGTTTCACGGCAGTGCTTGTTTACAAATAATTAAAATGACTCATAATAATTATACATGATTTGAACGTTTTAACCGTGAACAAATGATGAATAAATGATGTGTGTTTTGTAAATTCCAACAGGAAGGGCAGAAAAGAGTTCTATGATAAAGTGTGATGATTGCCATAGGATTTTCCACAAAATTGTGCAATGCTACAAAAATTAAAAAAACTTCCAAAATACACTTGATTTTTCCTGTAAAGCTGATAAAATAGTAAGTGTTAGCACTCTGCTTGTAAGAGTGCTAAACCCTGAGAAAGGGACAGAAAGGAACAAATTGTACAAGGAGGAATAGATTATGACAATCAGACCGTTATTTGATCAGGTACTCATCAAGATGACAGAGGCTGAAGAAACGACAAAGAGTGGTATTATTCTGGCAGGTACAGCCAAGGAAAAGCCGCAGGTAGCAGAGGTAATCGCAGTGGGCGAGGGCAAGCATGACGACAACGGCAAGCTCATTCCGATGGTAGTAAAGACCGGCGACAAGGTGCTGACAAGAAAGTACGGCGGCACAGAAGTCAAGCTGGATGGCGAAGAATACACACTGATTTCCCAGAGCGACATTCTGGCAGTGGTAACGGACTAACAGAGAAACATACATTGTATAGTTGACTATACGCAAGAAAGGTGAGGTTTGATTATGGCAAAGGACATCAGATACGGCGAAGAAGCAAGAAAGGCACTGCAGGCAGGTATTGACAAGCTGGCAGATACTGTAAAAATCACCCTCGGCCCGAAGGGCAGAAACGTAGTACTGGACAAGAAGTTCGGCGCACCGCTGATTACCAATGACGGTGTGACGATTGCAAAGGATATTGAGCTTGAGGATGCATTCGAGAACATGGGTGCACAGCTGGTCAAGGAAGTTGCAACCAAGACCAATGACGCAGCTGGTGACGGTACAACGACCGCAACACTGCTGGCACAGGCAATTGTCCGCGAGGGTATGAAGAACATTGCAGCAGGTGCAAACCCGATGATTCTGAAAAAGGGTATTGCCAAGGCAGTGGATGCGGCAGTACAGAGCATTGTTGCAAATTCCAAGGCAGTGGAAGGCACAGCGGATATTGAGAGAGTTGCAACTGTATCTTCCGCAGATGCAGCTGTTGGCAAGCTGATTGCAGAGGCAATGGAAAAGGTAACTGCTGACGGCGTTATCACCATTGAGGAGAGCAAGACCGCAGAAACCTACAGTGAAGTAGTAGAGGGTATGCAGTTTGACAGAGGCTACATTTCCCCCTACATGGTAACAGATACAGAGAAGATGGAAGCGGTATATGATGACGCATTCATTCTGATTACTGACAAGAAGATTGCAAGCATTCAGGAGATCCTGCCGCTGCTCGAACAGATCGTGCAGTCCGGCAAGAAGCTTGTGATCATTGCAGAGGACATTGAGGGCGAGGCACTGACCACGCTGATTCTGAACAACCTGCGCGGCACATTCAAGTGTGCAGCAGTCAAGGCACCGGGCTTTGGCGACAGACGCAAGGAAATGCTCAAGGACATTGCCATCCTGACCGGCGGTGAAGTGATTACCGAGGAACTGGGACTTGACCTGAAGGAAACAACCATGATGCAGCTTGGCCGTGCACGTCAGGTTGTGATCCAGAAGGAAAACACGATCATTGTTGATGGTGCAGGTGATTCCGAGTCTATCAAGGCAAGAGTGGCACAGATTCGCGCGCAGATCGAAACCACAACATCTGAATTCGACAAGGAGAAGCTGCAGGAGCGTCTTGCAAAGCTTTCCGGTGGTGTTGCAGTGATCAAGGTAGGTGCAGCAACCGAAATTGAGATGAAGGAAAAGAAGCTGCGCATTGAGGATGCACTGGCAGCAACCAAGGCAGCCGTAGAGGAGGGCATTGTAGCCGGCGGCGGTACAGCTCCCATCAATGCAATTCCGGCAGTCAAGGAACTGATCGCATCCCTTTCCGGCGATGAAAAGACCGGTGCAGAGATTATCTGCCGTGCACTGGAAGCACCGCTGCGCCAGATTGCACTGAATGCAGGCCTTGAGGGCAGTGTCATTATCGACAAGATCATGGCATCTGAAAAGGTTGGCTTCGGTTTTGACGCATACAATGAGGAGTATGTGGATATGATCGCAGCTGGCATCGTAGACCCGACCAAGGTTACCAGAAGCGCACTCCAGAATGCAGCATCCGTAGCAGCAATGGTACTGACCACTGAGAGCCTTGTAGCAGACATCAAGGAACCTGAAGCAGCACCGGCAATGCCTGCCGGCGGCATGGGCGGCATGTATTAAGCGCGGAATCCGCGCGGGCGCGGAACCCGCGCTGGTGTTTCGCGTGGATGGTTTTTCTGGTGAGGAACATTTCCAACTCGCGGCGAGGGTGCACTGCACCGCATGACGCTTGCAAGCAGAGCGTCATCGCTATTGAAAGTAAGCGCGGAATCCGCGCTGATGATTCGCGTGGGGCGCGGAACCCGCGCTGGTGTTTCGCGTGGATGGTTTTTCTGGTGAGGAACATTTCCAACTCGCGGCGAGGATGCACTATACCGCAATGCGCCTTTTGCCTGCGGCAAGCGGCGCAAAGCTGCGCTGATGATTCGCGTGGGGGAGTTTAGCGGCAGCGAAAGTATGCTGCTAAGCGGCGCAAAGCTATTGATAATGATAAAAGGACGGCGAATTGCCGTCCTTTTTTCTCTTGCTGCTCCGCAGTCAACTGTTACAGCAGCATCCGCCCACAAGCTCCTCGATTCGCAGCAGCCGGTTATATTTCGCCGTTCTCTCCGTTCTGCACGGTGCGCCGGTCTTGATTTGTCCGGCATTGAGTGCAACTGCAAGGTCGGCAATGGTGGTATCCTCCGTTTCGCCTGAACGATGGGAAATGACCGTGGCAAAGCCCGAACGTCTTGCCGTGCGGATGGCATCAAGCGTTTCGGAAATCGTACCGATCTGGTTGGGCTTGATGAGAATGGCATTGCCCGAATGCTCCGCAATACCGCGCTCCAGACGGTCGGTGTTCGTGACGAATAAATCATCCCCGACAAGCTGGATCCTGCCGCCGAGCGTTGCCGTCAGCTTGCGCCAGCCGTCCCAGTCCTCCTCGTCCAGTGCATCCTCAATGGAAATGATGGGGTACTTCTCCACGAGCATTGTCCAATGCGCAATCAGCGCGTCCGTGCTGAACTGCTTTCCGGATTTTGGCATCACATAATATGCTGATTTCTTGTCCTTTTTCCATTCACTTGCCGCCGCGTCCAGTGCAATGCGGAAATCCTCTCCGGCACGGTAGCCTGCACGGGCAATTGCTTCGAGAATCAGCCCGATTGCTGCTTCATCATCTGCAAGGTCGGGCGCAAAACCACCCTCATCCCCGACTGCCGTTGTACAGCCGCGCTCCCTGAGCAATGCTGCAAGACAGTGGTAGACCTCCGTGCACCAGCGCAGCCCCTCCGAAAAACAACAAGCACCCACGGGCATAATCATGAATTCCTGCACGTCCAGATTGTTTGCCGCGTGTGCGCCGCCGTTGAGGATGTTCATCATCGGAATGGGCATGACTCTGCCGCTGACACCGCCAAGATACCGGAACAGGGGCATTCCATGGGATGCCGCTGCTGCCTGTACACAGGCAATGGACACGGCGAGAATTGCATTTGCACCGAATTTCGACTTGTTTTCCGTACCGTCCGCATGACACATGGCAGCGTCCACCGCGTACAGGTCATCCGCGTCCATGCCGCAGATGGCTTTGGCAATGTGGGTGTTGATTGCTGCCACCGCCTTAGAAACGCCCTTGCCCCCGAACTGCTTCTTGTCCCCGTCACGCAGCTCGTGCGCTTCATACGCGCCCGTGGATGCACCGCTGGGGGAAGCACCGCGGCCAAGTGTGCCATCCGCAAGCAGCACCTCCGCTTCTACGGTGGGGTTGCCTCTGGAATCGAGAATCTGTCTGCCGGTTACTCTGATAATTTTCATAGGCTTGCTCCTTTGCTTGGGCAATACCGCTGACGAAAAATCTACAGCGAATCTTAAGCAGATGCACTGTTCTTTGTGCGGTATTGCCCCTTGAAAAATCAGGGAGTGCTGACACTAAAATAATACGCAGATTTTCGAGCAGAAATTTTGCCGAAAAGATGTGCTGTTAAGCTTAGTGTCAACACGACCTGCTTACATATGAAGTGTGCGCAGCCTGTGCGGATTTATACGATTACCGGCAAAAAAACAAGCTGCACCGCATGTCCCATTACCATGCGGTGCAGTTGCCCTCAATAATCAATCCTCATTCGGGTAATACAATGAACGAAGTATCACCAGTTACAATTATACATGATTCCGTGTATTTTGTCAAGACTAAAACAACAACTATGTTATAATTCCTATGAGAACAGCAGACAACTGTCTGCATAGGGAAGGATGCTGATCTTTATGAAATTTTATCAGAGGATCAGGGATTTGCGGGAGGATATGGATCTGACGCAGAAAGAGCTTGCAGGAAAACTGCAAATGCACAAAACGACCTATACCAATTACGAGCAGGGGAAGCATACTGTTCCATTGGATTTTGCGCTGATGCTGGCGGAATTCTACCATGTCAGCATTGACTACATCGCAGGGCGCACCAATACCAAGCAGATGGGACAGTACGGCGGACTTTCACCGGAAGAAATGACGCTTGTACGCAATTACCGCAAGCTGTCCGAACGCAACAAGGGAAAGGTGGAGCTTTTTCTGGAGCAGCTGACGCGGCAGCGTTAGGGCAATGGCTAAAAATACAACGAATTTTGGCAGAATCTTCACAAATCCATCACGAAAGTATTGTATTATAGAGGAAAGTCTGGTATAATATAAGTGGGCAATACCGCGCAGCCGTCAGGCACTCCCCATGCGGTGCAGCCTGCGATAGAATGACCATGAACCGGAACAGAAAGGAAGTGCTGCTATGAGCAAGCTTTTGATTGTGGACGATGAAGCGAACATCCGCAATGTTGTCAGAGAATATGCGGAATTTGAGGAATATGTGGTGGAAGAAGCCGAAAACGGTATGGAGGCAATTGAAAAATGCCGCGAGAACCGGTACGACCTGATCATCATGGATGTCATGATGCCCCGACTGGACGGCTATTCGGCAAGTAAGGAGATCCGCAAGCATTCCAATACCCCCATTATTATGCTGTCTGCGCGCGGCGAGGAATACGACAAGCTGTTCGGTTTTGAAATCGGCGTGGATGACTATGTGGTCAAGCCCTTTTCTCCCAAGGAGCTGATGGCGCGTGTGAAGGCAGTCCTCAAGCGCGGTACAATGGAAAATCCCATTGTTCGTGATAAAATGCGGTTCGAGGGACTGGAAATCGACCTTGCCGGCAGAGAAGTATATGTCAACGGGCAGAAAGCTGCCATGACACCCAAGGAATATGACCTGCTGTTCTTCCTTGTACGCAATGCAAACCTTGCACTGACGCGTGACAAGCTTCTGGAGGCAGTATGGGGTTATGATTTCTTCGGCGATGACCGTACTGTAGATACACATATCAAAATGCTGCGCAACAGCCTTGGAGAATACCGTAAATTCATCGTAACGCTCCGCGGTATGGGCTACAAGTTTGAAGCAGATGAAGAATGAGCCGCACAAGGAAAAACGGCTGATCAGCCTGCGCGCACGGCTCTGTCTGGCATTCATTCTCTTTACCGTCATTGTCTTTGCCCTCCTCTGGTTCTTTGAGGTCGTGCTTCTGGAGAGCTTTTACTATACCTCCAAAATCCGCGACACCCAGAAAATCGCCATTTCTCTGATAGAAGCCTACGATGATGAGGATTTTGAACGCTATCTGTCGCAAGTATCCCTTGAAAACCAGATTTGCGTGGAAGTGCTTGACAAACGGCAAAGACCGCTGTATGAATGCGATGTCCTCGACGACAAATGCCTGCTGCACGGGCCGCACAGTTATCTTGGCGCATTGATGATGAAGCTGCAAAATGATGCGGACGGTGTAATTGGCATGAACGTGTACAATGAGCGCATCGGGCAGGACACCCTTGTCCTTGGCTGTGTGCTGCATGACAACACACAAGTGCACGGCTATCTGTTTTTGAATACGCCGCTGCAGCCGGTCGGTTCAGCCGTCAGCATCATCAAGCGGCTGCTGATGTTTATTACCGTTCTCCTGCTGATTATCGGCGTGGTGATTGCATTCTGGCTGTCCAGCTGGCTGTCCGTGCCGATCGTGCGCATTACCCATTCTGCCCATCGGCTGGCACACGGGGATTTCAACACGAAATTCATCGGCGGCAGTTATCAGGAGGCAGATGAACTGGCAAGGACGCTGACCTATGCCGAGCAGCAGCTCTCACGCGTGGACAGTATGCAGCGCGATCTGATCGCCAATGTATCGCACGACCTGCGCACACCGCTGACCATGCTCAAGGCATATGCGGAGATGATACGCGACCTGTCCGGCGACAATCCTGTCAAGCGCAATGCACATTTGCAGGTCATTATTGAAGAAACCGACCGCCTGACAGCACTTGTCAATGATATTTTAGACCTCTCCAAATTTGAAAACGGCAGTATGAAGCCGGAAATGCAGACAATCGACATCCGCACGAGGTTAGCGGACATCATTGAACGCTACAAGGGTGTTTCGGAAAAGATGGGCTATCACATCCATTTCACGCCCGATGAGCCGATGCAGGTAACCTGCGATCCAGCGCAGATCGAACGTGTCATCTGCAATCTGATTAACAATGCCATCAACTACACAGGTGAGGACAAGATGGTTTACGTCCGGCAAATCAACCTCCCAGAGGGTGTGCGCATTGAGGTGCGCGACACTGGAAAGGGCATTGAGGAGGACAAAATTCAGCGTATTTTCGACAAATATTACCGCAGCGAGAACCACAAGCGCGAAGTGGTCGGCACGGGACTGGGACTTTCCATTGTCAAAGCAATTCTCAAAATGCATGAGTTCCATTACGGAGTCAACAGCAAGCTTGGCGAGGGTTCTGTGTTCTGGTTCTTGATGCGGGGATAACCTTTCAAAAGTTAACAAAAAGTTCTAAAAGTTATCACGAAACTATCACAATAAAGGTATATAATATAGCTGTGGTCAGGAAAGAAAGAATCCTACCACCAACAACTTAGTTTATATCGTTCCTACCCCAACGATATAATAAATCCCCAATAATCCCTATATCATGGCGAATCCCCTCACATTGTGAGGGGATTTTGCTGTCCGGACGCAGAAAACGCAGGGTTTTCACAAAGGCTTGCAGGAACTTTCAAGTATTGTACATTGAATTATCACATGAATGGGGTATACTATAACTATCCTAAATCAATGGTAATTAACGTTCCCCAGCGTTAATTATAAATAATCCCTATAATCCCTATATCATGGCAAAGAACCCCTGCTCCCTACAGCAGGGGTTCTTTGTGCAGCGGGGACGGAATCCGCGCTGATGATTCGCGTGGGGGAGGGGGCAGCTCTTGGTTTCTATTCAAGTGAAAGAGCACCATCAAGTTCTGGCTTTTACAAACGACTGCTTGCGGCGAGGATGCAATTAGAGAGAGACTTATCCCAGAAAAGACTTTTTTGACAGGCTGTTCTCCCCTCTTTGTTAACAATGTATATTTTTTGGGTGAAGTTTTTTTAAGTTTTGTGATATCGGCATATTGTGATTTTCCCGAAAATGTTGTATAATAGAACATAGAATGCGAAAATATGCATAAAGCTGCACAAAACCATAGGAGCAGGAGGAACAACATGTACGAGCGATACATTAAGCGGATGGTGGACATACTGTTCAGTATTGGTGCCATCGTGCTGCTGCTGCTGCCCATGGCAGTGTTCGGACTATTCATTAAGCTGAAAGACCCCAAAGGGAAAGTGATATTCAGACAGACGCGTATCGGCAGAAACGGGAAAAAATTCAAAATTCTCAAATTCCGTACCATGTGGTCGGATACACCGCGCCATATGCCGAACCGCTGCATGACACCTGAGGACTATGACAAATACGTCATGCCCTTTGGAAAATGGCTGCGCAAGACGAGTATGGACGAGCTGCCGCAGATTTTCAATATCCTCAAAGGCGATATGAGCTGGGTAGGCCCGCGTCCTGTCATTGAAAATGAAACCGTTCTGTTGGAAGCGCGTAAGAAGGCTGGTCTGGAATCTTTCCGTCCGGGATTGACGGGCTGGGCGCAGATCAATGGCAGAAATACCCTGACGGATGCGCAAAAGGCAGCGTATGACGCGCAATATATCGAGAAAATTTCCTTTCTCTTTGATATTGCCTGTATGCTCCGCACGGCTCCCCTTGTCATTGATAAGGACGGCTTCACAGAGGGAAAAGAGCGCATTGACCAGATTGCTGATTTTATCGGCGAGGATGAAGAAGAATAACCTAACAGAAAGAGCTGTCGGTTCATGCCGGCAGCCCTTTCTTTTTGCTGTATTATTCTGCAAGCAGCTTTTCTGCCGCAGCCATCTTTGCACAGAGCACGAACAGATCCATCGCCTTTTGCAGCTCCTCCACTTCCGGATAGGTCGGTGCAATACGGATGTTTCTGTCCTCAGGGTCGATGCCGTAGGGGAAGGTTGCACCTGCGCCCGTCAGCACAACACCTGCCTCCTTGCACAGCTGTACAATGCGCTTTGCACAGCCCTTCGGTGCGTCAAAGGATACGAAATAGCCGCCCTGCGGTGTTACCCAGCTGCCAATGCCGAGGGGTTTCAGCTCACGCTCCAGCGTGTTGAGTACTACCTCGAATTTCGGCTGAATCAGTGCACGATGCTTTTCCATATGTGCCAGTACATTTTCGAACTTGCCGTCAAAATAACGTACATGGCGCATCTGGTTGATTTTGTCAAAGCTGATGGTGAACACGTTCAGTGCCTTGGAAAGGTCGGCAAGGTTTGCCTTGCTCGCTGCCATCACAGCAACGCCTGCACCTGCAAATGTCACCTTTGCTGTGGACGCAAAGAGATAAACCATATCCGCATTGCCTGCTTTCTTTGCCTCTGCAAGAATCGGCAGGATGGTTTTCGGATTGTCGCACAGATGGTGGATGCAGTACGCATTGTCCCAGAATACGCGGAAATCCGGTGCAGCCGGCTTGAGTGCTGCCATGCGGCGGACTACTTCGTCACTGTAGGAAATACCGGTCGGGTTTGCATACTGCGGTACGCACCAGATACCCTTGACCGCTGCATCCTCTGCAACCAGACGTTCCACCATGTCCATATCCGGACCGTCCTCGTTCATGGGAATGTTGATCATCTCCGCGCCGAAAAATTCTGTGATTTTGAAATGTCTGTCATAACCCGGAACAGGGCACAGGAACTTCACCTTTTCCAGCTTGCTCCACGGGGTATTGCCCATCAGACCGTGGGAATATGCATAGCTGATGCTCAGGTACATTGCCTGCAGGCTTGCATTGCCGAAGATGAACATTTCATCTTCCTCCACACCCAGCATGGGCGCAAACAGACGCTTTGCCTCCGGAATGCCATCGAGCAGACCGTAGTTGCGGTAATCCCCTGCCTCGCCGTTCAGCTCCTCGCTGCTGATTGCGTCAAGCAGACCTGCGCTCAGGTCAAGCTGTGCCGGCGCAGGCTTGCCGCGGGACATGTCGAGCTTGAGATTCTGTGCCTGGTATTCTGCATAGGCAGCTTTGCATTCCTCATAAAAGGCAGTGCGCTGTGCCTTGTCAAGTGCGGTCAGTTCCATCGTTATCTTCTCCTTTTCAACTGTTCGTAGTTTCCGATGCTTTTATTATATCCTAAATGCGCCGTTTTTGCAAGCATTTCCGGATAATTTCTGTTGCAATTTGTAGCAATATACGGAAATCCACGGGCTTTTTTCAGCTCTCATGTGAATTTTGACGTGAAAAATGTCCGTTGCCTGAATTCATGTGTACATCGTGCGTGTACAAACTGTGATTTTCGGCAGGAAAAAACGGGGGTAAAAACAGGTGTGGAAAAATATTTTTACAAAACGGTAAAAAAATTACGGAATCCCCCTTGACAAAACGATGAAAAAAGTTTACAATTATAATAATGTTGTATGATATAACAGAGCGCGTGTACACGGATGGGCAGATGGGATGCCGCAGAGCCGTGGCAGCGTTCCTGGTAAACGCCCGGCAAGTGAAACAATCGAACCGGAGTTTGCATTCAGAACCACAGAGAGGTACTGAATCACGCAGCAGTAATTGCAGCTTTGGACTGTCAGAGGACAGTTCGTTACTTTATATCATTTACTTTTTTGATTCCGCAGGGATCTGCGGTGGACTATAGTGGCTACTCTGAATTCTTGCAGCGGCAAAGCCGTGCATGGCAGGTTCAGGCAATAGCCGGAATTCTTATGGGAAGGGGTTTTCCCATGTCTTGTGCAGCTCTGGAACGGGGCAGTGCAAATCATCATAAGTTTGCAAAAATGAATAAAGAAAGCGGCATTTACCGCCTGCGTAAAGTTTACTGTGAATCAATATAACTTTACTAAACGAGGAGGTAATGCACAACATGGAAGAAATCATCATCATTATTCTGTTGGCGGTTCTTCTGGTGGCTGCTGTCGCGGCAATTTTCATCGTGCGCAGAATGACAGCGGAGCAGGCATTCCAGAAGGGCATTGAACACCGCAAGCAGGAAGCAGAAGCGGTTCTTGGTTCAGCCGAGCAGGAAGCCCGCGAGAAAATCGCAGAGGCAGAACGCCGCATCAAGGACGCACAGCGTATGCTTGAAGATGCCAGTAAAAAGGCAGAAACCAAGAAAAAAGAAGCTCTTGTAGAAGCAAAGGACGAGATTCACAAGCTCCGTTCCGATGCAGAAAAGGAGATTCGTGACCGCCGCAGCGAGGTCACAAAGCAGGAGCGCAGAATCCATCAGAAGGAGGAAACACTCGACAAGAAGCTCGATGCCCTCGAACAGAAGGAAGAAGCGTTACAGGAAAAGCTCAAGGCAGCGGACGAACTGAAGGAGGAAGCAGAATCC
The DNA here is from genome assembly GCA_015066845.1 of Ruminococcus sp. Taxonomy (GTDB): domain Bacteria; phylum Bacillota; class Clostridia; order Oscillospirales; family Ruminococcaceae; genus UBA3855. The sequence goes on along the minus strand of SVNO01000012.1, from coordinate 4,014 downwards.
CTCAAGAAAGTGCAGTTTGAAACACTCGAACGCATTTCCGAGCTGACAAGAGAACAGGCGAAGGAATACATTCTCCAGACTCTCGAAGAAGAACTGGTGCATGAAAAGGCAATGAAGATCGTTGCATTTGAGCAGCAGATCAAGGAGGACAGCGAGGAGAAGGCGCGCAGCTATATTTCCCTTGCCATTGCAAAATGTGCAGCGGATCAGGTATCCGAAGCAGCCGTTTCCGTTGTGGCACTGCCCAACGATGAAATGAAGGGACGCATCATCGGCAGAGAGGGACGTAATATCCGTACACTCGAAACGCTGACGGGCGTTGACCTGATTATTGACGACACACCTGAAGCAATCACGCTGTCCTGTTTTGACCAGGTGCGCCGTGAAATTGCAAGAATCGCGCTGGAACGTCTGATTGCAGACGGCAGAATCCATCCCACCCGCATTGAGGAAATGGTGGAAAAGGCAAAGCGCGAGGTAGAGCACAAAATCAAGCAGGAGGGCGAACGCGCCATTCTGGAAACCAATGTACATGGTGTCAATCCGGAGCTGATCAAGCTGCTGGGCAGACTGCGTTTCAGAACCAGCTACCGTCAGAACGTACTGACGCATTCTATCGAGGTAGCACAGCTTTCCGGCGTACTGGCTGCGGAGCTGGGCGTGGATGTGAATCTTGCCAAGCGCGCAGGTCTGCTGCATGACATCGGTAAGGCACTGACCTCTGAAGTGGAAGGTTCTCACGTTCAGATCGGTGTGGATGTCTGCCGCAAGTGCCGCGAGAATGCAGAGGTGATCCATGCGATCGAAGCGCACCACAATGACGTAGAACCGCGCACAGCCATTGCCTGCATCGTACAGGCAGCGGACGCAATTTCCGCGGCAAGACCGGCTGCAAGAAGCGAGAACTACGAAAGCTACATCAAGCGTCTTGAGAAGCTTGAGGAAATCTGCAAGTCCTACAAGGGCGTGGAAAAATGCTATGCTGTACAGGCAGGCAGAGAAATCCGCGTGATGGTACAGCCTGAAGTCATCAACGATGAAAAGATGGTGCTTGTTGCAAGACAGATTGCACAGCAGATTGAGGACGAGATGGATTATCCCGGACAAATCAAGGTCAATCTCATCCGCGAAAGCCGGCAGGTGGATTACGCGAAGTAAACATAGGGGACGGTACACAGTACCGTCCTTTCTTTTGGGAGGTTACATATGCCAAAGACGATATTCAATACGACAGAAAAATCCAATTTCATTCTGAACATGAAGCCGGAAGAATATCAGGGTTTTCTGATGAAAATTCTGCTCGGCTGGATGATTCTTTCCCCTTTGTTCTGCATTCCGCTGGAATTTGCAAAGGTCTACAGCGTTCCGGGCATGGCATTGTCCATCATCGGCGTGGCTGCCATGGTCTTTGTGTTCATCGGTTTCATGAAGCAGGTCACACCGCGCTCCCTCTATCTTCCTGCCGGCTTGCTTGGCGGTCTGGTGGTCTGGGGTACGGTCAGCCTGATCAACTCCTACGACTACGGCATTGCCCTGATGGGCATGGACGGCAGAAATGAGGGCTTGCTCTCCATTATCTTCTATGGCTGTCTTTGCCTGCTGGGTGCGCAGATTCAGACTGAGGAAAACCACCGGAAAATTCTGGACGGACTGATGGTGTTCGGACTTGTGCAGTGTGCATGGGGCATTCTGCAAGCCCTCCCCCTCGGCTTCCCCTCCACCTACAACAACCTTGAACCGCTGCTGCTCTTCCGCGTGTTCCTGCCCTCCGGTCTGACGGGCAGCCCGATTTTCCTCGCTATCCTGCTGTCGATCCTCATCGTTCCGGCGACGCTGGGCGCAGCATATGCACCGGAAAAGACCAAGCGCGCGTTCTATCTCATCTGCGCCTGCGTGTATGCCATCATGGCAGCGAAAACGCAGTGCCTTGCCGGCATTGCCGGCAGCAGCCTTGCCATCCTCGGCACAGCTGTGTATCTGTTCATCAAAAAAGCCGGCGTTCCGGCATTTGCACGCGCATCCGCAGTTGCGGCTGCATTCCTGTTCGGCATGGGCTTCTGGGCAAGCATGGCACCGTCCATCAATTCCACCTACAGCCGTGAAACGGGCGAGCAAGTGCAGGTAGAATCCGGATTTACGCTGTATGACGGCGCAATCATCTGGGAGGACAGCGCGTACCGCCTTGCAGTCAGCGGTTACTATGTACGCAATGGTGCGAAAAATCCCAATGGCAGCTTTGAAATTCTCAGCCTGCCGGAAACCTACGGATTCCTCTGGGGCACTACCCTTTCCATCATCGGACGTTTTCCGCTGGTCGGCAGCGGTCCGGACAGCCTTGTCTATCCGCAGCTGTTCCAGCACAGAGTGATCGCGAGCAATCCGAACACCTTTGACCGTCCCTACAACCAATATCTGCATATTGCTGCAACACTGGGCATTCCGGCACTGCTGCTCTACCTTGCTCTGGCAGGAATTATCGTTGTGCGCGGCGCAAAGCAGTGCAAGGGCGGCAATTGGGTGACAGCCGGCATTTACGGCGCAGTACTGCTGTATCTGCTGCTGATGCTCATTGGTACATCATCCGTTACCACAGCACCGGTATTCTGGATGCTTGCAGGCATCTGTATCGGTGAGAAACAAAAGCAAGCATAAGGAGGAACTATCATGCCATTTATCAACGTGAAAACCAACACCCCCGTACCTGCCAATAAGGCAGAAGCCATCAAAGCAGCATTGGGACAGGCAATTACTGCCATTCCGGGCAAGTCCGAGCATTGGCTGATGGTCGGCATTGAGCCGGAGCAGCTGCTCTGGTTTCAGGGCAGTGCCGCACCGGCAGCAATGGTGGAAGTCAGCGTATTCGGCAGTGCAAGCCCGTCCGCGTGTGACGAGATGACAAGCCGCGTATGCAGCATTCTCAGCGATGAGCTGGGCATTGCCGGAAATCGTATTTATGTCAAGTATGCCGCTACGGACCAGTGGGGATGGAACGGCTCGAATTTCTAAGACCATACCGAAAAAATGAGTAATACCGTCGGAAATGAATGCAGAATCCTGCATTTTTCCGGCGGTTGTGTTATGACAGGTATTGCTGCCGCCATTACCGCATCCCATTCACCCGTCCGATGCCTGCCATCGGGCTTTTTTACGGAGGTTTCCCATGTCACAGATCATTCTTCAGCAGGCGTTCATCATGCTCGTCCTCATCCTCATCGGTGCAGGCTGTTTCCGCTTCCGCCTGCTCTCCCAATCCACCGTCAGCGAGATTTCACGGCTCGTCCTTACCGTCGTCAACCCCATCGTCATCCTCCTTGCCTATCAGCGTGAACTGAAAGCAGAGCTTGCCGTCAATCTCGGCTGGACATTCCTCCTTTCCGTCCTTTCCTATGCCGCTGCCATGCTCATTTCCTACCTCGCCATCCCCGACAAAGAGGGCAGGGAAACGGCAATCGAACGCTTTTCCTGCATCTATTCCAACTGCGGTTTTATGGGAATTCCCCTCGTGCAGGCAATGTTTGAGCTGGAAGGTGTATTCTACCTCACCGCCTTTATCACCATCTTCAACATCCTCGCATGGACGCATGGCGTTATGCAGATTTCCGGTCAGCATAGCCTGCATTCCCTCAAAAAAGTCCTGCGTTCCCCTGCCATTATTGCCATTGCCCTCGGTATGTTCCTCTTTTTCACACAGCTTCGCCTGCCGGAACTGCTCACACAGCCCCTTGCCATGGTCGGGGAACTCAATACACCCCTTGCCATGTTCGTTGCCGGCGCAACCATCGCCCAGACCAATCTCCCCGCAGTCCTGAAAAAGCCCCGCGTATTCTACCTCTGCGCCCTCCGGCTGCTCATCATTCCCGCTGCCGCGCTCCTGCTGTTCCTCTGTACCCCCTTTGACAGCATCATTGAAATGACCGTCCTTGCCGCTGCTGCTGCGCCCTCGGCTGCCATGTGTACCATGCAGTGTATCAATTATCAGAAGAATGCAGCCTATGCTTCGGAAATTTTTGCCAT
>SVNO01000084.1 GCA_015066845.1 Ruminococcus sp. | reverse complement strand
GCAATGAGGAACGCCTGCGATAAACAGTTTTTCACAAAATTCTTTGTGAAATTCTTGACAAAGGGGCTTTTTTGTAGTAAAATAATAAGTATAGTGGAAAGCTATATCATTTTGAAAGGACTGATTACAATGGGTTTGACATTAACAGAAAAGATCCTGCGTGCGCACCTCGTAGACGGTGAGCCGGTCAAAGGTCAGGAGATCGGTATCCGTATCGACCAGACATTGACACAGGATGCAACAGGTACTATGGCGTATCTGGAATTTGAGGCGATGGGTGTGCCGCGCGTTCGTACAGAGCGCAGTGTGGCGTATATCGACCACAACACCCTCCAGAATGGTTTTGAAAATGCGGATGACCACCGCTTCATTGGCTCTGTTGCCAAGAAGCATGGCATCCATTTCTCCCGTCCCGGCAATGGTATCTGCCATCAGGTACATCTGGAACGCTACGGCATTCCGGGCAAGACGCTCATCGGCTCTGACAGCCACACCCCCACTGGCGGCGGTATCGGTATGATCGCCATCGGCGCAGGCGGTCTGGACGTTGCAGTTGCCATGGGCGGCGGTGCATATTACATCACCTATCCGCAGATCGTCAAGGTAAATCTGACAGGCAAGCTCTCTCCGTGGGTTGCTGCAAAGGACGTGATTCTTGAAGTACTCCGCAGACTGTCCGTTAAGGGCGGCGTTGGCAAGGTCATCGAATACTGCGGCGAAGGTGTCAAGACGCTTTCCGTTCCGGAACGTGCTACCATCACCAACATGGGCGCAGAGCTGGGTGCTACCACCTCTATTTTCCCGTCCGATGAGATCACCAAGAAGTTCCTCGAAGCACAGGGCAGAGGCGAAGTCTGGACAGAACAGTCTGCTGACGCTGACGCAGTGTACGATGAAGTGGTTGACATCAACCTCTCCGAACTCGTTCCGCTGGCTGCATGTCCGCATTCTCCGGACAATGTAAAGAGCTGCGAGGAAATCGGCAAGCTGAAGATCGACCAGGTTTGCATTGGCTCCTGCACAAACTCCTCCCTGCTCGATATGATGAAAGTTGCACATATCCTCAAGGGCAAGACCGTACATCCGGACGTTTCCCTGTCCATTGCACCCGGTTCCAAGCAGGTACTCGGCATGATGGCAGATATGGGTCTGCTGTCCGTGATGATTGATGCAGGCGCAAGAATTCTCGAATCCGCTTGCGGCCCTTGCATCGGTATGGGACAGTCCCCGAATTCCGGCGGTATTTCCCTGCGTACCTTCAACAGAAACTTCCTCGGACGTTCCGGCACTAAGGATGGTCAGATTTATCTGGTATCCCCTGAGCTTGCTGCAATTTCTGCCATCACCGGCTACCTGACTGACCCGCGTGAAATCGGCGAAATGCCGGAATTTGTACTGCCGGAGAAGTTCACAGTCAATGACAATATGATTGCTCTGCCGGCTTCTGAAGAAGAAGCTGCGGATGTGGAAATCCTGCGCGGCCCGAATATCAAGCCCTATCCGGAAACAGCTCCTCTGGAAGCATCCATCGAAGCTCCGGTTTCCCTCAAGGTTGAGGACAATATCACCACTGACCACATCATGCCGGCAGGTGCAAAGATTCTGCCCCTGCGTTCCAATATTCCGGCTATTTCCCAGCACTGCTTTACCGTATGCGACGAAGCCTTCCCGACTCGTGCAAAGGAACTGGGCAAGAGCATTATCGTGGGCGGCTCTAACTATGGTCAGGGTTCTTCCCGTGAACATGCAGCACTCGCTCCCCTGTATCTGGGTATCAAGGCTGTTCTCGTGAAGTCCTTCGCAAGAATCCACCGCGCAAATCTCGTGAATGCAGGCATCCTGCCGCTGACATTCGTGAATGAGGCAGATTATGACGCAATTTCTCAGGGCGATGTGCTTGAACTTGCGGACATTCGTGCAAAGGTTGAGGCTGGCGAAACAGAACTGACCGTTCTGAACAAGACAACTGGCAAGGAAATTCCGGTGCTCTGTGAGCTGACGGGCAGAACCAAGGATATTATGCTCGCAGGCGGTCTGCTCGATTACACAAGAGAGAACCTGAAGTAATTGCATTTCCTATGCTGCGGAATATTCAAATTATGCTGGAAAACCGCCGTATTTTCAAAAACGGCAGTTTTCCGGACATGCAGTCGGAAACGGTGACCAACCCCTCTGTGCCGCAGGTGCAGAGAACTTCGGTCTACCGGATCGCGGAACATATGATGGCAACGGATACAATTTCCTGTGTGCTGGCAAATTCTGCTTCGCGCTGTGTTGCGCTGAATTTTGCCAATGCCATGTTCCCCGGCGGTGCGTATCTCCTCGGCGGCAATGCACAGGAGGAGGCACTTTGCAGAGCTTCCCTGCTCTATTACACCATCGCCGCGCAGAAAACCTATTACCGCAGAAACCGGCTGCACGTTCTTCCGGATTATACGGACACACTCATTATTTCACATCATGTCCCCATCATCCGCGACAAGGACGGTACACTCCTGAAAACGCCGGTTCTGTGCGATTTTCTCACCTGTCCGGCAGTCAACCGGACATTTGCAAAATTCCTGTTCACCCCAAAGCACTGCAATGCAGTGATGGAACGCAGGATCGCAAAAATCGTACAGCTTGCAGTAGCAGGAAATCCCGAAATCATCGTGTTCGGGGCATTTGGCTGTGGTGTATTCGGCAACAAGCGCGAGATCGTCTATCCCCTGTTTGAACAGGCGATCAACCGCTATGTGCCCGACCACATACAGGTGGTGTTTGCTGACCCAAGGGCGGCTGCACCGCTTACACATGATACAGAAAGGGAACACACATAATGTTTGATTCATACGAACTTCTTGCACGGCGCATCCGCATCCGTTCGGCATCCGATGTCGGACTGCTGATTGTTCTGCTGGTGATCGTCTTTGCAGCGCAGTATTTCCTGCCCAAGTATTTCACGGGCATGTCGGAAACGAAGCTGAAAGTGATTATTTACGCAATCGCGATTCCCGTTGCGGTGCTCTGGTTCTTCTTTGTCGGCTGACAAAATGTGCAGTGCAAAAACAATTTTTAACAATGGAGGTAATTCCCATGGCAGATAAAATCAAAATGACCACCCCCCTCGTCGAGATGGACGGCGACGAGATGACCAGAATTCTCTGGCAGTGGATTAAGGACATCCTCATCACTCCCTATGTGGAACTGAATACCGAATACTATGACCTCGGTCTGGAATACCGTGAAAAGACCAAGGATCAGGTAACATTCGACAGCGCCGAGGCTACCAAGAAGTATGGTGTCGCTGTCAAGTGCGCAACCATCACCCCGAATGCAGCAAGAATGCCCGAATACAACCTCTCCCAGATGTGGAAGTCCCCGAACGGTACGATCCGTGCCATTCTGGACGGTACTGTATTCCGTACCCCCATCCTCGTAAAGGGCATCACCCCCTACATCCCCACATGGACAAAGCCCATCACCATCGCTCGTCATGCTTACGGTGACGTGTACAAGAACACCGAAATGCAGGTAAAGGGCGGCGGCAAGGCTGAACTGGTATTCACCGACAAGGACGGCAACGAAACCCGTCAGCTCATCCATGAATTCACCGGTGACGGCATCATTCAGGGCTTGCACAACATCGACAATTCCATCGCAGGCTTTGCCCGTGCTTGCTTCAACTATGGTCTTGATCTCAAGCAGGACGTGTGGTTTGCAACAAAGGACACCATTTCCAAGCAGTATGACCACCGCTTCAAGGACATTTTCCAGGAAGTATTTGACGCAGAGTACAAGGAAAAGTTCGAGGCTGCTGGTATTGAATATTTCTACACCCTCATTGACGACGCAGTTGCCCGCGTGATTCGTTCCAACGGCGGCTATATCTGGGCTTGCAAGAACTATGACGGCGATGTAATGTCCGACATGGTTTCCACAGCTTACGGCTCTCTTGCCATGATGACTTCCGTTCTGGTTTCTCCCGATGGCATTTATGAGTACGAGGCTGCGCACGGTACAGTTCAGCGTCACTACTACAAGCACCTCAAGGGTGAGGAAACTTCCACAAACTCCGTTGCTACCATCTTTGCATGGAGTGGCGCACTGCGCAAGCGCGGCGAGCTGGACAATATTCCGGCACTGTGCGATTATGCGGACAAGCTCGAAAAGGCTACCATCCAGACCATTGAAGACGGCGTGATGACGGGCGACCTGTACCTGCTGTCCTCTCTGGAGAACAAGAAGAAGGTCAATTCCAAGGAATTCCTCGAAGAAATCAACACCCGTCTTGCAGCACTGATGCAGTAAGGAGCGCGTTATGGCGAAACAGTCGATTTCCACCCCTGTCATCCGCCGTCTGCCCCGCTATTACCGCTTTTTGCGTGAGCTGGAGGAGGAGGAGATGGAGCGCGTTTCCTCTCAGGAGCTGGCTCTGCGCATGGGCTTTTCGGCTTCGCAAATCCGACAGGATTTCAATTGCTTCGGTGCATTCGGTCAGCAGGGCTACGGTTACAACGTACGCGAGCTGCGTGAAATTATCGGTTCGATTCTCGGCGTGGATGAAAGCACCGGCGTGATTCTCATTGGTGCAGGCAACCTTGGCAAGGCAATTGCCACGCATCTGGACTTCCAGAAGCGCGGCTGCCGGCTGATTGGCGTATTTGACAATAATCCGGCACTCCATGGCACGAAAACCGCCGGACTGACCATCCAGTCCATGCAGGAGCTTCCGGATTTCTGTAAGCTCCACCATCCGCAGGTGGCTGTACTGTGCATCCCAAAGGGGGCAGCACAGGAGCTTGCAGACCATCTGGTCGCACTGGGTATCTGCGGTTTCTGGAATTTCAGCCATTTTGACTTGAGTATCACCAATCCACAGGTCATTGTGGAAAATGTGCATCTGGGCGACAGTCTGATGACGCTTGCCTACTGGGTGCATCACGAAGAATAACGAAAAGGACTGCTGTGTCTGACACGGCAGTCCTCTTTTTTTGGGAGAATCCCCCCATACCATAAAATCCCCCCACTGTCGCCGTGGGGGGAAGTTATGTTATTTCACGCTATGTGTTTCAGTGTTGTTTGTCAGAGGGAGGAATTAGTCCTTCTTCTTGGAAACTACTGCAACGCCGCCCAGTACTGCTACTGCTGCTGCTACGCCTACGATCGGCAGAACGTCAGCTGCGCCAGTGGAAGGAGAACCTGTGCTGGAAGCCGGAGCCTTAGTTGTAGCCTTTGTTGTAGCCTTTGTAGTAGCCTTAGTTGTAGCTACTGTAGCCTTACCGGAATCAGGTGTTGTAGCTGCTGTTGTAGCTGCTGTTGTTGCTGCTGTTGTAGCCGGTGTTGTAGCCGGTGTAGTTTCTGTTTCAACCGGTGTAGTTTCTGTTTCAACCGGTGTAGTTTCTGTTTCAACCGGTGTAGTTTCTGTTTCAACCGGTGTTGTTTCTGTTTCCGGCGGATCTACTTCGCCACCGATTGCAATGTAACCGTTTGTGAAATCAACAGTGCCAGCAGCAACGTGGTCAACGTTGTCAACTTCGTTGGACCAGATGTGCAGCTTTGTGTTTTCCTTTACATAGTCGATTGTGTACTTGTCGCCAGGCTTAGCATCCTGCGGAACAGTTACCATGTACAGAATTACACCGATGTTGTTTGCCTTTGTATCAGCCGTTGCTGCTGCCCATGTCTGCCATGTCAGCTGGCCATTGGTCTCATAAGTCATACCCCATGCTACCATCTCGCCAGTCTGTGTCATAGCCTCGAACGGATCGTTTACTACAGAGAATGTGCATCTGTTATCAACAGTTACACCGAACTCTACAGCGTTTACACCTGCATTGTCAGCAAGTCTTACAAAAATCGGAACCTGATAGTTCATTTCCTTCAGTTCATCAACTGTTACTTCTTTCTGATCAATAGCAACAGTAACACCGTTAGCAGCTGCGGATGCAGGAATAGCTGCTGCACAAGCTGCCAGAGACATAGCAGCTACAGCTGCCATAATCTGCTTAAAGCTCATCTTCTTCATTTTCGTTATTTTCCTTTCGATAAAATAAATGGTTTGTATTTTATGTATACGCCGCATTGCTTGTGCACGCACCTGCGGCGTATAACATGCGAGAAATTAGGACTGCTTACGCATTCAGACTGGGAATCAGCTCATACCACTTAGCTTCGATTACGCCATTGGAAGGAGCAGTTGCCAGACCGCCGAACCATGCGGAGTACTGGAGAATCTTAGCTGCGTCTGCTGCGTTCAGCTCAGTTGCATTCTCTGTCTTCAGCTCAGTATTAACATCGCCAAGGAAGAATGCGAAGTTCTCTACTTCCGGATATTCCTCAGTGTAGAGTACGGGGTTTGTATTGCCAGCACCGAAGGAAGCTGCATACATCAGAATCTGTGCTGCGTCCTTTGCGTCTGCAACACCGTCGAGTGTAGCGTCACCCTTTACGCCAACATAAATCTTGATATCAACATCAATCAGAACAGGCTCTGCGTCTTCAACAGTCGGATCTACATAGAATGCATATACCGGCAGTGCTGCGTAGGGCTCGCCCCATGTGTTGTAGATGTACTCAGGAGTCATGTTTCCTACTGCTTCTGTGCCCTTCAGACCGAAGATGATGTCATCCTTAGCGTCTGCAACGCCCTGGGATACGCCATCAACGAATGTTTCTACATAAGCACTCTCAATGAGCATATCAGCAGTGAGAACTGTTGTGTCGTGAGAGAAGTAGAAGTTGGAAGCCTTTGCGGAAGCTGTAACTGTCAGAGTCTTTGCTGTGGTTTCAGTGGTTTCAGTGGTTTCAGTTGTGGATGTCTCAGATTCATCTGTTGTCTCAGTTGTGGATGTCTCAGATTCATCTGTTGTCTCAGTTGTGGATGTCTCAGATTCATCTGTTTTCTCAGTTGTGGATGTCTCAG
>SVNO01000011.1 GCA_015066845.1 Ruminococcus sp. | reverse complement strand
GCAGCCCCCGATTTAATCCCCCCTCCCTCTGGGAGGGGGGCAGGGGGGTGGGCAATCTTTGCACAACTTTCCTAAAGTTGATGACATTGCCCGTTGGGGGAGGGGTTGGGGTGGGGGCAGTTACAGGGGTGCTAACCCCAGAAAAAGACTTTTTCGACAAGCTGAAACACCGGACGCTCTGTCCGGTGTTTTTTTGCAGTTTTTTCGGAATTTCGCTTTACATCCTGCGAAAAATATGCTATAATATAAAATAAGTGTCACAGGCAATATCGCAGATGCGCAACGAGCGTCAGCGAGTGCCGGCAGCGTTGATGCACAGCTGACACGCTGTTCTTGTGCGTTATTACCAAAACGGAGGAATGTAATTTGGATTCAAGTAAAATTCGTAATTTCTGCATTATTGCCCATATCGACCACGGCAAATCTACTCTTGCTGACAGAATTCTGGAGAAAACAGAAACCGTATCCCAGCGCGATATGGAGCAGCAGATTCTGGATAATATGGATTTGGAGCGCGAGCGCGGCATTACCATTAAAGCGCGTGCCGTTCGCCTGAATTACTGTGCACAGGACGGGGAGCTGTACACGTTCAACCTTATCGACACCCCCGGTCATGTGGATTTCAATTATGAAGTGTCCCGTTCCCTTGCCGCCTGCGAGGGTGCAATTCTCGTAGTGGACGCGTCACAGGGCATTGAAGCACAGACCTTGGCAAATACCTACCTTGCCATTGAGCACGACCTTGAAGTAGTACCGGTCGTGAATAAAATCGACCTGCCCTCCGCAGATCCCGAACGCGTTTGCGAGGAAGTGGAAAATGTCATCGGCATTCCGGCAATGGACGCGCCGCGCATTTCTGCAAAGCTTGGCACGAATGTAGAAGCCGTGCTTGAACAGATTGTGCAGGGTATTCCCGCACCGCAGGGCAATCCGGACGAGCCGCTGCAAGCGTTGATTTTCGATAGCTATTATGACCCGTACAAGGGCGTTATTATCTATGTCCGCGTCAAGGACGGTACGGTCAAGGTAGGGGATACCATCCATCTGATGGCAACCGGCTCGGAATTCGTGGTAACGGAAACCGGCTATATGTCCCCCTCCGCCCTCATCAATACAGGTACGCTGACTGCCGGCGAAGTTGGCTACATTGCCGCCTCCATCAAGAGCATCGGCGATACACAGGTAGGCGATACGGTAACGCTCGCGGATCGTCCGTGCAGCGAACCCCTGCCGGGCTACCGCAAGGTCAATCCCATGGTATTCTCCGGTATCTATCCGGCGGATGGCGCGAAATATGGGGATTTGCGCGATGCCCTCGAAAAGCTCCAGCTCAATGACGCGGCACTGACCTTTGAACCGGAAACCTCCATTGCACTCGGTTTCGGCTTCCGCTGCGGTTTCTTGGGACTGCTGCATATGGAAATCATTCAGGAGCGACTGGAGCGTGAATACAACCTCGACCTCATCACCACCGCGCCCTCGGTAATCTACAAGGTTACGCTGACCGACGGCACGGTGCAGTATATCGACAACCCGACCAACTATCCCGACCCGTCCATCCTTGCCAGCGCGGAAGAACCGATGGTTAAGGCGGATATTCTCGTTCCGTCCGAATTTGTGGGCAATATCATGGACCTGTGTCAGGACAGACGCGGTACATTCAAGGACATGCAGTATCTCGATGATACACGCGTGACATTGAAGTATGAGCTGCCGCTGAATGAGATTGTCTACGATTTCTTTGACGCGCTCAAATCCCGTACAAGGGGTTATGCGTCCTTCGATTATGAGCTGCTCGGCTATGCACCCTCGAAGCTCGTCAAGCTGGATATTCTCCTCAACGGCGATATTGTTGATGCACTCTCATTCATTGTCCATGCCGACAAGGCATATGCAAGAGCGCGTAAAATCGCCGAAAAGCTCAAGGATAACATTCCGCGCCAGCTCTTTGAAGTGCCCATTCAGGCAGCAGTCGGCGGTAAGATCATCGCCCGTGAAACCGTTAAGGCAATGCGCAAGGACGTACTTGCCAAGTGCTACGGCGGTGACATCACCCGAAAGAAGAAGCTGCTCGAAAAGCAGAAAGAGGGTAAGAAGCGTATGCGCCAGCTCGGCACAGTAGAAGTGCCGCAGGAGGCATTTATGAGCGTCCTCAAGCTGGACGAATAAGGAGGAATTTCCATGAAAAAGCATGTATGTCCCCATTGCGGCGAACCGGCATTTACCCCCATCCAGAAAGCACTCGCCGGCTCTCTGCGCACCAATGGCAAGCCCTGCCCGAACTGCGGCAGAAAATGCTGCAACGGCATGAGCTCCATTTACTTTTCCACAACCACCGGCATCATTGCGCTGATTGTCATTATTGCGGCATATATCCAGTGCACCGACAAAATGGTCAGCACGATTATCATTATCGCGTCCATTCTTATCAGCCTCCTGCTGAATTTCCTGTATGACATGTTCTTCGGAAAGCTCACAGAGCCGATCCGCATCATGCAGTGATGACGGGGCTGTATTTCCACATCCCGTTCTGTGCGAAAAAATGCCCGTACTGCGACTTTTTCTCCGTTTCCTATAACAGGGAAACCGTGGCGCAGTATGTAGCGGCAATCATCCGGAATCTTTCGGCGTATGCGCCCTGTGACACGGTGGATACCGTGTATTTCGGCGGCGGTACGCCGTCACTCTTATCCGCTGCACAGGTCGGTGCAATTCTCGATGCCTGCGCGAGATATGCGCATATGACAGAAAACCCCGAAATTACGTTGGAATTTAACCCAACAGGGGAGCGCGCGCAATATCTGCACGACCTGCGCACATCGGGCGTGAACCGGCTTTCCATCGGTACACAGAGCTTTTCCGATGCACAGCTCACCTTGCTCGGCAGAACCCACCGTGCAGCCGATGGCATCCGTACCGTCCTGACTGCCAAGGAACAGGGATTCGACAATATTTCCTGTGACCTCATGCTTGCCTGTCCGCAGCAGAGTGCAGCAGAGCTTGCGCAAACCCTCGCAGTTCTGGGGGAATTGCCCATTACCCATGTGTCTGCCTACCTGTTACAGGTCGAGGAGGGCACACCCCTTGCACAGAATGCACAGCTTTTGTCCCATCTGCCGGACGAGGACGCGGCGGTGGATTATTACCTCCAGACGGTGCAGACGCTTGCGGCGCATGGCTTTGCGCAGTACGAGGTATCCAGTTTTGCGAAAGCTGGATTTGAGAGCCGCCATAACAGCAAGTACTGGAACTGTGAGCCGTATCTTGGCATCGGAGCCGGTGCACATTCCTGCTACGAGGGAACGCGTTTCCAGGTAAAACGCGATATTACGGCGTTTTGTACATCCCCCATGCAGCCGGTCGAGCTGATAGATGATGCACCCTGTGACAGGGAGGAACGGCTGATGCTTGCCCTGCGCATGACAAAGGGTGTGGCAGCAGCAGAGCTGTCGGTGATGGCGCAGAAAAAGTTTCCCATGCTGGAGAAGCAGGGCTATCTGCAAGTGAAAAACGGCTGTGTATCGCTGACACCGCAGGGATTTGCCGTGTCCAATGCCGTAATTGCCACATTACTTTCATAGGAGGTGCACCATGCTGCGGCTTGCAAATCAGGACGAACTGGAGCTTGTGTACAGAATTGTGCAGACGACCATAGCGGAGATCTATCCGCATTACTACCCCAAGGGTGCGGTCGAATTTTTTCAGGAGCATCACAGCAAACCGCATATTGCAGCGGATATTGAAAATCATGCTGTGTACCTGCTCTATGACGGGGAATGCCCCGTTGCCACGCTGACCATCAATGACAACGAAATCAACCGGCTGTTCGTACTGCCTGCCCATCAGCACAGGGGGTACGGAACGCAGCTGATGGATTTTGCCGAAACGGAGATTGCCATGCACCATCCGCAGGCGATCCTCTGCGCCTCCCATGCTGCGCAGGAGATGTACTGCAAGCGTGGGTATACGGTTGACCAGTTCTGGAAAATTCCCTGTCATTATGGGGATTTCCTGTGTTATTTTACGATGAAGAAAGCATTGTGATGAAAAAATCCCCCTCAGTTGAGGGGGATTTCCTTTACGAATTTTTGTCCTGCGGCTTATTTGCCGGATGCTGCACATTCCGGTTTGGATTCTGCGGTTTTTGCGGTCTTTGCGCGGAATTCTGCGGCTTGCGCGGCTGTGTGGAATGATTCGCCGAAGGATTCGGACGTGTGCCGGAATGGGTGCGGCTCTGCGCTCTGCGCTCCTGTTCCGTGCTCCGTGCTGCCTCGCGCTTGACACCGGAAGTACTGGGCTTGAGATGTACCGGCTGTACCGGCTTGAGCCGCTGCTGATGGCAGATGTGCGCGTAAATGCACAGTGCGATGTAAATGGCACAAAGGAGAATGCTGATAATCACCGCGCGGATGAGCCATGCTGTCTTGGGGAAATGCTGCACCAACGCGAAATAATACTTGAACGGGGAGAGCTTGACGGAGGATGTTGCCACAAGGTCAATGGCAGCGATCTGTTCGCCGGAATACTTCAGCACAACCTCACCCAGCTTATCACCGGCATTGACCGGCGCGGATACCGTCTTGTCCAGCGTCACTTCCTGTACAATGGATGCCACGTCTGCGGAATCATACCACAGCGTCATGAAGCTTTTGGCAGGCTTGACCAGTACATAGTCCGAACCATCGCCGTTTTCTACCTTAATCTGTCCAAGCTCCGTGCTCTCGCTCAGAATTGTCTGGTAGGAGAAATGCTCGAATGCCCAGTTGAGCAGGTTCGCTGCATCTGCCTGATGATAGAACTGCAAGTCACCGTCACTGTCCTCGAACGGCGCAGCCAGCAGGACGATCAGATAGGAATTGCCGTCACGGGATGCCTCACAGATGATGCTGCGGCCCTGTGTGGTCATATTTGCCGTTTTCAGACCTTTGACACCCTTGACATGGTAGTAGCTTGATGCCTCGATCATGGTGTTGGAATGCGCCCATGTCCAGCCCGATGTGCCCTCGTTGGGGGTGTAGGTGCTGAATGAGCTTGCTGTGGCAATGTCCTCAAATCTGCCAAGGGACAGCGCGTATTTGGTGATGGTGGCAAGGTCAGCCGCCGTGGTTTTCTGGGAAGGACTGTAAATACCGGTGGGATTGGAGAAATTGGTGTTCGTGCAGCCAAGCTCCTGTGCCTTGTCATTCATCATCTGCACGAAATTCGATACATTGCCATTGCCGAAATGGTTGGCAAGGAGAATTGCCGCCTCCGCAGAGGAGGTCAGGAGCATGGCGTACAAAAGCTCTTCCACACTCAGAATGTTCCCGTCCTTGATGTCCGCAAGGCGCAGGTCATCGGGGTATTCCGTGGTGGTGAACTGCGTGTACAGACTTGCGTCCGCGGTAATATTCGTGCGCAGATTCGGGCAGTTTTCCAGTACCACAATTGCCGTCATAATCTGCACCAGTGAACCGGGCATGTACTGCTTGTCCGCGTTTTTCTGGTAAAGCACAGTATCCGTATCCAGACTCATGAGCAGTGCCGCCTGACTGCGGATTTCAAAATTCGGCGTAAAATTCAGCGCACGTCCCTGCAAGTTCGTGCAGAAACAGCAGAACACCAGAATGGACATGCAGAAAGAAAGTATCTTCTTCATAGGTCGTGCCTCCTGTATTTTCAAAGTTACACATAATAATTATACCAAAAAAATCTGAAAATGCAAATGCTTTTCAGAAAAATCATGAAAATGGATAAAAAAGCGTTGCAAAATCTCCCATTTTTGCAGTAACTTGTCAGTGAAAATGCAGAATCCGCCGGAAGATGTCCGCGCCTGCTTGACACTGCTCTCCCATACATGGTATAATAGGAAGTAACAAAGACGTGTCCGGCATCCGGACAACGGACAGGAGGAATTGCAGATGGTTTATATTACCGGAGATATGCACGGGGAATGGGAACGTTTCAAGGACAAGCAGATGCGCCAGCTCAAGGCAGGAGATACGCTCATCGTCTGCGGTGATTTCGGTTTCCTCTGGGATGGCTCGAAGCGTGAAACTGCCGTGCTGCGGAAAATTGCCATGCTTCCGTTTACAGTGGCATTTCTTGACGGCTGTCATGAAAACTTCGACCTGCTTGAACGCTATCCTTTGGAGGAATGGAACGGCGGACCGGTGCACCGCATTGCCACCAATCTTGTGCACCTGATGCGCGGTAATGTCTACACCATCGAAAATCAGACGTATTTTGTATTCGGCGGCGGACATTCGCAGGACTATGAATTCCGCTGCAATACCCAGAACTGGTGGGAGCAGGAGCACCCGACGCATCAGGAAATCAAAAGTGCCATCCATACCCTTGCACAGCATGAAAACCGTGTGGACTATGTGCTCACCCACGAACCGCCGGCATCTCTCAAGGATTGCCTCGGCGTGGATGTGCTGCAAAGACTGGAAATCCACACCTTTTTCGAGGACATCATCCGCGTATGCCAGTACCGGAAATGGTTCTTCGGCAAATGCCATATTGACCGCTATATTCCGATGAAATTTTTTGCCGTATTTGAACAGGTGCTCCCTGTGACGGTAAAGGATACCGATATTTCATGAGGTGATAGTATGCGTAGAAAACGACTTGCCGCCGCGGTGCTTGCAGGGTTGTTTCTGTGCACCAATGCCCTTCCGCTGCTTCCCAAGGCGCAGGAATCGCATATTTCCAAACTGGATGGCTCATTCATTCAGCCGTGGCTCTATTCCGGCTGGGATGATGCACGGTGGCGCGCGGAAATGGAGATCCTGAAGGAAACCGGCATTGATTATCTGATTATGGGGGACGTTGCCAATCATAATCAGGACGGTACATGGACGGTGTACTATGAGTCGGAGCTGGATTTTCTGGACGGATATTTTGTCTATAATGCGATAGATTCTCTCTTTTACTACTGCGATATGTACGACATCAAGGTCTACCTCGGCATGGGATTGGACACGGCATGGAACAGTGACCTGACAACGTCTGAGGGACTTGCGGCAAACGCGCTGTACATGGAACGCTGCAACCAAATTACCACGGAGCTGTTCAACCGCTACAAGCACCAGTATCCGGATACCTACTATGGCTTCTATTTCGTGACGGAGCTGTACAATACCTATTATATGGAAACGGACTACGGCACACAGCTGTACACCGACGGGCTTGCCAAGATGTTCACCCCCGTACTGGAAACCTGCAATGCCCTCGACCCGACCATGCCGCTGCTGTTCAGCCCCTATGTGAACATTTTCGGCTATGGCTACGCCAGCATCAATCCCGACCGTTTCACGGAATTCTGGACGCAGGCTTTGACAAAAATCCCATTCCGTGACGGTGACACCCTCTGTCCGCAGGACAGCTGCGGCGGCGGGGGCAATGACGTGGAGCATCTTGCCGAATGGACTGCCTGCTACCGTGACGCAGTGGACCGTGCAAATGCGGCAAGGGGCACGGAGCTGCTGCTTGGCACGAATGCGGAGCAGTTCACATCCCCCGATGCCTACCGCATGACCAATCCCCACGGCATTTCCTATGTGGGCATCAAAACGGTCGATGATTTTGCAAAGCGGCTTGAAATTGCCCGTCCTTATGTGGATACGCTGTACTGCTTTGCCTATTCCCATCACTATTCACCCAATAATGTACCGGAGGGATTCCACCGTGCATTTGTGGAATATCTCCAGACCGGCAAAACCGAAACCAATCCTCCCACACCGCCCACAACGGTACGCACGGAGCTTGTGACGGCAGAAAATGCCACAAGATTGCAGATCTCCCTTGCCGGCATGACTGATGATACACAGGTCGGACAAATCAACATTTACAAGAACGGGCTGTTCTATGACTTCCTTGTGCCAGGTGTCAATAATAATCGGACAGGCTTCAACTGCGCACAGAATGTGTGGATTGACTGGGATTTTGACATAAGCGGTGAATCTGCCGTGTATGAATTCGAGGTGGAGGATGTCTGCGGCAATCGCTCTGAAAAGAGCAGTTATGCCGTAAATACGCAGAATCTCAATAACGGTATCACCCTTGACAGCGGCACAAAAAACGCAGAACCTGCGGTGGAGTGGGAGCTGGGGGTACTCGATTACCTGCAATACAACATTACCGACAGCGGTGTACGCATCACCGGCTGCGACAAGAGCGTGACGGATTTGGTGATTCCCGACACCATCGGGGGCAAGCCCGTGACCGTCATTGATTGGTACGCATTCGAGAATCACAAGAATCTGCGTACGGTGACGATTCCGGAAACCGTCACACATATCAGCCGTTTTGCTTTTGTGCATTGTACTGCACTGGAAACGGTGAACATGCCCTCCTCCCTCTATGCCATCGAGCAGAGCGCGTTTCTCGACTGCCCGAAGCTGCAGGGGATCGCATTCCCCGATTCACTGCGTGTGATTGAAGAACGCGCATTCAGTGGATGCGACAGTCTGACGGAAGCTGCCATTCCTGCGGATTGTCAGACGGTCGGGGACTATGCCTTTTTCGATTGTCCCAGCCTGCCGCAGATTACCGTAGGCGGTACGCAGACAGAATTCGGCACACGCGCAATGGGCTACACCTACCAAAGCGGCTATCAGCTTCAGTCCGGCTTTGTACTGGATGCAGGGGAGGGCACGGGTACGGCATATGCCAAGGAAAACAAAATTCCGCTGAAAAGCGCGATTCTGCGCGGTGACGTTGACCAGAACGGTGTTGTGAATGTGAATGATGTGGTGTATTTGCAACAATATCTGTTCGGCAAAAAAACGCTGCGATCCGCAGCTTTTGCGGCTGCCGATCTCTGCGAGGACAATGCAGTAAACGCATTTGATGCAGCAGTGCTCAAGCGGATGCTGTTGAAATAATTGCATAAAGTGCCGTTGGTGATACAGTGGCACTTCAGCTTGTCGAAAAAGTCTTTTTTTGGGGTTGGCACCCCTGTAACTGCCCCCACCCCAACCCCTCCCCCAAAGGGGGAGGGGCTATTTTTCGGGGACTTCGTCCCCGAACCCCTTGTGCGGAGCTATCGCTCCGCTTTTGTTTTTAGGTTTTTTGACAGACTGAAGTGCCGCTGGTGATACAGCGGCACTTCTCGTTTTTTCATATCCTCAGCAAATTTCCCAGACAAACGTTACCCCATCACTCACATCCACATCCTCCGGCTGAATGTCGATCGCGGATGTGCATGTCATCATCCGCTGTTCACCTTCGCAGTAATCATAATTCGTGTGGGAATAAATATCCAGTTCCGCCCAGTTATACGAAATGCTGAGCAGCTCTCCAAGTGCTGCACCGGATGCAGCACAGAGGATTTCAGCTTTCTGCCGTGCATTTTCTGCGGCAGTGCGGAGCATCTCTGCATTGATTGCCGTCGCGTCCTTTACGGTGAAATGAATCGACAGCCGCGGATGGCACTTGCATCCGGAAATGACAGAAAGCACCTGCCCCAGCCGTTCTGCGTCAAAATCAAACGCAAGCTTCAGATGATGCGACACCATGTAGCCGACAAATACACTCTTGTAATTGCCATTTTTGTCGTGTTCGCTTTTGTATTCCGTCCGCACGTTGAAGTTTGTCGTCTTGACTGTATCCTTCGCAAAGCCAATGTCTGTCACAGCGCGTTGTACCTCATCAATCTGCGCCGCAGCGACTTCCATGGCATTTTCATAGTTTTCCCGCAATGCCTCCAGTGTCATGGAAATCTCCACATAATCCACCTTTGCGCAAGCTCTGCCGATGCCTTTTACTGTAATTGTTCTTTCCATGGTAAACCTCCTTTTTTATCGTTTTAATTTTCGTGCATTTATGCTTCTTAGTTGTATTGTAGCACAGAAAATAGTTTTTGTCAATCGAAAGTTATTCCGTTCATAGAGTATAAATCACCGCAATCCGGACATAGTAAGGCAGGAACGGAGGTGCAGTATGCGATTGATGACGCTCAATATCCACAGTCTGATGACGGAGGACAATTCCGAAAAATACAGGAATTTTGTGGATTTTCTGGCAAAAATGCGCCCCGATGTCGTGGCACTGCAAGAAGTCAGCCAGACCATCGGCGCAAGTCCCATGCCCCATCCGGAGGGCTTGACGGAATGCGGCAGAATCCCCCTGAAAGCGGACAATCTCTGCTGCCATCTCATCAGGGAGCTGCGCACAAGGGGGATGCATTACCACTGTGCATGGCTTGGCATCAAGTGCGGCTATGGGAAATATGATGAGGGAATTGCGGTGCTCAGCCGTTTTCCCATCGCGGAAACCAAGGTGCTCACCGTCAGCCGGACGGATGCGTATGACAACTGGAAAACGCGGAAAATTCTGGGCATCCGCACGGAATCTTTGCCGGATATGTGGTTTTTCAGTGTGCATTATAGCTGGTGGAATGATGCGGAAGAACCGATGCAGGCGCAGTGGGAACGCACCCTCGCACAGCTGCCGGACTGCCGCCTGTGGCTGATGGGAGATTTCAACAATCCTGCGGAATGCCGCGGCGAGGGATATGATGCAATACTTGCATCCGGCTTCTATGATACCTACCACCTTGCCGGAACGCGCAGCGGCAGCATCACTGCCACAGCCGCAACGGATGGTTGGCACGGGCACAGCGCGGAGGGGATGCGCATTGACATGATTCTGACGAATAGGGAATGCAGGGTAACAGAATCCAAGGTCGTATGCAACGGTGAAAACGGCGCAGTGGTTTCCGACCATTTCGGTGTGATGATCGAGGTGATGCTATGAAACGCAGCGCGGGCATTTTACTGCCGGTCACTGCATTGCCGTCCCGTTACGGCATCGGCTGTTTTGACGCAGCCGCCTATGCATTTGTCGATTTTCTGAAAGCTGCCGGTCAGACATACTGGCAGATTCTGCCGCTTGGACAGACCGGCTACGGAGATTCTCCCTACCAGAGCGTTTCCGCATTTGCCGGAAATCCCTATCTGATTGACCTGAATGCACTGGTACGCGAAGGACTGCTCACAGAAGCGGAATGCATTGCTGCAAGCGGTGCGGATACGGAGGAAGTGGCATATTCCGCGCTGTATGCCAACAGGCTGACACTGCTGAAAACAGCATTCCTGCGCAGTAATATGACTGAAAACCCCGAATTTACGGAATTCTGCCAGTCCCAAGACTGGCTGGAGGATTATGCATTGTTCATGGCATTGAAAGCAGAAGCCGGCGGCAGGTCGTGGGAGCACTGGGCGCAGGAAGTCAGGATGCGGGAAAAAGTGGCACTTTCGGAATGCCGCAGACGGCTTGCGCAGGAGATCACGTTTTACAAATACCTGCAATTCCTGTTCTACCGCCAATGGCACAGCCTGAAAGCCTATGCCAATGCCAACGGTATACGGATCATCGGTGATATTCCGATTTATGCGGCATATGACAGCGCGGATGTCTGGGCACATCCGGAGCTGTTCCAGCTCGATGACAGCGGATTGCCAAAAGCGGTGGCAGGCTGTCCGCCCGATGGCTTTGCAGCGGATGGGCAGCTCTGGGGCAATCCGCTGTATGACTGGGCATACCATCGCAAAACCGGCTATGCATGGTGGATTGCAAGGCTTTCCGCAAGCTGTGCGCTCTGCGATGTTGTCAGAATCGACCATTTTCGCGGCTTCGATGCCTATTATTCCATTCCTTATGGTGAAAAAACGGCGAAAAATGGGCACTGGGAGGACGGACCGGGACTGGAGCTGTTCGAGGCAGCCCGACAGGCAATCGGGGATTATGCCGTCATTGCGGAGGATCTGGGCTTTATGACCGCGCGTGTGGAACGGCTGGTGCGCGACTGCGGATTCCCGAATATGAAGGTACTGGAATTTGCCTTTGACAGCCGTGATACGGGGAACAGGAATGCATATTTACCGCATAATTACGGCGAAAACTGCGTTGCCTATACTGGAACGCATGACAACCAGCCCATTGTGCCGTGGTTTTGCAGCCTTGACAGGGGAGTGCAGCAGCAGGTACGCGCGTACCTTTGCGACAGGTTCACACCGGACGAATGCATCCACAAGCCCCTGATTGCCCTGCTGATGCGAAGCCCTGCAAGGCTGTGCATCATCCCCATGCAGGACTGGCTCGGAATGGATGATACAAGCCGCATCAATACACCGGCAACATTGGGTGGGAACTGGAAATGGCGGCTGCATGAAGCCATGCTGTCACCGTCATTGCAGCAGGAAATCCGCAGCATGACCGAGCGTTATGGCAGAACCGGAGAAAAGGAGGAGCAGCATGAGAACATTTCAATACACGATTAAGGACGCAGTGGGAATTCACGCAAGACCGGCAGGCTTGCTTGCCAAAACCGCGAAAGCACTGGACAGCACAGTCACCATTGCACTGGGGGACAAGAAAGCGGATGCCGCAAAGCTGCTGGCATTGATGGGCATGGGCATCCGCTGCGGCGATACCATCACCGTAACCGTGGAGGGCGGCGATGAAATCGCCTCTGAACAGGCGATGCGTGATGTATTCGAAGCCAATCTCTGATACGGAGGGAGTATGATGAGAACGGGCAGCGGCATTGGCATCGGAGAGGGGATTGCCATCGGGACGATCCGCGTCGTCCGGCGCAGTACCCTCCCGACAGAACGCCGGAATGTGACAGATACACAAGAGGAGCTTGCAAGATTTGCAAAGGCGCAGGAAACGGCAATTGCACAGCTTGCGCAGCTTTCGGAAAAGGCAATGCAGGAGGGGAGCGAGGAGAATGCGGCAATTCTCGAAATCCACGGAATGATGCTTGCGGACGAGGATTACTGCGACGCCATCACCGCAAGCATTACGGGGGAGCAGGTGAATGCGGAATATGCTGTAGCCGTCACAGGCGAAGCATTTGCACAGCGGTTTGCTGCCATGGACGATGCCTATATGCAGGCGCGCGCTACTGACATCAGGGACATTTCCGACCGGCTCATCGCCTGCCTTTCGCCGGAACAAGCAGTGCAGCCGCAGTGGGATGCACCGGCAATTCTCTGCGCGGACACCCTTTCCCCCAGTGAAACCGCCGCACTGGACAGCAAACATGTACTTGCCCTTGTGACGGCGCATGGCTCTGCCGGCTCGCATACTGCGATTCTTGCAAGAAACCGCGGTATTCCGGCGATTCTCGGTGTTGGTGAAGCATTCTTCTCCGTTATGGAGGACGGACAGCCGGCAATTGTCAATGCGCAGACAGGGGAATGCATTCTCCATCCGGACGCGCAGACGCTTGCAAGAACAGAGCAGGAACGTGAAGCGCAAAGGGAGAAATCTGCGCGGCTTGACAAGCTTAGGGGGATGGAGAATATCACGAAGGATGGCAGAAAAATCGACATTTTCGCCAATATCGGCAGTGCCGGCAGCATCGGGGAAGTGCTGCGCCATGACGCAGGCGGCATCGGGCTGTTCCGGAGTGAATTCCTGTATCTTGAGCACAGCGATTATCCCTCGGAGGAAACACAGTTTCAGGTCTACAAACAGGTTCTCGAACGCATGAACGGCAGAAAGGTCATCATCCGCACCCTCGACCTCGGCGCGGACAAGCAGTGCGCCTACTGCAATCTCCCCAAAGAGGAAAATCCGGCACTCGGCATCCGCGGCATCCGGCTGTGCCTGCACCGTCCTGCATTGTTCCGGACGCAGCTGCGCGCCCTCTACCGTGCGTCCGTCCATGGCAGGCTCGGTATCATGTTCCCGATGATTGCCAATGTCTGGGAGCTGGAGGAAATCCTCGCCATCTGTGCGGAAGTCAGAGCCGCGCTGAAAGGGGAGGGGATTCCCATTTGCGAAAGCACGGAGCTTGGGATTATGATTGAAACTCCGGCAGCGGCACTCATCAGCGGTACGCTTGCCCCCATGGTCGATTTTTTCAGCGTGGGCACGAATGACCTGAGCCAGTACACCCTTGCCTGTGATAGGCAGAATCCGGAAATTGCGCGGTTTTTTGACGAACACCATGAAGCCGTTCTCCAACTGATCGCCATGGCGGCACAGCAGGCGCACCGGCACGGAAAGTGGATTGGTATTTGCGGTGAGCTTGCGGCGGACGTATCGCTGACGGAAACCTTTCTGCGCATGGGGATCGATGAACTTTCCGTTGCACCGTCAGCCGTCCTGCACCTGCGGGAAACCATTCGTTCTCTCGATCTGTCGCAGGCACGGGCATAGCCCTCTTCGCTGTTTACTGTGCATGATTATGCTATAAAATGACAGGATTCTGATAGAAAAACAAGGGCTTTTCCTGTATAATGAAAGCATAGAGCACGGCAGCAGCGAACTGCAAAAGGAGGACTTATGAACAACGTAACAAACAAAAAACTGGACGCATTCACACTGGAAGAAAAGGCAGTATTTGTCAATGGTGCGACATTTTTCGGTGCACCTGCATTGCCGCAGCACGGCATTGCGCGCCTGCAGCTTCTCGATGGCGGTACGGGCATGAATTTCGAGCAGCTGTTCGGCGATTTCTATTCTGCCGCAGCAGAATCCGAGAGCACCAACGGCATGATCGGCAGCACTCTGCTTCAGCATGTCATTGACTACTATTATGAACCGGAACGACTTAACGAAGCGGAATACGAGGTCTATCAGTGGATTCGTGAGAAGCTTGACGCGCGTACCGGAATGCCCACGCTTGCTCCCGGCTGTTTTCCCCCCGGCATGGCACTTGGCGCGACCTTCCATCCGGAAACAGTACTGGAAACCGGCAGGGCACTTGGTCTGGAGGCGGCAGCGTACGGCGTGGACATCCTGCTCGGTACGCCCAATGTCAATATCCACCGCGACCCCCTCAACGGCAGACTGTTCGAGGGCTATTCCGAGGATCCATGCCTTGTTGCAACGCTTGCACCGGAGCTTGTCAAGGGTGTGCAGGAATATCCGGTAGCCGCCAATGTCAAGCATTTTGCTGCAAACAATCAGGAAACCAACCGCGTGGGCATCAATGAAACCATCTCAAAACGCGCACTGGAGGAAATCTATTTCCCCGGCTTCAAGGCATGTGTGCAGGAGGGCGGTGTTAAGACCGTCATGAGTGCGTACAACAAAATCAACGGCATTGCCTGCACGGAGAATTACTGGCTTTTGACGGAAACGCTCCGCGAAGAATGGGGATTTTCCGGCCCTGTTATTTCTGACTGGGGCGCAGTCTACCATCCGGACAAGGCAATTGCAGCCGGCAATGACCTTGCCATGCCAGGACCGCTTCCGGCACAGCCCATCATAGACGCTGTACAGGCTGGAACGCTTTCCGAGGCGGCACTTGATGCAGCATGTGAAAATCTCCTTGCTCTCCACGAAGCACTTGCCGAGGAAAAACGCGCGTACAAACCGACCATGACAGCGAAAGAAATCATGGCAAAAACGGACGAGGCTGCACGGAATGCCTCGTTACAGGGCATTGTCCTTTTGAAAAATACGGGTATTTTCCCCCTGCACAATACCGGAACCATCTGGCTGACGGGCAGCGGCAGAGAACACCAGCTGACCTGCGGCACGGGCAGCGCAGGGATTACCACCAACCGCAATACCGATGTGTACACCGAGCTTGCGAAGATTTACGGAGATAGGGTGCAGCTGTGCGGGGACATTGCACAAACGGACATTGCTGATGCGGACGTGGTTCTGTGCATTGCCTCCCTTTCCGGCATGGAGGGCAACGACCGCCCCGATATGCGCCTTTCTGCTTATGACCGCGGCGTACTTACGGCAATGAACGAACTGAAACAGAGCCGTCCGGCAGTCGGCACGGGACTCTTGCTGAATGTCTGCGGCCCTGTGGAGCTGTACGAATACGAGCCGTATCTTGACGGCATTTTCTGTATGTTCCTCTCCGGCATGATGGGAGGCAATGCGATGGCACAGCTCTTATCGGGCGCAGCAAATCCCAGCGGCAAGCTTCCCCTGACATTCCCGAAACGCTGCTGCGATACTCCCGCATTCCTCAATTTCCCCGGCGAGGGCAACGAGGTCAACTACGGCGAGGGCATCTATGTGGGCTATCGCTATTATGACAAAAAACAGATTGCACCAATGTACCATTTCGGATATGGCTTGTCCTACACCACATTTGCATTCTCTGACATTCAAACAGACTGTGAACGTTTTGACAGTACCATCACTGTGACTGGAAAAATACGCAATACTGGCGATATTTCAGGTGCACAGGTGGTGCAGCTCTACATTTCTGACGTGGTTTCCAGTATGCCGAAGCCCGTCAAGGAGCTGAAACGTTTTGCCAAAATTTTCCTGCAAGCCGGCGAGGAAAAAGCGTTCCGCTTTACGCTGACAGAACAGGATTTTGCGTCATTTGATCCGGATTATGACCGTTTCCTGTGCGAGGAGGGTTATTTTGACATCCACATTGCCACCTCTGCTGCACCTGCGGATTGTGTGCAGTCCGTGCGCGTGTACAAAACCGGCACAAGCCCGTACACTTACGGCTTGAATTCCAAAGTGAAAGTGCTCTATGAAAACGAGAGCCTGAAAACGGCGTTGTTTGCATGGTTCACCGCGCAGGAGCTGGATTTAGGCATTATCGAAAGCAATTACCAGTACACCCCCAGCCGCCGCCTTTCGGAAATCCTGCCTGCCCGTGTGGATACCAATCCGGAAACCAATGCGCATTTGCAGGAATTCCTGCGCCGGATCGGAGAGGTGGAAAAGCCGTAAGTGCAATCTGGCAGGAGGCTGCAAGCCCTCCATAAACCGAATCGGGGCAAGGGAGCGAAGCTCCCACCCCAATTCCCCACGCAGTATAATTTCCTACAGTATTTTTATCCATCCTGTCCGGAATTTAGGAAAAATGAAAAAATTCAGGAGAAATTCAAAAAATCTCTTTTCTTTTCCTATGAAATATGGTATAATGATAAGGTGATATGTGCAGTTTTTCCCTGCCGTATCGCCTTCACTTATAATCGGCAAAGACTGCTTTGCCGCAGATTTCAGGAGGTTATCGTATGCGAGCTGTTATTACAGTCATTGGTAAGGATACCGTGGGTATTCTTCATAAGGTAAGCGGCATCTGTGCAAAGCACAGTGCAAATGTAGTAGAGGTAACACAGAGTGTTCTGCAGGATATGTTCGCCATGATTATGCTGGTTGATATTTCCGGCATGGGTGAGAATTTTGCATCCCTGACCGATGATATGTCCGCACTGGGCAAGGAACAGGGACTTGCAATTCACTGTATGCACGAGGATATTTTCAATTCCATGCACAAAATCTGAATGAGGTGAAATCATGCTGAATACATTTGATATTCTGGAAACCATCCGCATGATTCAGGATGAGTGTCTGGATATTCGTACTATTACCATGGGTATTTCCCTGCTCGACTGCATCGACCCCGATATTGACAAGGCTTGTGAAAAGGTGTACAACAAAATCACCACAAAGGCTGCAAACCTTGTCAGCGTTGGCGAGCAGATTGAGAAAGAATACGGCATTCCGATCGTCAACAAGCGTATTTCCGTGACTCCCATTGCCATGCTTGCAGCGGCTTGTCCCAACGACAATCCTGTCAAGTTCGCACTGGCACTCCAGAGAGCAGCGGATACCTGCGGTGTCAACTTCATCGGCGGCTATTCTGCGCTCGTGCAGAAAGGCTTCAGTGCCGGCGACCTTGCGCTGATTCGCTCCATCCCCGAAGCCCTGTCCGTAACTACCAACATCTGCTCCTCCGTCAATGTCGGCTCCAGTAAGTCCGGCATCAACATGGACGCAGTTAAAATCATGGGTGAAGTGATTCTCGAATCTGCAAAAATCACCGCAGACCGTCAGTGCATCGGCCCTGCAAAGCTTGTGGTATTCTGCAATGCGCCGGAGGATAACCCCTTCATGGCAGGCGCATTCCATGGCCCCGGAGAGCCTGACTGCGTTATCAATGTCGGCGTATCCGGTCCCGGCGTAGTCCGTGCAGCAATTGCAAAGTATCCCGATGCGTCCATTGACGGTATCGCGGATGTCATCAAGAAAACTGCATTCAAGGTCACTCGTATGGGACAGCTTGTTGGTTCAAGAGCGTCCCAGATGCTCGGCGTTCCGTTCGGTATCGTGGATTTGTCCCTTGCCCCGACACCGGCAGTGGGCGACTCCGTTGCCCATATTCTGGAGGGAATCGGTCTGGAACAGTGCGGTACACACGGTACGACCGCATGTCTGGCACTGCTTAACGATGCTGTCAAGAAGGGCGGCGTGATGGCATCTTCCAATGTCGGCGGTCTGTCCGGCGCATTCATCCCCGTATCCGAGGATCAGGGCATGATTGACGCGGCAGTTGCAGGCACACTTTCTCTGGAAAAACTCGAAGCAATGACCGCAGTATGTTCTGTAGGTCTGGATATGATCGTCGTACCCGGTGACATTACCCCCGAAACCATTTCTGCCATCATTGCCGATGAAGCGGCAATCGGCATGGTCAACAATAAGACAACCGCAGTCCGCCTGATTCCGGCAGTAGGAATGCAGGAGGGCGAAATGCTCGAATTTGGCGGTCTGCTTGGCAGCGGCCCGATTATGCCCATTAACCGCAAGTCGCCGGCAAAGTTCATTTCCCGCGGCGGCAGAATTCCTGCGCCCATGCACAGCATTAAGAACTAAGTTTTCTGTCCAGCAGGGGGACGCTGTCCCCCTGCCAAAGGGATGTCATCCCTTTGGAATCCCATTCTTGGCAGAGAATACAGAAGCAGCATTCCTGTTGGACGGAATACATAATTTCAATTCTATACAAAGGAGTCAAGAGTTATGAAATATCTTGTAGTACTTTTCGATGGTATGGCAGACTATCCCGTACCGGAGCTTGGCGGCAAGACACCGCTGGAGGCTGCGGACACACCGAATATTGACCGTCTGGCAAAGACTGCGACCGTTGGTCTTGTCAAGAGCGTGGATGACGGCATGAAGCCCGGCAGCGATGTGGCAAACCTCTCCATTCTCGGCTATGACCCGAAGAAATACTATACCGGCAGATCTCCGCTGGAGGCTGGCAGTATCGGGATTGACATGAAAACCACGGACGTATCCCTGCGCTGCAATCTGGTAACGCTTACGGACGAGGCAAACTACGAGGACAAGACCATCGTGGATTATTGTGCAGACGATATTTCCTCGGAGGATGCCGAAGTTCTGGTGAATTTCCTTGCTGAGAAGCTCAACAACGAGGAATTCACATTCTATAACGGTGTCAGCTACCGTCACTGCCTGATCTGGGACAACGGCACAACCGATGTGGGCACACTCACACCGCCCCACGACATCACCGGCAAGCCCATCAAGGAATACATCCCCACACATCCGAATGCAGAAAAGCTCTACGCGCTGATGAAAAAGTCCTACGACCTGCTCAAAGACCATCCGCTGAATCTGGAGAGGATCAAGAACGGCAAGCGTCCTGCCAACAGCATCTGGCTGTGGGGTGAGGGTGTCCGTGCACAGCTCGATGATTTCAAGGAGAAGTACGGTCTGCAAGCATCCATGATTTCCGCAGTTGACCTGCTCAAGGGCATCGGCAAGTTCGCCGGTATGCATGTCGTGCAGGTGGATAATGTGACCGGCTACATCGATACCAATTTCGAGGGCAAGGCACAGGCTGCGATTGAGGAATTCAAGAACGGTCAGGATTTCGTCTACATCCATGTAGAAGCACCGGATGAGTGCGGACACAGAAACGAGATGGACAACAAGGTCAAGGCAATTTCCATCATTGACAAGACCATTCTCGGCCCTGTGACGGATTACCTGAGAAGTCAGGGCGATTTCAAGGTACTGGTCACTCCCGACCATGCAACCCCCCTGTCCCTGATGACGCACACCAACGACCCGATTCCGTTCTTCATCTACGACAGCACAAAGGAATGCGCCGGCGTGGAGGGCTTCTGCGAGAGAACCGCAAAGGAAACCGGACTGTTCATTCAGCCGGGCTATACGATTATGGAGCGTTTTGTGAAATAATGAACTACCGCCGCAGTGTGAAAACTGCGGCGGTTTGCTTATGATATGCTTGTTCGTTACAGGTTGGACTTTACATAATCAACGTCTTGTTTCGTTTGCTTGGTATTAGGATGTTCCGTACCGAGCTTTTCTTCGAAGATTTTCAGTGCTTTTTCCAGATACTCCAGTGCCTTGCTGAAATCACCTCTGTTCGCATAGAAAACACCAATATTATTGTAGGACACGGCTGTACTGAGATGCTCCGTGCCGAGGCCTTTTTCAGAGATTGCCAAAGCTTTCAGATAATACTCCAATGCCCTGTCATAGTCGCCCATTCGCTTATACAAAAGACCAATATTATTGTAGGTTGTGGCTGTATCGGGATGCCCCGTGCCAAGGACTTTTTCAGTGATTGCCAAATCTTTCAGATAATACTCCAAAGCCCTGTCATAGTCGCCCATATCCTTATATACACCACCAATATTATTGTAGGATACGGCTGTACTGGGATGCTCCGTGCCGAAGATTTTTTCAAAGATTGCCATAACTTTCAGATAATACTCCAATGCCCTGTCATAGTCGCCGATCTGCCTATACAAAAGACCAATATTATTGTAGGTGGTCGCAGTATCGGGATGCTTCGTGCCGAGGACTTTTTCACGGATTATTACTGATTTCTCATAATACTCCAATGCCCTGTCATAGTCGCCCATATCCTTATATACACCACCAATATTATTGTAGGATGTGGCTGTATCGGGATGCTTCGTGCCGAGGACTTTTTCACGGATTATTACTGCTTTCTCATAATACTCCAATGCCCTGTCATAGTCGCCCATGTCCTTATATACACCACCAATATTATTGTAGGACACGGCTGTATCGGGATGCTCCGTGCCGAGGACTTTTTCACGGATTTTCACTGCTTTCTCATGATACTCCAATGCCCTGTTATAGTCGCCCATCCGCGTATACAAAAGACCAATATTATTGTAGGATGTGGCTGTATCGGGATGCTCCGTGCCGAGGACTTTTTCAAGGGTTTTCACTGCTTTCTCATAATACTCCAATGCCCTGTCATAGTCGCCCATATCCTCATATACACTACCAATATTATTGTAGGATGTGGCTGTATTGGGATGCTCCATGCCGAGGACTTTTTCAGTGATTGCCAGATCTTTCAGATGATACTCCAATGCCCTGTCATAGTCGCCCATACGTCGATATACACTGCCAATATTGTTCAGCAATGCCGCAAACTCGGCTTTTTCCGTTCCCTCTAGACGCTGCGCAAGGGCAGCAGCGTGGGCTGTGAGCACGTTCCATACCGCGATGCCCTCTCCTTTTTCATAGGAATTCTTCAATTCATTGCGGAGCGTGAAAACAAGGATTTTGGCAAATCTGTAATCGGGGTGATACTTGTGCCGCACCACATCGGAAATCACAGGATGGATGCTGACCATGTTATTCGCGTCAATGTTCAGCCAGCCGCGCGCAATGAGGTCGTTGACGGCGTTGAGATTGTCCAGCCCAAACCACTGCTTCACCGTCTGCTTTTGAAGCGGCAGATTGGGCGCGAGCAGGGAGAACCAACGCAGCACAGCAAGCTGCGCTTCGTCCGGTGCGACCGTTTCTACATTGAAAATGATGGACAGATGCTCGATGAATGTCGCTTCTACAGTGGTATCGCCATGCTCCGCCTTGATATTCTCCGTGATGTTTTGCAGGCTGAAGCCCGTGCTTTTAAGCTCATCAAGAAGTGCCTGCGCGGAAATACCGGTGGTTTTCTGCGTTTTTGCAAGCAGGACGAGCGTCTGTGTGTGCCGGTCGGCAAGGGTGATAATGGCTTTGATGGCTTCTTCGTGCTCCGGTTTCCTGTCACCGCTGTATTTCTTGTACAGCTCCAGACATTCCTCGACAGAAAGCTTGTCAATGGAATGGACTCTGAATCTCCCCACCTCGTCATTACGGGATGTCATAATCATCCGGCAGCCGAAGCGACACAGATAATTCGCGTCATCATCGGAAATCGTGTTCGCATTGTCAATGAACAGCAGGAGTCTGCCGCGCAGCTCGTCTGCATAGCTCTCCACATGCTTCAGGTATTCCTTTGGAGTCGCCGCGGGCAGGTTTTTGAATTGGAGGTGGAACATGCCTTCAAGGCTGTCCATATAGTTCAGCCAGCCGAGATGTGTTACCCCATCCGCGCCGGGATTGTTCCGGTAGTAGTCGTAGAGATGACGGCAGATTTCCGTTTTCCCGATGCCGCCCATGCCATTGACCAGCACGATTTTCTCGCCCTGTGCCATTTCGCGGATTTGTTTCAAATCGTCATCACGTCCCTCGAAAATGCTGGAGGGAGGGGAGGGCTTGGAATCGGTGACAAGGGTGATGGCTGGCGCAGCAGGGGGCTTCTGTTCTCCGAATCGTTCACGGATCAGCTCTCTCGTTTTCTCGCCCTCGCGCTCCACAGTTTTTTGTATGTCCGCACTTTTCTCCTTTACGAGGGAATAGGTATTCTCCGCGGTCAGAAAATGCTGTAATTTCTCATCTTCTTTGATTTTCGCATAGAACGCAGAATAGAACTGCTCTGCAAAATCCTTAATGTCAGAATCCGATGGTTTTCTGGTGAGAGGATGGCAGTGCATTCTCCATTCCTTCAGCTTTTCCGCAAGCTGCTCCGGTGAGTGGATAGCCGCGTTTTCAAGATAAGGATATGCCCACGAAAATTGCGCGTCAAAGTCATTGTCCACATCGTCAAATGTCTGCTGGAGAGTGGTTGCAAGTCGTTTTTCAAGCGTTGGCTCAGCATTTACCTTTTTCTTGATGCCATCAACCACCTCTTTCAGGGCGGTTTCGGAAAAACCGCTTAAAACTTCATCCTCACCTGTAAGCTTTGATTTCACTTTGGAAACAACGCAGGAGGAAAGCAAGTGAAACAGAATTTCAGGAATTGCCATAAGGTATGCTCCTTTCTTATTGTAATAGGAAACGTGTTCATTTACAGTATAGCACATTTTCCAAAAAAATGCAATAGATTTCTCCAAAATTTGCGTTGTTTCAACATGCTTGGCCAAAAGTTTACCGCCGCAGTTTTCACACTGCGGCGGCTTTTTACTGAAAATATTTCGCACAATCCGGAAAAAGCTCCAGACTCCGGCGTAAAATTCCGTGGCAATGTGCAATTGCCGTGCCGTAATTCGTCATGGGAACGCCCTGCTCCGTGGCGATTGCCTGCCGGAACTGCACTTCCTTCGGGGGGAGCATACACGCGCCGCAGTGGATAACGAGCGCGTATCCGGACAGGTCACGCGGAAATTCCGTGCCGGATGTCCAGTGGAATTTCAACTCACATCCGGCATGTGCCTGCACCCAATGCGGCAGCTTGACCGTGCCGATGTCATTGCACTGCCTGTGATGGGTACAGCCCTCAGAGATGAGTATTTTATCTCCATTTTTCAAGGAATCCAGTGCCGCCGCACCGCGCACGACCGTTTCCAGATCCCCCTTGTACCTTGCAAAGAGGATGGAGAACGAGGTCAGCGGAATGCTGTCCGGTACAAGCTTTGACACCCGTCCGAATGCCTGACTGTCAGTAATGACCATTTTCGGCGGCTGCGCGAGTTTCTGCAAGGTCTGCGCAACCTCCGTATCACGGCAGCAAACCGGCATTGCACCGCATTCGAGTGCCGCGCGAATGACCTGCTGCTGGGGGAGAATCAACCTGCCTTTTGGGGCTGACTCATCAATGGGAATCACCAGCACAATCACATCGCCGGCAGAAATCAGGTCGGAAATCAGGGGTTTTGTCGGTGCATCGGGGCGCACCTGCTTTGCGATCAGCTCCTTGAGGGCATGGATGCCTTCCCCTGTTTTCGCGCTCACATGGATCTCATGAATGGAGGAAAGTGTGCCTGCATCAAAGAGGTCTGCTTTGTTATATGCCGTAATATAGGGAATCTTCCGCTTCTGGAATTCGGAGATGAGTGCTTCATCCTCCGCGGTTTTTCCGACAGTACCGTCCACGACAAGCACTGCAATATCTGTTTTCGCGAGGACGGCAAGGGTTTTCTCCACACGCATTGCGCCGAGGTCGCCCTCATCGTCAATGCCGGCAGTATCGACAATCATCACCGCGCCCAGCGGCAAAAGCTCCATTGCTTTGTACACAGGGTCTGTGGTCGTTCCCTTGACATCGGAAACGACGGCGAGGTTCTGTCCGGTGACGGCGTTCACAACGCTCGATTTTCCGGCGTTGCGCCTGCCGAAAAAGGCAATGTGAATGCGCTCGGAGGAGGGGGTGTTGTTGAGGCTCATGGGTATTCACTCCTTTTCAAATATCTGATTGCTCTATCAGATCAGATATGATTTCCTCTATTTCAATACAGGCATCTTCTACTTGTATTGCCGTTTCTTCATCAAAGAAACGACTGCCGCCTGCCAACTGATCAATCAATGATACAAGTGCAGCTACTTCTTCAACAGGGACACTGCCTTTTGTTTTCCAGATTGTGGCGTTCTGTGTCAGTGCATTTCTAATTTCTGCATATGCTACTGTATCGAATCGGTTTTCACACCGCAGTTTTACAAGAAATGAGTCATCTCGATTGAGAAATTCACTGATGCTTGTCAGTTTCATAGTTTCATTTCCCAAATGATATACATCGAACAGATAATGCTGTTCATCACGGGAGTCACTGCAAACTTCACACAGAATATTCTGCTCCACATTCAGAAGCGCAAAGCCGTTTGTTGATTCCCACAGGCTCTGCACAGCGGCAAGGGAATTCTCAATCAGCAAAGCTGCCCACATACCGTCATGCAGAAGATAGCAGTGCAATCCCTCGTTGATTTGCATTTTCTGGATGATCCAGTGGTATAATTCTGCTTTTTCCGTGTGGCAGGGGATTTTGTCATCCGGCAGTTTGTCATTATTGTAGAATGCTACATCCGGAAGCTTTTGCAGGATTTCCGCAAGATGTGCATCCGTGCATTCTTCACAGAGTACACGGACACCGGTCAGGGTTTGCAGAAAACGGTGGTGTTTCTGCTGACGGAGTTTCTTTTGGAGGAGTTCATGATTATTCATATTATTAGAACCGAAAATCCCTGCTTCCATCCGCAATCTTATCCAGACGTTCTACGACAATATCACGCACCTTGTCGCTCTTGACATTGGCAAGCTCGCGCTGAATCAACGCTTCGCCGATCGCCTTTGTTTCGGGGGATGCATAGTCCTCCAGATATTCCTTGAGCGTCATCAGTGCATTCGGATGGCAGCAATTCTGGATCTGCTTGGTCTTGCACAGCTGCATGAAACGGTCGCCCGTTCTTCCCTCACGATAGCAGGCAGTGCAGAAGGACGGGATATAGCCCAGTTCCATCAGCCACTTGACAACTTCATCCAGTGTGCGGTTGTCGGATACGTCGAACTGTGCGGAATTCTCCTCCTCCGGCTCCGGTTCGCTGTAGCCGCCCACGCTCGTCTTAGAACCACCGCTGATCTGGGAAACGCCCAGATGCAGCACTTTTTCACGGCAAGCTTTGGATTCACGCGTGGATACGATCATGCCCGTGTAGGGGACTGCAACACGAATGCAAGCACAGATCTTTGCGAAAATATCATCGCTGATGCCGTTGTCGAAATCATCGGGATCGATGTCGTCAGCTCTGCGCAGTCTGGGAACGCTGATGGTGTGCGGGCCGACACCGAACCGTGCTTCAAGATGCTCTGCGTGCATGAGAATGCCTGCAAATTCATAACGGTAATGCTCCAGACCAAACAGAACACCCAGACCGACATCATCAATACCGCCCTCCATCGCTCTGTCATGCGCTTCGGTGTGGTATGCGTAATTGTGCTTCGGGCCTGTCGGATGCAGCTGCTCATAGCTCTCCTTGTGGTAGGTTTCCTGGAACAGGATGTAAGTACCAATGCCAGCGTCCGCAAGCTTCTTGTAGTTTTCCACAGTTGTTGCGGCAATGTTGACATTCACACGGCGAATTGCGCCGTTCTTGTGCTGGATGCTGTAGATGGTCTGGATGGATTCGAGGATGTACTCAATGGGATTGTTCACCGGATCTTCACCGGCTTCAATTGCAAGACGCTTGTGTCCCATATCCTGCAGCGCAATCACTTCCTTGCGGATTTCATCCTGCGTCAGCTTCTTGCGGCAGATATGCTTGTTTTTGTAATGGTACGGGCAGTAGGTGCAGCCATTCACGCAGTAATTGGACAGGTACAGCGGCGCGAACATGACAATGCGGTTGCCGTAGAAATCTTTCTTGATCTGTTCCGCAAGCGCACAAACCTGCGCATTCAGGTCATCCTCCTCACAGGCAAGCAGAACGCTTGCGTCACGGTGATTCAGACCTTTCAGTTCCTTTGCCTTTTCGATGATGGATGCGATCAGTTCCCTGTCATGCTTGTGAGCTTCTGCATAGGCGAGGGTTTCTTCAATTTCTTCGTGGCAGATAAATTCCTCTGCCTTACTGGATTTCGGATCATACATGGTGATTACCTCCTGATAAATAAAAATACCCGACGCGGTCGGGCAGCCAAGCTTTCATGCACAGCGGACAAGCATCCCTTTTGGCAGAATGCATCGCTGTATTCCGGATTCTTTCACCTCATGAAATGATTTGGTGTCAGCCGCAGGTGCAACCGTCCCGTCAGCACGGCTTTCGGGTTGGTACAGTTATAGTATATCATATTTTCCGCGAAAAGTCAACCGGAAACATGCATGGAAAGGGCATCCCCGAAAGGATGCTCAGTCTGTCGAAAAACCTAAAATCAAACGCGGAGCGACAGCTCCGCACAAGGGGTTCGGGTGACTCCCCACGGGGTGGGCAATGTCATCAACTTAAGCGGGGGCAAGGGGGCGATAGCCCCCAAGCAGGGTTCCAAGGGGCGCAGCCCCTTGGGCGGTGGAGGCGGCGCAGCCGCCTCCCATAATCCCCCTCCCTCTGGGAGGGGGTAGGGGGAGGGCAATCTTTGTACAACTTTTCTAAAGGTGACGACATTGGCTGTGAAGTGAAAAGGAGTACGGCAGCGGTGGAGCTGACTCCGAAAAACTGCTTCCCCTTGCCGGAATTCCAAGAGATTGCTGAAAACTATTGTGCAGAATCGAAAAAATTCAAAAAAAGTAAAAAAATATCAGTTTCCCCCCTTGATTTATTCACAAAAATCATGTATAATGATAGTGTATGCTGACAGGCAGTGTAAATGCACTGCCGGATTACAGGCATAACAAGCCTTATTTGAAAGGAGTTATTTTCATGATTTATTCTCACGAAGTTGAAACAATGTGCCCGATCGCACAAGGCGTTGCACATGGTGCTGCTCCGATTCCGGAGGAGGCAAAGTGGGTAAAGGCTAAGGAGATCAAGGACATTTCCGGCTTTACACACGGTATTGGCTGGTGCGCTCCGCAGCAGGGTACCTGCAAGCTCACGCTGAACGTGAAGGAAGGCGTGATTCAGGAAGCTTTGGTAGAAACCATCGGCTGCTCCGGTATGACACATTCCGCAGCGATGGCATCCGAAATTCTGCCCGGCAGAACCGTTCTGGAAGCTCTGAACACTGACCTCGTTTGCGACGCGATCAACACCGCAATGAGAGAACTCTTCCTGCAGATCGTATACGGCCGTTCCCAGAGTGCATTCTCCGAGGGTGGTCTGGTAGTTGGTGCAGGTCTGGAGGACCTTGGTAAGGGTCTGCGTTCTCAGGTTGGTACAATGTACGGTACTCTGGCAAAGGGCCCGCGTTACCTCGAAATGACTGACGGTTATGTAACAGGTCTGGCACTGAATGAAGACAACGAAATCATCGGCTACAAGTTTGTAAACTTCGGCAAGATGATGGACTTCATCAAGGCTGGCGACGATGCAAACACCGCATTCGAGAAGGCACAGGGACAGTACGGCAGAGTTGCTGACGCTGTGAAGATTGTGGATCCCAGAAAGGAATAAGGAGGACTATAACCATGGCATTATTTGAATCCTACGAGAGAAGAGAAAAGCAGATTCTGGCTGTTCTCGCTCCTTATGGCATTAATACAATTGAAGAATGTGCAGACGTTTGCAAGGAAAAGGGTCTGGACATTTATAAGCTCATTGAGAGCATTCAGCCGATTTGCTTCGAGAATGCAAAGTGGGCTTATACTGTAGGCTGCGCAATCGCAATCAAGAAGGGCTGCACAAGAGCTGCTGACGCTGCTGCTGCAATCGGTGAAGGTCTGCAGGCATTCTGCATTCCGGGTTCTGTAGCTGACCAGCGTAAGGTAGGTCTGGGTCACGGTAACCTTGGCAAGATGCTGCTCGAAGAAGATACAGAGTGCTTCGCATTCCTGGCAGGTCACGAGTCTTTCGCAGCTGCTGAGGGTGCGATCGGTATTGCTGAAAAGGCAAACAAGGTTCGTAAGAAGCCCCTGAGAGTTATCCTGAACGGTCTGGGCAAGGACGCTGCACAGATTATTGCAAGAATCAACGGCTTTACCTACGTTGAAACTGAGATGGATTACAGCACAGGCGAAGTAAAGGAAGTATTCCGCAAGGCATATTCCGATGGTCTGCGCGCAAAGGTTAACTGCTACGGTGCAAACGATGTAACCGAGGGCGTTGCAATCATGTGGAAGGAAAATGTAGACGTTTCCATTACTGGTAACTCCACAAACCCGACAAGATTCCAGCATCCCGTTGCAGGTACATATAAGAAGGAGCGCACAGATGCAGGTAAGAAGTATTTCTCTGTAGCATCCGGCGGCGGTACTGGCAGAACACTGCATCCTGACAACATGGCTGCAGGTCCGGCTTCCTATGGTATGACCGATACTCTGGGCAGAATGCACTCTGACGCACAGTTCGCAGGTTCTTCCTCCGTTCCGGCTCACGTTGAGATGATGGGTCTGATCGGTGCAGGCAACAACCCCATGGTTGGTATGACTGTAGCATGTGCTGTTGCAATCGAAGAGGCTATGAAGTAATTCGGATTCCCCGATATTGCGTGAAAAATGAGAACCTCCGGCTTTTGGGCCGGAGGTTCTTTTTGCAGATAAAGATGGTTCTGCGTATTGCCGCATTTTATGGCAAAATACACATACTATCCCCGAACGAGAAGAACCGATAGCGTTCCTCCACGGCAATTTTGTACGCATTCATGGTGTTTTCATACCCCATAAATGCAGAAACCAACATAATCAGCGTACTTTCCGGCAGGTGGAAATTGGTGATCAGACCGTCGATCACCTTGAAGGTATACCCCGGATAGATGAAAATATCCGTGTCGCCCTCACATGCCGTCAGCGTGTCGCCGCAACGCTGTGCCGCGCTCTCCAGCGTCCGGCAGGACGTTGTACCTACGGATATGATGCGTCCGCCCTCCGCCTTTGTGCGGTTGATCAAGTCAGCCGTTTCCTGCGGTAACAGGAAATGCTCCGTATGCATATGATGCTTCAGGATGTCATCCTCCTTGACGGGACGGAATGTACCAAGTCCCACATGGAGCGTGACATAGGCGATATTCACGCCCATAGCGCGGATCTCGTCAAGCATGTCGGCTGTGAAATGCAGTCCGGCAGTCGGCGCGGCAGCAGAGCCAAGCTCACGGGAATAGACCGTCTGGTAGCGTTCCTTGTCCTCAAGCTGCGCGGTGATGTAGGGCGGCAGCGGCATCTGTCCGACATCGTCCAGAGCCGTGTAGAAATTCCCCTCGCATTCAAAGCGCACAACGCGGTTGCCGTCCTCCAGTACTTCCAGCACCTCGGCAAGGAGTCTGCCGCCGCCAAAGGAAAACCGTGCCCCCGGCTTGCATTTCTTACCCGGACGGCAGATGATTTCCCACACCTTGTCGCTGCGCTGGGAGAGCAGGAGGAATTCCACAAAGCTGCCCGTGCCTTCCTTTTCGCCGTAAAGGCGCGCAGGGAGAACGCGGGAATCATTGAGCACGAGCAGGTCGCCCGCGCGCAGGGAAGCGGTCAGGTCGCGGAAATGATGGTGGGTACATTCACCCGTATTCCGGTCAACGCAAAGCATACGGGAGGCATTGCGCGGCTCAACCGGATGCTGGGCAATCAATTCTTCAGGCAAATCGTAGTAAAAGTCAGATTTTTTCATGGTAACTCCTTTTTTTTTCAAAATATTCTTGACAAATGCGTCAAGAAATGCTATCATATATACAGGATAGAGGCGCGGCAGCGATGAGTAGCGGACAGGAGGAATGCTCGTTCCAGTGAGTATCTGCAAAAGGCAATGCCGCCGAAGATAGCGGAACGGAGCAGTCCGTTGTCTGGTGTTGTACTGAATAAGTGCCGCACTGTCATCATGCGTGATGGAGGGCTATCGGTGAATCACACACCTGTATTTCTATTATAACGCATGATGAGCCGGTTTTCAACCGGTTTTTTCAATATCTTCAAAAAATTTTTTGAATGTTCATCATTCAGGCAAAGGAGTATGTTTTATGAAACAGTACAATGTAGGTATTCTCGGTGCAACAGGTATGGTAGGTCAGCGTTTCGCAACCCTGCTGGAGAACCATCCGTGGTTCAATGTCAAGGTGCTTGCTGCATCCCCCAGAAGCGCAGGCAAGACTTATGCAGAGGCAGTCGGCAATCGTTGGGCAATGAAAACACCCATGCCGGAGAGCATGAAGGATATGATCATCCGCGACCTGAACACGGATATCGAAGCAATTGCCGCAGAAGTAGATTTCGTATTCTGCGCGGTAGATATGAAGAAGGATGAAATCAAGGCACTTGAGGAAGCATATGCAAAGGCAGAGTGCCCCGTTGTTTCCAACAACTCCGCACACCGTTTCACACCCGATGTACCGATGGTAGTGCCGGAAATCAATCCGGAGCACATTGAAATCATCAAGTCCCAGAGAGAGCGTCTGGGTACAAAGAGAGGCTTTGTAGCAGTCAAGTCCAACTGCTCCATCCAGAGCTATGTACCGGCACTGCATCCGCTGAAGAAGTTCGGTCTGAAGAACGTGCTGGCTTGCACCTATCAGGCAATTTCCGGCGCAGGCAAGACCTTTGAAACATGGCCGGAAATGGTGGATAACCTGATTCCGTTCATCGGCGGCGAGGAAGAAAAGTCCGAGCAGGAGCCGCTGAAGGTATGGGGTACGATCGAGAATGGCGAGATCGTAAAGGCTGCATCCCCCTCCATCACAACACAGTGTCTGCGTGTACCGGTTTCCGATGGTCACACCGCAGCAGTATTCGTATCCTTTGAGCAGAAGCCCACAAAGGAAGAGATCCTCAAGCTCTGGGAAGAATTCAAGGGCGTTCCGCAGGAGCTGGAGCTGCCGTCCGCACCCAAGCAGTTCCTGCACTACTTCACTGAGGACAACAGACCGCAGGCAAACCTCGACAGAAACCTCGAAAAGGGTATGGCTGTTTCTGTTGGCCGTCTGCGTGAGGATACACAGTATGATTACAAGTTCGTTTGCCTGTCCCACAACACCCTGAGAGGTGCAGCAGGCGGTGCAGTGCTGCTGGCTGAACTGCTGGCTGCTAAGGGCTATTTTGACTGATTGACGGACAATAAGATGGGGGGATTATCATGAAACAGAAAGTTGTAACAGCAGTATCCATTGCCGCACTTGCCGGCATTTCCGTAATCGGCATCGGCTTCTTTGCCGAGCCTTTCGCACAGACTGAGAAAACGGCGCAGGCAGCTGTTTCTCAGTCCGCGGACGTGGTTAAGGAAACAGTCTTAGTGACAGAAGTCAGTACAGTGATCGCTTCTGAGGAAGCGGACAGCATTTCTCTGGAGCAGACCACCGAACCAGTTGGTCGGGAACTGAAAAAGCCGGTGTCAAGCAGCAGGGTATCAAAGGAAGATATCTTCTACATGATGCTCAATTCAATTGATTACTATGACAAGATTTCCGGTACGATCTATGTTCACTATGGAAACATTGATTTCTATGAAGCTGTGACATTCCAGTGCGCGCTTTCCGATACTGCTGCCTATGCTCATGAAATACAATATGATTGTAATCAGCCGGCGGCAGCCAGTGCGGCTGAATGTGCTGAACAGATGAAGTCGGCGAAGGCAGCGGTACTGCGTGATGTGGAAACTTCCTGTACGGGGGAACAGTTATATTATGTCGATCATAGCCGAAGTGCTTACAGACAGGAGCAAAGCTATAATATCACAACGCTTGAACAGGCGGGACCGGTTTCGGATGAAGAACGGCATTTTACCATGGATGACGGATTTCCGGCGTATTCCTACCGTGCAAATCCGACCAATATTCCGTCTGCCAGCATCTGTCTTTTTCCTCAGGAAATGACGTTCGGCTATCTGACAGATACCGACCTCTGGGAGATCAAGGGCGTTGAGAAGCTCAATGGCAGAACCTGCTACCATATCACAGGCGTGACTGGTGCAGAGTATGGTAAAAAACGGAATGTGGCATCTTTTGAATTCTTTGTCGATACGAATACCGGTGTTCTGCTCAAGTATGTTGGCTACGATACAAATGGAAACATCAGCGATTATTTGTATACTGAAAACATGCAGTTTGAAGAAAAGGCTGAAGCTGTAAAAGCTGCGTCTATTCCGCGCTCTTACCAGAATGAGGGGTAACACTATGAAGCGATAATGTCTTTTATCGTTCTATGGAGGTACTTTTATGAAGAACACAATTTTCACCGGTGCCGGTGTAGCCATTATTACACCCTTTCACGAGGATGGTTCCATCAATTTTGAGGGACTGGGCACCAATATTGATTATCAGATTGAAAATGGCACGGATGCCATTATCATCTGCGGTACAACGGGCGAAGCGTCCACAATGACGGAGGCTGAGCATCTCGAATGCATCCGCTATGCCGTGGAGCGTACCAACAAGCGCGTACCGGTTATCGCAGGCACGGGCAGCAATGACACCAGAACCGCGGTTTCCCTTTCCGTAGAAGCCGAAAAGCTCGGCGCGGACGGACTGCTGCTGGTAACGCCCTACTACAATAAGACCACACAGGCAGGTCTGATTCAGCATTTCACCAAGATTGCCGACAGCGTGAACATCCCGATCATCCTCTACAACATCCCCGGCAGAACCGGCATGGGCTTTACCATCGACACGCTGAAGGTGCTTGCAGAGCATCGGAATATCGTGGCAATCAAGGAAGCGTCCGGCAACATCAGCTATACCGCACAGGTGGCTGCTGCTGTGGGTGACAAGATGGACATTTACAGCGGCAACGATGACATTATCGTTCCGATGATGGCAATTGGCGCAAAGGGTGTCATTTCCGTACTGTCCAACATCATGCCCAAGGAAACGCACGAGATGTGCCAGCTGTGTCTGGATAACAATTTTGCACCGGCAATCGAAATGCAGGTGAAGTATCTGGAACTCATCAACAACCTGTTCATTGAGGTAAACCCCATCCCCTGCAAGGCAGCGATGAACATGATGGGTATGCCCTCCGGCTCTTTGCGTATGCCGCTGGTGGACATGAGCGAAGCCAATGCAGCAAAGCTCCGTGCATCCATGCAGGCACTCGGTCTGGTTGACTAAGACACACGGGAGGACGAAAGCAATGGAACAGACAAAGATTCTCATCAGTGGTGCAAATGGCAAGATGGGACGCGTGGTGGCTGCAACAGTTGCTGGACGCGAGGACTGCAATGTCTGCGCAGGCGTTGACCTGAACACAGCACAGTATGCAGATTTCCCGATTTACAGCAATTTTTCCGAGGTAACGGAAAAGCCCGATGTCATTATTGATTTCTCCAATCCTGCCGTTCTGGATGCTTTACTCGACTACTGCATGGTCAACGGCGTGGCATGTGTCTTTGCCACAACGGGCTATAACGAGGAGCAGATTGCAAAAATCAAGAAGGCTGCCAATGTCATTCCAGTCTTTTTCTCATTCAATATGTCCCTCGGCATCAACCTGCTTGTGCAGCTTGCCAAGAAAGCCGTGTCCATCCTCGGCGGACAGTTTGACATTGAAATTGTGGAAAAGC
Source organism: Ruminococcus sp. (assembly GCA_015066845.1). GTDB lineage: Bacteria > Bacillota > Clostridia > Oscillospirales > Ruminococcaceae > UBA3855. The sequence goes on along the minus strand of SVNO01000011.1, from coordinate 6,465 downwards.
ACCACAACCAGAAAATTGACGCACCCAGCGGCACTGCCATCATGCTGGCGGATGCCATCAATGCGGAGCTGAACAACGAGTATCATTATGTATACGACCGTCATTCCAAGCGTCAGAAGCGCGAGCCGAAGGAGATCGGAATGCACGCCATTCGCGGCGGCACGATCGTCGGCGAGCATGATGTGATTTTTGCCGGTCACGATGAAGTCATCACCCTTTCCCATTCTGCTGCCTCCAAGGAGGTTTTCGCAGTGGGCGCAGTCAATGCCGCAGTATTCCTTGCAAAGCAGGAAGCCGGCATGTACGATATGGGGCAGATGCTCTCACAATAAGCCTTGAACGCTTTGTGTTCAAATCTCGTCTTATACCCGAAAGTGAATCTGGATTACATCATGATTTTGAAGGAAAACAGCAACAAGGAGTACTGCAATGAAGGAATACAAAATCATACCGGTTCAGCTTGCATATCAGGCAGAAGCCAATCACTCCAAACCCACCACGGTTTTCGACAGCTTTGTTGAATTTTTCTTTCCGCCTGAAGAATTGACAAACAGCCATCACGCAATAGAAAATGCTGAAAAAGTCATGCAGAAGATGAATTGCGAGGGCTGGGAGGTTGCCAGCACTGCGGTTATGGGAGAAAATGTATTGCTCATCACATTTGAAAGAGAACTATAATTCCGGCATGGAGAAATTCTTCTCCATGTCAGCTTGCAGAAAAATCCTTTTTCTGGGGTTAGCACTCCAAGGCTGTCTACACGTTTGATATCAGGTTTTTCGACAAACAAAAACCTCCCGAAGCATTTGCTTTGGGAGGTTTCTGTATAAGAAAGGATAGTATTATGTTGCCTGAAATACAAAGCGGCAGAAGTTGTACAGATGTGCATGGATGCAGTTGTCACCATGGTAACCGCCGTTGCAATACTGCCAGAGATGAGGAACATTGTTCTTTGTGAACTGGTCGTGATAATTCTTGGGATTGTCATATACAACCGTGTCATTGCTGCCGGCTGTAATCAACAGCAGGTACGGCTCCTTGCCGCTGTCCCACTTGAACGCGCCTGTTACACCGGGTGCAGGACAAATTGCACCAACATAACCGAACAGGTCGGAACGCTGCATACCAATCAGCAGAGCCTCTCTGCCGCCCATGGAGAAGCCCGTGATCGCGGTATTCTCCTTGCCCGTCTTGACGCTGTAGGTCGATTCAATATGGGGCATCAGATCCTTGGTCAGGTCGTTGATGAAGTTGTCATACGCTGCGTTGTTGAAATCGTCCATGCCGGAGCAGGCATCCTGTGAATCACTGGAGTAAATGTACGGGAATACGACGATCATATCCTCTGCCTCGCCTGCTGCGATAGCATTGCCGATAATCTGTTTTGTGTACATTGTACCGTTGCCCTCGATAATCATACGGTTCTGATCCTCCCAGTAACCATGCATGACATAAAGTACCGGGTACTTCTTGCTTGTGTCATAGTTTGCCGGAAGCAGGATGTTGTAGGGCTTGTTGCGCTTGCAGGTTGTGGAGTAATAGGTCGCACTTTTGACAGTACCATACTGTCTGCCTGCGACTTCCTGACGTGCGCTGGTCGGTTCAAACTCGACCATCTTTTGCTGACAAAGTGCTGTGTATTCTGCCATAGACATTGCAGGGGTGCTCGGTTCTGTTTCTGCCGGAGCATTGGGGTCGCGTGTGAAGGACTTGATTCTGCCCATCACAAAGTCGGAGAGCTGCTTGATGTCGTCATCGTCTGCCTTGCCGTTCTGGTTGACATCTGCTGCAAACATTGCCATTTCATCAAAAAATCCCTTGGCATTGCCCTTCTTCGCTGCGGCAAGGTCAAAGCCGTTAATTACGCCGTTGCAATCAACGTCGCCGAGCGTATACCGATCCGTTGAAGGCGGTTCAATCGCCGGAGGCTCGGTTGCCTGCGGAATTTCAGGCTGTCCTGCGCCGACAATGCTGGTATCCTTGATTGCGCCGATGGCTTCGTCAATGTAGAAATTGTTGGTGCTCTCTGCGGTTTCAATGTAGAGCATCATGTCGGTCGCATCTGCAGGAATCTTGTAATTTTTGTTGGCAAGCTGTGCCCATTCGCCCTGTACACCGGTCACCTCAGCAATGGTGGAGTAGTGTGCTTCACCATCCGCGCCTGTGTACTGGAGCTTCATATAGAAGGTTTCCGTCGGTTCACCGTCAAAATAGGTAACGTTCGCGCTGAAGCTGTACTCATTGCCCGGTACGAATGCAAGGGGATTGAGTGTTCTGTATGCGCCGTTCCATGCGGATTCTCTGTTCTGCACCAGCAGGGATTCATCGCCCACATATGCGGTTCTGCCGGAGGTCATGATTGTTGCCGCGCCTCTGCTTTCCCATGTGCAGGTGTCACCCTCAAAGCCGTCCTGATAGTACCAGCCGTACTTGTTCGGCTCAGGTGCGGAGGGAGCAGCTGGTGTGTCCGGAAGCTCGTTGGGCAGTTCCATTGTACCGTCCTTCATTGTAACAACAAAGGTCGTTACGCTCTGTCCGGGAAGCTGTGCCCAGAATGCAGAACCGTCATTTTCCAGATTTTCTGTCAGCACGAGGTTGGAGCTGCCGTCAGAACGATAGCGGTCAACATCCGTGATTGTGCCGCTTGCAAAGCTGAAGTTCTGCGCATAGCCCTCTGTGCCTTTGTTGATGGCAACGATCGTAACCTGATTGTCGCTGCCCTTATACGCGGAGATCAGCACGTTATCCGCAGGGGACTCGGTTGCAGCGATACGCACATCGCCCGGACGTACATACTTGGAGAAGTGCGCCATCATGTAGCCGCGCTTACTGATCGTGCCGTTCTCATTCATCGGGCCGTAGCTGCGGCGGATGTACCACCATACATAGGCACTCATATTACCAACAACCAGACCGTTGTGGATGTTTTCTGCAACATCCAGAGCCTCCGGCCAGCGTTCGTTGGAGTTTGCTTCACTGTTCGGAACATAAACCTCGGTCATCCAGATTTCCTTACCGCAGTTTTCCAGTGCAGGGAAGTCCATCCAGTTTCTTGTTGTACCATAGAAATGTGTACCAAAGAGGTCACAGTTCGCCATTGCCTTCTGGTTGTTCAGAATCTTAGAATAGAACTTCTTGCCGCCGTCAGAAACCCATGATGCATTTTCAGGGGCATACTGGAAGGACTCCGGCGACATCAGTCTTGTGCTTGTGATCTTATCGCCGTAATTGGCAAGGAACTCCGTTGTTTCATCCGATGACCAGTATGTCCAGTCATGCGCGTAGTCCGGCTCATTCTGTACGGAGATCGCGTACAGATCAACGCCGTTGTTCTTCATATAAGTACCGAAATCGTTCAGATGCTGTGCGTATGCACCATAATTGGATTTCGGCAGATGCAGCTTGCCGTTATTGCCGCCGGATTCTGCGAGATTTGAGGGCGGTTCCCACGGGGATGCAAACACGGTTACACCCATTTCTGTAGCTGTCTGTGCAGTGGGCAGAGCCTTGTTCCATTGGTTTTTGTCGGGGTTGACAAAGACACGCAGTACCGTAAAGCCCAGCTCATTCGGGCCATTGCCGAATGCTGTCTGTCTTTGCTCAGGTGTCAGATCCTGTCCCGTCCATTCCGGATGGTTGATACCACCGAAACCGCGGATGTACTGGTATTCCTTTGACGTGTCAATGACGCAGGTGTCAGCTGCTCCGACTTTTTCCATTGTAGGGAGTGCAGCAGCCATGGAGAATACCATTGCCGCAGCAGTCATGCCGGAAGCGAGAGCTTTCAGATGCTTCATATTCATTAGTAACCACTCCTTTGCTGTTTATATTTCTTTTTATATTGTAAACGATTTTTGAACAAAATGCAACCCATAATTTGCAGATTTAGTGGACAAAATGCAGGCAATGCACGAAATCTACAAAAACTCGACGTGATGTGAGGAATTTGTTGACAGGGGAGCGCGAAATATGGTATAATATGGGGGAAGGAGGGGAATGCCTTGAAACTTTTACTTCGTATTCTGTGTTGGATTATTATTATTGCTATTATATTTTGGGCTTTTCGCTTTTTTATTGATTCTAATCCTACAACAGATATTGTGGATATTGTCGTTGGTGCGATTGTTTCGATTGCAGTAGAAACGATGAAGCTGATTTCCGAACAAGTGAGTAAAACCAAAGCTGAAAAGCTCCCAGATGACCAGATTAAAAAATTATCGCAGTACATCTATAAAAACCCAATCAAAGATCTTTGCGTTGATGGTCCGTTCCTGAGTTATCGCTATACCGGAATCAAATTGTATGGCAGAAAAAAAGAAAGCCGGATGCTTGATGATTTTATGTATTGCAATAAGAAAAAGTGCATCTGGTCGATTGCCGGACATGGTGGAATGGGGAAAAGTAAGCTTGCATTCCATATGGGACTTGCCTACAGCACACGGGGCTTTATGTCCAAATGGTGGAAACTTTTTGAAAAATGGAACGTCATCTGGGTTGACCGTAAGGAAATCAAAAAGCTGTTGGAACTTGAATTCGACAAAAGCAGAAAGCCGGTGCTTGTTATCTGTGATTATGCCGGCAGTTATTCCGAGGACATTGCAAAACTCCTTGAAAAGCTGTTTAATTCGCAGAAACGACTGCGTGTTCTCCTTTTGGAGCGCACGCCCTATGTCGACAATGATTCTGAAAACTGGTTTGCAAAGCTGAAACGTCATGACAATTATCCGAGCCGTCTCGCAGAATTCTATTCCAAAAACAAACAAATCAATCAACAGTCCTTGAATCTCAATGAGATGCAGCTGGCGGAAAAGGATTACAGAAGGATTCTGGACAATCTTGCAGCAGCAAAAGAGAAAAAATTGACAGATGCTGAGAAGAACGAGATAATTACTTATTTTCAGGAAAAACTGTGCAGGAATCAGAATGCATCCACACGCTGTCTGTTCCTTTTGCTAGCAGGCGATGCGGCACTTGAAAATAATGAATACAAAAATTTAGATGCAGAATCGCTTGTTTATCATTTTATCGAACGACTCTCCCGTGATTGGGAACATAGTCTGAACGAGGATATACGTTCAGAAGCGAAGCAATCCGCGCTTCAGCTCCTTGCCCTTGCCACTGCCGGTGGTAAATTCGGATTTTCAACAAGCTATAAAGACATCCGCGCGACATATTGTGATAGGGTGAATGAAGCACTCAATCTTGGCGATAACCCGAACAGAGTCAGAAAGCAGTTTTTCGCAGCACTTTGTGAGGGCAGCGGTGATGAAATCACACCGCTTTACCCTGATATTATTGGTGAGTTGTTTGTGGTATCCCGTTACTGTATCGACGACCAAAACTATCCCGCAGATGATTGGTTCCCCCTCCTGTTCTCCCCTGACTGCTCCGACCATTTCGAGGACTTCCTCAAAAGACTCTGCACAGACTGGTACGGCAACAAGAAAGCACAGACGTTTTTTGCTGATGCGAAGGAATGGGCAGAGAAAAACGGAACCAATAACAACAAGCTGCTGATTGCGCGGGTGTATCATGATGTCGGTTTGATGCTTTATCATATGCTGGATTCTGATGCCGCAATTGCACAGTACAACGAAGCAATTCTCCTGAAAATAGCAGCTGGTGGTGAAAAATCACCAAGTCTTGCTGCCACCTACAATAATCTGGGTGTTGCCTATGATGATAACGGCGATTATGACGAAGCCATTGAACAGTACGAAAAGGCACTGGACATCTATGAAATCCATCCGGCATACAAAGCCCACCCCGAAACAGCCACCACCTACAATAATCTGGGTATTGCCTACCGGAAAAAAGGCGAGTATGACAAAGCCATTGAACTGTATAAAAAGGCACTGGGCATCAAAGAACAGGTGTATGGCAAAACCCATCCCGAAACAGCCAGAACCTACAATAATCTGGGTGATGCCTACCGGAACAAAGGCGTGTATGACAAAGCCATTGAACAGTTTGAAAAGGCACTGGGCATCTATGAAATCCATCCGGCATACAAAGCCCACCCCGAAACAGCCGGAACCTACAATAATCTGGGTGCTGCCTATGGTGCGAAAGGCAAGTATGACAAAGCCATTGAACTGTATAAAAAGGCGCTGGGCATCTATGAAAATCATCCGGCATACAAAGCCCACCCCGAAACAGCCAACACCTACAATAATCTGGGTGCTGCCTACTGGAACAAAGGCGAGTATGACCAAGCCATTGAACAGTTTGAAAAGGCACTGGACATCTATGAAATCCATCCGGCATACAAAGCTCGCCCCGAAACAGCCGCCACCTACAATAATCTGGGTGCTGCCTATGATGATAAAGGCGAGTATGACAAAGCCATTGAACAGTTTGAAAAGGCACTGGGCATCTATGAAAACCATCCGGCATACAAAGCCCACCCCGAAACAGCCGCCACCTACAATAATCTGGGTGCTGCCTACCGGACAAAAGGCGAGTAT